>CAMLGG010000358.1 GCA_946479475.1 uncultured Ideonella sp. | reverse complement strand
TGCCCGAGCGCGAGCAGTACGTGATGAGCATGTACTACGAGCACGACATGAACCTCAAGGAGATCGCCGCCGTGCTGGGCGTGACCGAGTCGCGCGTGTGCCAGCTGCACAGCCAGTCCATCGCCCGCCTGCGGGTCAAGCTGCGCGAGTGGTGAGCCTCCGCTGAACAAGTCGACAGCGCCTCCTGCGGGAGGCGTTTTTCATGGGTCAACGCTCAGCGCAGGCCGGGCGTTGGGTCTGCAAGCAGCACGCATGCGTGACATCTTGACGTCAGCAGGACATCGCGAGACGAAATCCTGATGCGTTCTTGACGATGCCTGCGCTGCAATCGCCATCGTCCCCGAGCTGTCGCCAGGAGTCCGCGTGATCCGCCTTTCGCTGCACCCTCACCGCCCACGCGAGCAGATGGGGCTGCCTTTGGCCAAACCTCGGCCCGGCGAGGCCGAGGCGGCCGGCCAGGCGCAGCGGCGCGAAGGCACCGACTGGCCGCTCGGCCTGGCCATCCCGCCCGCGTCGCGGCGCACGCCGCCCAAGCCGGGCTGGTGAGGCCGCGGCGGCATCGGCCGCCGCTCCCTCCAGGTGGCCTCAGAACCAGTGGCGGATGCCCAGGTCGTAGCCGGTCTTCTCGGTAGCGGCCTTGCTGTCGTGGCCCAGGTCGGCGTAGATCGTGGTGCGCTTGGAAAGGTTGTAGTGCAGGCCCAGGCCGAGCTTCTGCACCGTGGTCTCGCCGTCGACGCGCTGCACGCCGTAGGCCGCCTTGATGTCCATCGTGCCGACCGCCCAGTTCATGCCCAGCGCATAGCCCTTGGCTTCCAGGTCGGCGTTGGTCTTGCCGTCGGCGTAGCCCGCGGTCAGGTCGACCGGGCCGATCTTGTAGCCGAAGGCCAGGTTCCACTGCTTGTCGTTGTCGCCGGCCGGGTTCTCGAAGCCGGCGGCGGCGAAGAACGGCCCCGTGGCGTAGCTCGCGGCCAGCGACATCGGCTTGTGGTCGACGCCGGTGCCGTTGCCGGCTGCCTCGGCCACGGTCGCCCCGACCTTGAAGCCGCCGGCGGCGAAGTCGTAGGCCACCGAGTTGTTGACCCGCACCTTGGTGATGCCGCCCACGCGCATGGCGACGTCGCGCACCTGCGCGACCGTGTCGCCGGCGAAGGGGTCGACCTTGTTCTGCACCATCAGGAAGGCCGCGGTGTACTGCCGGCCCAGGCCCACCGTGCCGAAGGCGCCGGACAGACCGACCTTGGAGTAGCCCTTCCAGAACATGTCGCCGTCCTGCACGCCGGTGTCCGGGAAGAAGCGGTGCTCCATGCCGAAGAAGGCGCTCAGGCCGCCGCCCAGGTCCTCGGTGCCCTTGAAGCCGATCCGGCTGTCGCCACTGGTGGCGATCTCGCGGTCCTCGCTGCCGATGCCCTTGCGGAATCCGGCGTCGAGCTTGCCGTAGACGGTGACTTCGGCCTGCGCGGCGGCGGCCAGGCCGAGCGCGGCCAGCGCGACGGCAGTGTGCTTTTTCATGAGCGTTGTCTCCTGCGGGAAATGAAAAGTGACCGGTCCGGATGCTGGGCGCGGGCGCTTGCGATCGGCTTGCATTCCGGCCTGGGGAAAGCCCGAGGCGATTGACAGCGGTTCGACAGCCTCGGCGTCTACCTTGGACGCGCGTCATGAATGCCCCCCGGTTGCTGCTGGTCGAAGACCACCCCGAGCTCTCGCTCTGGCTGGGCCGCGCCTTGCGGCAGGCCGGCTACGACGTGGTGCTCGCCCCGGACGGCAAGGAGGGCGAACTGCGCCTGCGCGAAGGGGGCTTCGACCTCGTCGTGCTCGACCTGAACCTGCCCAGGCGGCCCGGCATGGCGCTGCTGCACGAGCTGCGGGCGCGGGGCGACACGACGCCGGTGCTCGTGCTGACCGCCCGAGCCGAGGTGGCCGACCGGGTCGAGGGCCTGCGGGCCGGGGCCGACGACTACCTGCCGAAGCCCTTCGAACTCGTCGAGCTGGAGGCCAGGATCCAGGCCCTGCTGCGCCGGCCCAGGGGGCTGCGGCAGGACTTGCGCCGCCTCGGCAGCCTGGGCTACGACCCGAGCCAGGGGGCCTTCTACCGAGGCGACGCGCCCGTGTCGCTCACCCGAAAGGAGGCGGCCCTGCTGCGGCTGCTGTTCGAGCGGCACGGCCGCGCGGTCAGCAAGGAGTTCCTGCACGAGCAGCTGCAGGACGACGCCACCAGCATCGACAACGTCGAGGTGGTGGTGCACCGCCTGCGCAAGCGCCTGGACGATTGCGGCGTGCGTATCAGCACGCTGCGCGGCCTGGGCTACATGCTCGAGGCGGCCGGTTGAAGACGGGCCCTGCCGGTTCGCTGCGCGCCACGCTGCTGCGCTGGCTGCTGTGGCCCACGCTCGTCGTGCTGCCGCTGGGGGCCTGGCACTCCTACCGCGAGGGCGCGGCCATCGCCAATGCGGCCTACGACCGCTCGCTGATGCTCTCGGCCCGGACCATGGCCGAGACCATCCGGCGGGTCGACGGGCGCTACACCGTGGAGCTCTCGTACGCGGCGCTGGACATGGCCGAATCCGATCTCGGCGCTCGGGTGTTCCACCGCATCGCCGGCCCGGACCAGCGCCTGCTCGCCGGTTTCGAGGACCTGCCGCCGGTGCCGCAGGGCCTGCCGCTTTCGCCCTCGTATCCGGCGCTCGTGCACCTTTACGACGCGGACTATCGCGGCAAGCCGGTCCGCATCGCGGCCCTGCACCAGCCCGTCAGCGAGCCGGATGCGAGCGGCATGGCCCTGGTGCAGGTGGCCGAGACCCTGGAAGCCCGCGAGCAGCTGACGCGGCGGCTGCTCATGCACACGGTGGCGCGCCAGCTCCTCACGCTGGTGGTGGCCGTGGGCACCATCCTGCTGGCGGTGCGCCGCGGCCTCGCGCCGCTGGACACGCTGCGCCGCGACGCCCAGGCCCGCAGCGTCGACGACCTCACGCCCTTCGACGAGCGCACCGCCCCTGGCGAGGCCCGCGCCTTCGTGCGGGCGCTGAACCGCTACATCGCCCGACTGGGCGAGCTCATCGCCCTGCGCAAGCGCTTCATCGAGAACGCCGCCCACCAGCTGCGCACGCCGATCGCCGTGTTGAAGACGCAACTCGCGCTCGCCGCGCGCGAGCGCGACCCGCAGGCGCTGCGCGAGATCGTGCAGGCCATGAGCGCCACCGCCGACGGGGCGGCCCGGCTGGCCCACCAGCTGCTCTCGCTGACCCGCGCGGAGCACGGCCCCGCCGGCCCCACGGAGACGGTGGACCTGGCGCTGCTCGCGCGCCAGGTGTGCCTCGAAATGGCGCCCCGCGCCGTCGCCGAAGGGGCCGACCTGGGCCTAGACGAATCCAGCGTCGCCTCGGCCGCGCTGCGCGGCGATGCGGTGCTGCTCCAGGAGCTGCTGGTCAACCTGCTCGACAACGCCCTGAAGTACGCCGGCTGCGGCGAGTGCATCACCGTGCGGGTGCAGGCCCTGCCCGGCCGGGCGCGGCTGGTGGTCGACGACAGCGGGCCGGGCATCGCGCCCCACGAGCGGGCCAGCGCACTGCGGCGCTTCTACCGGCCGCCAGGGCAGACGGTGCCCGGCTCGGGACTCGGCCTGGCGATCGTGGAAGAGATCGCCGTGCGCCACGGCGGCAGCGTCGCCCTGGCCGAAAGCCCCTACGGCGGCCTGAGGGTGGCGGTGGACCTGCCGTCGACCCCGCCTAACATCGATGCGGGACCACCCTCCGCCGGGGGCCGCTGATGCGCATCGAACTCGACCACTCCATCGTCTCCTCGCGCCACAAGGCCGAATCCGCGAAGCAGCTGGCGGACCTGCTCGGCGTGCCCTGGGGCCCGGCACCCGTCGGCCCCTTCGCCGCGGTCTACGTGAACGACGGCCTGACGCTCGACTTCATCGACACCGACGAGGACTTCCCCGTCCAGCACTACTGCTTTCGCGTGAGCGACGGCGACTTCGACGCCATCCTGGGCCGCCTGCAGGCGGCCGGCATCCCTTACCGCAGCGAGGTGCGCGGGCCGATGGACATGAAGGTGGGCACCGCCTGGGGCGGGCGCAACCTGTACTGGCAGGAGCCCGACGGGCACATGTGGGAGATCCTGACCGCAAGCTACGCCCGGCAGCCAGGCTGAAGGGCCTGGCCCCGACGCCGCCGCGCCGGGACTACACTGGCCCGATGCGCCGCGTGGCCCTGATCTTCATGCTGCTCTGGCTGCCGCTCCACTGGAGCTGGGCTGCCGGCCTGGCAGTGACCGGCCATGCGGCCGCGGTGGCGGATCACTCGCAGCACGCCACGGTCCTGGAGTCTGTGGCCGACACCGAAGCAGCCGGGAAGTCCGCTCCCGCCGACGAGCAGGAGGAGGACTGCCCCCTCTGCCAGGCCGCCGACTGGCAGGCCGCGCTGCCCAGCCTGCCGCAGTTCGCCGCGCTGGAGGAGCCGGCGCCGCCGTTCGCGGAGATTGCGTCCTTCGAATCCTTCGTCCCCCCGGTTCCCGAGCCCCCGGCACGGCTGGCCGCCGCCTGACCGACTGGCGGCGATGCGTTGCGCATCGCCATACCGCGCCGGCCCGCAAGGCCCACCAGCCCGCCGGCGCGCCCACGCTACGGAATG
>CAMLGG010000357.1 GCA_946479475.1 uncultured Ideonella sp. | reverse complement strand
TCGTTCAGGCCCGGCTCCAGCTTGTCGTGCGGGAAGTTGTGCGGCACGTAGGCCGTGAGCGCCACCTGGGCGAAGGGGATGGCCTTGTCGGTGCCGGCCACCTTGAACTGGCCGCCTTCGAACTCGATGTCGGCATCGGCCGCCTCCAGCAGGTGGGCCGCGATCTTCTTGCCCTTGGCGATCACCTTGTCCACGGCCTTGACGATGGCGGTGCCGCCGACCGCCAGCGAGCGCGAGCCGTAGGTGCCCATGCCGAAGAGGACCTTGCCGGTGTCGCCGTGCTCGATGGTCACGTCGTCCAGCGGGATGCCGAGCTTGTCGGCCACCACCTGTGCGAAGGTCGTCTCGTGGCCCTGGCCGTGGCTGTGGCTGCCGGTGAAGATGGTCACCTTGCCGGTCGGGTGCACCCGCACCTCGCCCGCCTCGAACAGGCCCGCGCGCGCTCCCAGGGCGCCGGCCACGCTCGAAGGCGCGATGCCGCAGGCCTCGATGTAGGCCGAGTAGCCGAGGCCGCGCTTCAGGCCCTTGGCCTCGCTCGCCTGGCGGCGCGCCGCGAAGCCCTTGACGTCGGCCAGTTCCTCCGCGCGGTTCAACGTCGCGTCGTAGTCGCCGGTGTCGTAGGTGAGGCCGACCGGGGTGGCGTACGGAAACTCGTGGACGAAGTTGCGGCGGCGGATCTCGCCCGGGTCGATGCCGAGCTCGCGTGCCGCCGTCTCCACCATGCGCTCGACCACGTAGGTGGCCTCGGGCCGGCCGGCGCCGCGGTAGGCGTCCACCGGCGCGGTGTTGGTGAACACCGCGTTGACCGTCGCGCAGATCTTGGGCGTCGCGTACTGGCCGGCCAGCAGCGTCGCGTAAAGGATGGTCGGGACGCTGGTGGAGAAGGTCGAGAGATACGCGCCGAGGTTGGCGGTGGTGTCGACCTTCAGCGCGAGGAACTTGCCGTCCTTGTCCAGCGCGAGCTGCGCCGTGGTGGCGTGGTCCCGGCCGTGGGCGTCCGACAGGAAGGCTTCGCTGCGCTCGGCCGTCCACTTGATCGGCCGGCCCAGCTGCCGGCTGGCCCAGACGATGGCCGTCTCCTCGCCGTAGAGGAAGATCTTGGAGCCGAAGCCGCCGCCCACATCCGGCGCGACGACGCGCATCTTGTGCTCGGGGATGCCCAGCACGAAGGCACACATCAGCAGGCGTTCGACGTGCGGGTTCTGGTTGGCCACGTAGAGCGTGTAGCTGTCGCCGGCACGGTCGTAGCTCGCGTTGGCCGCCCGCGGCTCGATGGCGTTCGGGATGAGGCGGTTGTTGCGGAAGGTCAGGGTGCTGACGTGCGCGGCGCTCTTGAGCGCGGCCTCGACGCCGGCCGCGTCGCCGATCTGCCACTGGTAGCAGCGATTGTCCGGCGCCTCGTCGTGCACGGCGGAGCCGGCGTTCAGCGCGATGGTCGGGTCGACCACCGGGGGCAGCTCCTCGTAGTCCACCTCGATCAGCGCGGCCGCGGCCTTGGCCTGCTCCAGCGTCTCGGCAACGACCAGCGCGACGCGGTCACCCACGTAGCGGACCTTGCCGTCGGCGAGGATGGGGTGCCGGGGCTCCTTCATCGGCGAGCCGTCGATGGAGTTGATCAGCCATCCGCAGGGCAGGCCGCCGACCTGCCTGAAATGCTCGCCGGTGTAGACGCCCAGCACGCCCGGCGCGACCTGGGCGGCGGAGGTGTCGATCTTGCCCAGCCGCGCGTGCGCGTAGGGGGAGCGCAGGAAGTAGGCGTAGGTCTGCCCGGGCAGCACGATGTCGTCGGTGTAGCGGCCGGTGCCGGTCAGGAAGCGGGCGTCCTCGCGGCGCTTGACGCTCTGGCCGATGAAGCTCTGGGGTGCGTTCATTTGAGGCTCCTGGTCACTTCATCGCCTCGGCGCCCTGGCGGACGGCCTTGACGATGTTCTGGTAGCCGGTGCAGCGGCAGAAGTTGCCGTCCAGGCCCTCGCGGATGGCCTGTTCGCTGGAGCAGTCGTGGTGCTTCACCAGGTCCACCGCGCTCATCACCATGCCGGGGGTGCAGAAGCCGCACTGCAGCCCGTGGCAGTCGTTGAAGGCGGCCTGCATCGGGTGCAGCGTGCCGTCGGCGGCGGCCAGGCCTTCGATGGTCGTCACCTCGCGGCCCGCCACCTGCACGGCCAGCGTGTTGCAGCTCTTGATCGCGCGGCCGTCGAGGTGGACGGTGCAGGCGCCGCACTGCGCGGTGTCGCAGCCGACGTGGGTGCCGGTGAGCTGCAGCGTCTCGCGGATGAACTGCACCAGCAGGGTCGAAGGCTCGACGTCGCGCGACACCTCGCGCCCGTTCACCTTCAGCGTCAACATGGTCATGGAGGTCTCCTCGGTGAGTCGATGGGGGCACGACGGTCGGTGGGCGCGCCCGGGAGAGCGCTGCATCGTAGGCAGGCACCCGGCGCCCGGCCGTGGCCGCTGACAACGCCACTCTCCTGCAAGGGTCGGCGGGCGGCATCAGGGTTCACCCAGGGCCGCCGGTCGTCTGTTCCGCTTCGGCACAGGTGGCGGTGGCCTCGCCGCGGTCGGACATTGGGCGTACGGTGCATATCTGACGCCGCCAAGCGCTAACCTCGTCGCCATGGACAACGTAGACCTGAACATCCTCCGCCAGGTGGTCGCCTGGCGCGCCGCGGGCCATCGCGTGGTGATGGGCACCGTCACCCGCACCTGGGGCTCGGCCCCGCGGCCGGTGGGCTCGGTGGTGGCCGTGCGCGACGACGGCGCCATTGCCGGCTCCGTGTCGGGCGGCTGCATCGAGGACGACCTGATAGAGCGGACCAAGGCGCGCGCGATGATGGCCACGCGGCCGGAGGTCGTCCGGTACGGGGTCTCCGGCGACGAGGCCGCACGCTTCGGCCTGCCCTGCGGCGGCACGCTGGAGCTGGTGCTGGAGCCGCTGGAGGACCACAGCCAGGTCGAGGCGCTGCTGAAGCTCCTGCAGCAGGGCGCCCAGGTCAAGCGCGAGCTGGACCTGGCCACCGGCGTGGCGGTGCTGAGCGAGCCCGACGGCGCCGACGTGGTGGTGCTGGGCGAGCACAGGCTCGTCACCACCCACGGGCCGCATTGGCGCCTCATGATCGTCGGTGCCGGCCAGATGACGCACTACCTGGCCCAGATGGCGCAGGCGCTGGATTACCAGGTCTCGGTCTGCGACCCGCGCGAGGAGTACGTGCCGGCCGAGCCGCTGCCCGGCGTGAAGTACGTGCGCGAGATGCCCGACGACGCGGTGGTGGCCCTGAAGCCCGACGCCCACACCGCCGTCATCGCGCTGACCCACGACCCCAAGCTCGACGACCTCGCGCTGATGGAGGCGCTGAACTCCCCCTGCTTCTACGTCGGCGCCATCGGCTCGCGCATCAATCAGGCCAGGCGCAAGCAGCGCCTGGCCGAGCACTTCGGGCTGGGCGAGGCGGTGCTGGCGCGGCTGCGTGGCCCCGTCGGCATCAAGAACGGCGCCCGGACGCCGCCGGAGATCGCCGTCAGCATCCTGGCGGAGCTGACGGCGGTTCGGTACGGGTGGCGCATCCCGGAGCCGGTGTTCACGGGGAGCAGTGATGCGAATCCGGAGGCGGGGTGCGTGGTCTGAGCGCTCGCCCGTTGCGATGCGACCTTAGAAGAAGCCTCTCAGGAAGGCCGCCGCCTCGGGGCTGATGCCCACGATCTTGTCGGTGGCCTGGCGGTAGAACTTGAAGCTGAGCTCGGTCTCGGGGCGGCCGTCCTGCCAGTCGGAGAAGGCCTTGAGCTCGGTGCGCCCGAGGCGGCGCTTGGCCCGGGCGGCGAGCGTGACCTCGACGCTGACGCGAGGCGTCTGTCGCTCGACGCCCGGCTTGCGCGGCGTGGGCCGGGCGGAGGTGACGATGCCGCGGGCGACCAGGCCGGAGCCGCCTTCGTTCTCGCTGTCGAAGATGAAGACCTCGTCGCCTTCGGCGATGAGCTTGCCGCCGTACATCGTCTTCTGCTCGTCGAAGCGCAAGGATGGCGCCGCCGGGTCGGCCACGGGCGCCTTGATCGCGAAGCTCATTTCGTTTCCAGCACGACGGGCACGCCGGCACGGATCGTGTTGTGGACTTCGGCGACCGCGTCCGTCTCGCGCAGGAGGGTGGCGAGCTGGCCGGCGGTGGCGCTGGATTCGAGCGTGGCGCGGTAGCTTATGCCGCTGGCCGCCAGCCCGATGCCCGGGAAGTCGGCGGTGGCCTCCACGGTCGCCGCCTCGAGCGGAATGCCCAGGCGCGCCGCTTCGCGGAAGAGGTCGTTGCAGTAGCAGGTGGCCAGCGCCAGCATGAGGAACTCGCCGCCGTTCACCGACGAGCCCCTTCCGCCCGGCTTGGGCGCGACGCTCAGGCCTTGAGTCGCCTCGTTCGTGCGCACCTCGACTTCGTGCGAGTGGGGGGTGTTTCTCACCAGGGCCGAGATCTGCATCGCGAGGGGCCTCCGCAAAGGCACGGACCTTAACCGAAGCGGTGGGGTGGAGACCGTGATGACGGGGGAAATGTCCCCACCCACATCGGTTCACCCTGAGCTTGTCGAAGGGCCCGTACGCGAAGAGGCTTCGACAAGCTCAGCCCGAACGGTGGAGGAACACGAGGGACCTGGGCC
>CAMLGG010000356.1 GCA_946479475.1 uncultured Ideonella sp. | reverse complement strand
TGGCGGTGCCGCCGGTCGACAGGTTGGCGTTGTTGCGCAGGATGACGCGCTGGCCCTTCTCGGGCACCGAGTCGGGGGTCAGGCCCTGCAGGGCCAGCCGCGCGACGGCGATCTCGTCGAAGCGGATCTTGGTGAGGGAGGTGGCGTGGCCGTCACCCCGGCGCGGGTCGGCGTTGACCTGGTCGACCAGCTGGCGCACGGTGTGCACGCCGTCGCCCGACACCTGCGGCGGGTCGCGCCGGGCGGCGGCGACGAGCCGGTTGCCGACGACCAGCATGCGGAAGTCGCTGCCCGGCAGGAACTTCTCGACCATCGGCTGGCCGATCTCCTCGGCCGCCCTGTAGGCGATCTCGAGGCCGGCGCGGTCGACGATGTTGACCGTCACGCCCTTGCCCTGGTTGCCGTCCTGCGGCTTGCAGACCACTGGCCAGCCGATCTCCTCGGCCGCCTCGTACGCATCATCGACGCTGGTCACCGGCCGGCCCAGCGGCACCGGCACGCCGGCTGCACGCAGCAGGGTCTTGCACAGGTCCTTGTCCTGCGCGATCGACTCCGACACCGCGCTGGTCGAATCGACCTCCGCGGCCCAGATGCGGCGCTGCTTGGAGCCCCATCCGAACTGCACCAGGCTGCCGCTGGTCAGCCGCCGGTAGGGAATGCCGCGCGCCGCCCCGGCGTTGACGATCGAGCCGGTGGAGGGGCCGAGGCGGATGTCCTCGTCCAGCTCGCGCAGGGCATGCAGCGTGGCGTCGCAATCGAAAGCGACATCTTCCCCCAGCGCCCGGCGGATCAGCGCCTCGGCGGCGTCCAGGGCCTGGCGGCCGACCTTTTCCTCGCTGTACTCCACGACCACCTGGTAGACCCCGGGATCCACCGTGGCGGTGGTGCGGCTGAAGGTGACCGGGCAGCCGGCCTGGGTCTGCAGCGCGAGCGTGGCGGCCTCCAGCACGTGCGCGAGGGAAGCCTGCTCGGGCTTGAGGCGCAGCGAGCCCAGGCCGGGGAAGAGCGCGCGCAGCCGCGCCTCCAGGCCGGGCAGGGTGGTCAACGCACGCTCGGCCTCGTCGCAGGTGACTATGGCCTCCACGGCGGTGTGGCGGCTCCAGAGGTTCGGGCCTCGCAGGGCACGGATGCGGGAGATGTCCATGGGCGGGTGGGCGGTGGTCTTGCTTTGTTCTGGCGGTCGGGGAATCAGGCG
The DNA here is from genome assembly GCA_946479475.1 of uncultured Ideonella sp. The sequence goes on along the minus strand of CAMLGG010000356.1, from coordinate 3,511 downwards.
CGTCCGGGGTCGAAGGTCTCGACGCCGGCGGCGATCAGCTCGGGCGAGATGCCGAAGGCCCAGGCGGCGGCCACCGCGGCCAGCAGGGCTTCGGACAGGCGGGCCAGCTCGGCGGCCTGGCCGTGCCCGTGTCGGGTGAGGATGGCGTGCAGGTCCGGCCCGGGATGCTCGCTGGCGCCGGTCAGCAGCACCACCTTGCCGCCGCGCAGCACTGCCGCGCGGCCGCCTTCGAGGCAGTGGTCGCGCAGCACCTGGGGGTCGCCCTCGGGGCCCTCGACGGCGTACAGCAGCACCTCGCCGTCGCACAGGTCGCCGAGCTCGGCGATGCGTGGGTCGGCCGCGTTGAGCACGCCGACGCCGTCGTCCAGCACCACGTCGATCTGCGTGCGCAGGACCTTGTAGAGCTGGTCGGATTCGCTCACGTCGTGGCGCTTCAGGCGCTCGTGGCCTTCGAAATCGGTCACCACGCCGACGTGGCAGCGGTCGTAGGGCAGGCCTTCGTCGAGCACCAGCTCGGGGCTGTTTTCGAACACCGCGGCCTGGGCGTCGCGGTTCATCAGCAGGCGATGGCTGGCCTCCCAGTAGGCGGCACTGCGGGCCACGGCCGGCTCGATGCGACGCTGGCCGACGAACAGGCCGTCACGGCAGGCCAGGGCGGTGTGCCTGCCGGACAGGTGCACCAGCCAGGCGACGGCGCGGGCCACGACATGGGTATCCCTCGTGCCGGCCACGCCGATGATGGGGATGCGGCCGGGGTGCGGGTCCGCCTCGTCGCTCGGGAACAGCTGCTCGACGATGGCCTGGCCCACCGGCCGGGGCTTGCCGACCGCCGGCTTCAGGTGGCTCAGCAGGCCGGGGCCGGCGTTGACCTCGACCACCGCGCCGCCCTGATCGTGCAGCGGGCGGGAGATGTCCTCGGCCACCACGTCGATGCCGGCGATGTCCAGGCCGACCGCCTGGGCCGCCAGCGAGACGTAGTGGTCCACCTCGGGGTGCACGTCGTCGGTGCAGTCGATCGCCACGTTGCCGTTGCGCTGGACCAGCACGCGCTTGCCGGCGGGTGCCACCGAGTCGGGCGTCAGGCCCTGGCGCTGCAGGTCGAGCAGGATCACGCCGTCCTCGCGGGGGTTCAGGCGGTTCAGCGGGTGGTCTTCCGTCGTGCCGCGGCGCGGGTCGGAGTTGATCTGCTGGTCGACCAGGTCCGCCACGTTGTGCACGCCGTCGCCCACGATCCAGGCCGTCTCGCCGCGGGCGGCGGCGACCACGCGGCCACCGACCACCAGCAGCCTGTGCTCCTGGCCGGGGATGAATCGCTCGACCATCACCTCGCTGCCGTGGCGGGAGGCCACCTCGTAGGCGGCTCGCACGTCCGCCTCCTGGGTCAGGTCCAGCGTGACGCCGCGGCCGTGGTTGCCGTCGGTCGGCTTGATGACCACCGGCGCGTCGAAATCCTGCGCGGCGCGCCAGGCGGCGTCCGCGCTCTCGACGATCTCGCCCTCGGGCACGGGCACGCCGCAGGCGGTGAGCAGGCTCTTGGTGAGGTCCTTGTCGCAGGCGATGGTCTCGGCGATGGCGCCGGTGAGGTCGGTCTCGGCGGTCCAGATGCGGCGCTGCCTGGCGCCGTAGCCGAGCTGCACCAGGTTGCCGTCGTTCAGGCGGATGTGCGGGATGCGGCGGTCGGTGGCGGCGGCCACGATGCAGGCCGTGGAGGGGCCGAGGTAGCAGTCGTCGATCGCCTCCCGGACGCGCGCGACCGCGGCCGTCACGTCGAACGGCTGCTCGTTGATGGCCGCCATCAGCAGGGCGTGGCCCTCGGCCAGGGCGGTGCGGCCCACCTGCTCGTTGCGGGCGCGGAAGACCATGCGGTAGACGCCGCGCTGGCTGGTCGAGCGGGTCTGGCCGAAGCCGGTGGGCATGCCCGCCAGGTTCAGCAGCTCGATCACGCAGTGCTCGAGGATGTGGCCGGCCCAGGTGCCCTCGGTCAGGCGCTGCAGGAAGCCGCCGCGCTCGCCCACGCCGCAGTGGTGCTCGGCCAGGGCCGGCAGCAGGGCCAGCAGGCGCTCGGTGAAGCCGGGCAGCTTGTCTGACGGGTGGTCTTCCAGCTCGCCCAGGTCGAGCCAGACTTCGAGCACCGAGCGGTAGGTCCAGATGTTGGGGCCGCGCAGGTAGGTGATGCGCTGCAGGGTGATGTCGTTCTTCTGGGCGGTCATGGGCGGTGGGTGGGATGGGCGGCGCGGCGCGGGTCACGGTCTGCCGGCACGAGACGCGGATTTTGCGCCCGCCCGGGACCGCCGGTTGCTTGGGGGTCGCACGGGGCAGGCGGGGGAGACGCTTTCAACGAAAATGCCGCGCTTGAGCATGCAACCACAACACACCACCCATCAGGCCGGTCGCGCCGGCGATGCCGCCGCCTCGAAGACAGCCGGCCCGGCACCGCTGGCGCCCGGGGACAACGTGCTCGCCACGCTGCAGGTTGACCTCGACGGGGACCTGCGTTTCGCCCCGGGCGAGCTCGTCCTGAGCGAACGTGCATTGTTCGCACGCCTCGGGGCCGATGGCGCGTGGCAAAGGCACGAGCTGTTGCCGGGCATGGTCCTTCGCCACCACGACCACGCCGGCGTGGGCACGCTCGAGCTGGCCGACGAGCATCGCCTCATTGCCCGCTGGCGCTTCACGCTGGCGGCGAATGTCCAGGCCTTGAGGTTGGTCAAGCGTTTCGAACAGTTGCAAAAGGCGCGTTCGCTGGGCGTGGCGGCCGAAGGCGACGACCCGACCCGCTGTCCCACCTGCCGGGCTGCGTTGCCGCCGGATTCCGACGAGTGCCCCCTGTGCACCCGCGAGCTGACCGAGCCGCCGTCGACCTGGGTCCTGCTGCGGCTGTGGCGCTTCGCGCGGCCCTACCGCTACAAGTTGCTGTTCGGCTTCCTCCTGACGCTCGCGTCCACCGGCGCGACGCTGGTCCCGCCCTACCTCACCATCCCCTTGATGGACGAGGTGCTGATCCCGTTCCAGAACGGGCAGAAGATCGACACCGGCTACGTGGTGCTGCTGCTGGCCGGCCTGCTGGGCTCGGCGCTGGTCGCCTGGAGCCTGGGTTGGGCGCGCACCTACCTCCTCGCGCTGGTTTCCGAGCGGATAGCGGCGGACCTGCGGGTCGGCGCCTTCGAGCACCTGCTGCACCTTTCGCTCGACTACTTCGGCGCCAAGCGCACCGGCGACCTGATGAGCCGCATCGGCTCCGAGACCGACCGCATCTCGGTCTTCCTGTCGCTGCACGCGCTCGATTTCGCGACGGACGTCCTGCTGCTCGGCATGACCTCGGTGATCCTGTTCTCTATCAATCCCTGGCTGGCGCTGGTGACGCTGCTGCCGCTGCCCTTCATCGCCTGGATGATCCACATGGTGCGTGATCGCCTGCGCACCGGCTTCGAGAAGATCGATCGTGTCTGGGGCGACGTGACCAACGTGCTGGCCGACACCATCCCCGGCATCCGCGTCGTCAAGGCCTTCG
>CAMLGG010000355.1 GCA_946479475.1 uncultured Ideonella sp. | reverse complement strand
CGGTCGAATCGTGCGGGCTCACGCTCTTGCGGCGCGAGAGCTCCCAGGTGCGGGCCGAATAGCGGAAGGGCTTGCTGGTGAGCGCGCCGACCGGGCAAAGGTCGATCATGTTGCCCGACAGCTCGGAATCCACCGAGTGGCCGACGAAGGTCGTGATCTCGGAGTGCTCGCCGCGGTTCTGCATGCCGAGCTCCATGATCCCGGCCACTTCCTGGCCGAAACGCACGCAGCGGGTGCAGTGGATGCAGCGGCTCATCTCCTCCATCGAGATCAGCGGGCCGACGTTCTTGTGGAAGACGACGCGCTTTTCTTCCTGGTAGCGCGAGGCCGAGCCGCCGTAGCCGACGGCCAGGTCCTGCAGCTGGCATTCGCCGCCCTGGTCGCAGATCGGGCAGTCCAGCGGGTGGTTGATGAGGAGGAACTCCATCACCGACTGCTGGGCCTTGACCGCCTTGTCGCTCTTGGTGCGGACGATCATGCCCTGGGTGACGGGCGTGGCGCAGGCCGGCATGGGCTTGGGCGCCTTCTCCACCTCGACCAGGCACATGCGGCAGTTGGCCGCGATCGAGAGCTTCTTGTGGTAGCAGAAGTGCGGGATGTAGGTGCCCGCAGCGTCGGCCGCATGCATCACCATGCTGCCTTCTACGACGCTGACCTTCTTGCCGTCGAGTTCGATTTCAACCATGGCGGGATTCGGTTAGACGTAGGCCGGGACCATGCAGGTCTTGTGCTCGACGTGGTGGGCGAACTCGTCGCGGAAGTGTTTGAGCATGCCGCGCACCGGCATCGCCGCTGCGTCGCCGAGCGCGCAGATCGTGCGGCCCATGATGTTCTCGGCCACGTTGTCGAGCAGCGCCAGGTCCTCGGCACGGCCTTCGCCATGCTCGATTCGGTTGACCAGGCGCCAGAGCCAGCCCGTGCCCTCGCGGCACGGCGTGCACTGGCCGCAGGACTCGTGGGTGTAGAAGTACGAAAGGCGCAGCAGGCTCTTGACCATGCACCGGGTGTCGTCCATGACGATCACCGCGCCCGAGCCCAGCATCGAGCCGGCCTTGGCGATGGAGTCATAGTCCATCGTGCAGTCCATCATCACCGACGCGGGCAGCACCGGCGCCGAGGAGCCGCCCGGAATCACCGCCTTGAGCTTCTTGCCGCCCTTGACGCCACCGGCCATCTCCAGCAGCTTGGCGAAGGGCGTGCCCATGGGGATCTCGTAATTGCCCGGACGCTCGACGTCGCCCACCATCGAGAAGATCTTGGTACCACCGTTGTTCGGCTTGCCGCACTCGAGGTAAGCCTGGCCGCCGTTGACGATGATCCAGGGCACCGCGGCAAACGTCTCGGTGTTGTTGATCGTGGTCGGCTTGCCGTAGAGGCCGAAGCTGGCCGGGAAAGGCGGCTTGAAGCGCGGCTGGCCCTTCTTGCCTTCCAGCGACTCGAGCAGCGCCGTCTCCTCGCCGCAGATGTAGGCGCCGAAGCCGTGATGCGCGTGCAGCTGGAAGCTGAAGTTCGAGCCGAGGATGTTGTCGCCCAGCAGGCCGGCCGCCCTCGCCTCCTCGAGCGCCTCTTCGAAGCGGTCGTAGACCTCGAAGATCTCGCCGTGGATGTAGTTGTAGCCCACCGAGATGCCCATCGCGTAGGCGGCGATGGCCATGCCTTCGATCACGATGTGCGGGTTGTAGCGAAGGATGTCCCGGTCCTTGCAGGTGCCGGGCTCGCCTTCGTCGGAATTGCAGACGAGGTACTTCTGGCCCGGGAAGGCACGCGGCATGAAGCTCCACTTCAGGCCGGTCGGGAAGCCGGCGCCACCCCGGCCCCTGAGGCCGGAGCCCTTGACCTCGGCAATGACCTGGTCGGGCGTCATCGGCTCGCCGCCGTCGATGCCCAGCACCTTGCGAAGGGCCTTGTAGCCGCCACGGGCCTGGTAGTCGGCCAGCCGCCAGTTGCCGCCGTTCAGGCCGGCATAGATCTGGGCGCCGACGTGGCGATCATGGAAGCAGGTTTCGCGGCCCGTGGCCTGGAATCGGGAGAGATCGAGCGCCATGACTTCAGGCCACCTTTCCTTCTTCCGCCCGGATCAGGCCGATCAGCTCGTCGAGCCTGGCCGGCTCCATGTAGCTCAGCATCTGGCGGTCGTTCACAAGCATGACCGGCGCGTCGGCGCATGCGCCAAGGCATTCGCACTTGGCCACCGTGAACAGGCCGTCTGCCGTGGTGCCGCCATCCTCGATGCCGAGCGACTGGCACAGGTGCTCCAGCGCCTGCTGGCCGTTGCGAAGCTGGCAAGGCAGGTTGGTGCAGACGTTCAGCTTGTACTTGCCGACCGGCTGCTGGTTGTACATGTTGTAGAAGGTCGTCACCTCACGCACCGCGATCGGCGGCATGCCGAGGTAGTCGGCGACCTCCGCCTCGGCTTGCGCCGAGACCCAGCCCTGCTCCTGCTGCACGATGGCCAGGCAGGCCATCACGGCCGATTGCTTCTGCTCGGCCGGGTACTTCGCGACTTCCCTCGCGAAGCGGGCCTTCGTCGATTCAGACAGGCTCATCGATCGATCTCGCCAAACACGATGTCCATGGTGCCGATGACCGCGACGGCGTCGGCGATCATGTGGCCGCGCGCCATTTCGTCCAGCGCCGCGAGGTGCGGGAAGCCGGGGGCGCGGATCTTCAGGCGGTACGGCTTGTTGGCGCCGTCGCTGACCAGGTAGATGCCGAACTCGCCCTTCGGATGCTCCACGGCCGCGTAGGCCTCCCCCTCGGGCACGTGGAAGCCCTCGGTGAAGAGCTTGAAGTGGTGGATCAGCTCCTCCATGCTGCTCTTCATCTCGACGCGCGAAGGCGGTGCCACCTTGTGGTTGTCGGTGATGACCGGGCCCGGGTTCTTGCGCAGCCAGTCCACGCACTGCTTGATGATGCGGTTGGACTGGCGCAGCTCCTCGATGCGCACGAGATAGCGGTCGTAGGTGTCGCCGTTGACGCCCACCGGGACGTCGAAATCCATGTTCGCGTAGACGTCGTAGGGCTGCGTCTTGCGCAGGTCCCAGGCGATGCCGGAGCCGCGAAGCATCGGGCCGCTGAAGCCGAGGTTGAGCGCCCGCTCGGGAGAGACGACGCCGATGCCGACCGTGCGCTGCTTCCAGATCCGGTTGTCTGTCAGCAGCGTCTCGTAGTCGTCGACGTTCTTCGGGAAGCGGTTGCAGAAATCCTCGACGAAGTCCAGCAGCGAACCCTGCCGGTTGTCGTTGAGCTTCTTGATCGCGCGCTCGTTGCGGATCTTGCTGGCCTTGTACTGGGGCATTGCATCCGGCAGGTCGCGGTACACGCCGCCCGGACGGAAGTAGGCCGCATGCATGCGCGCGCCGGAGACCGCCTCGTACATGTCGAACAGGTCTTCCCGCTCGCGGAAGCAGTAGATCAGGATGTTCATCGCGCCGCAGTCCAGCCCGTGCGCGCCTAGCCACAGCAGGTGGTTCAGCAGGCGGGTGATCTCGGCGAACATCACTCGGATGTACTGCGCACGCAGGGGCACGTCGATGCCCAGGAGCCGCTCGATGGCCAGGCAGTACGCGTGCTCGTTGGACATCATCGACACGTAGTCGAGGCGGTCCATGTAGGGCAGCGACTGGATGAAGGTCTTGGTCTCGGCCAGCTTCTCGGTCGCGCGGTGCAGCAGGCCGATGTGCGGGTCGGCACGCTGGATCACCTCGCCGTCCAGCTCGAGCACCAGGCGCAGCACGCCGTGCGCGGCCGGGTGCTGGGGGCCGAAGTTCAGGGTGTAGTTCTTGATCTCTGCCATGACGCTTGTCGGTTCAGTGCAGGCCGCCGTAGTTGTCTTCGCGGATGACGCGCGGCGTGATCTCGCGCGGCTCGATCGTCACGGGCTGGTAGACCACGCGGCGCGTCTCGGTGTCGTAGCGCATCTCGACGTGGCCCGAGACCGGGAAGTCCTTGCGCATCGGATGTCCGATGAAGCCGTAGTCGGTGAGGATGCGGCGCAGGTCGGCGTGGCCCTCGAAGATGATCCCGTACAGGTCGAAGGCCTCGCGCTCGAACCAGTTGCCGGCGTTCCAGACGCCGGTGACCGACGGGACGACCGGCAGGTCGTCATCGGGGGCGAAGACCTTGACCCGCAGGCGCCAGTTCTGGCTGATCGAAAGCAGGTGCGACACGACGACGAAGCGCGGGCCGTCGCCCGGCGCTTCGCGGTAGGACGACATGTCCATGCCGCAAAGGTCGATCAGCTGCTCGAAGTGCAGCCGCGAGTCGTCGCGCAGCGCCATGGCCACCGCGAGCCAGTCCGAAGCCGCCACCGTGATGGTGATCTCGCCACGCTCGCGCTTGAATTGCTTGATGCGCCCGCCGAGCACGGCTTCGAGCGCGGCCTGCAGGCTGTCGAGTTTCTGGGTCATGCTTGCCTTGGGGCGAACTAGCGCGCGATCGTGTTCTCGCGGCGGATCTTGGCCTGCAGCTGCAGGATGCCGTACAGCAACGCCTCGGCGGTGGGCGGACAGCCGGGTACGTACACGTCGACCGGCACGATGCGGTCGCAGCCGCGCACGACCGAGTAGCTGTAGTGGTAGTAGCCGCCGCCGTTGGCGCAGGAGCCCATCGACAGCACCCAGCGCGGCTCGGCCATCTGGTCGTAGACCTTGCGCAGCGCCGGCGCCATCTTGTTGCACAGCGTGCCGGCCACGATCATCAGGTCGCTCTGGCGCGGGCTCGGCCGGAACAGCATGCCGAAGCGGT
>CAMLGG010000354.1 GCA_946479475.1 uncultured Ideonella sp. | reverse complement strand
CGGCGGTCGTTTTCAGTCTTCGACCTGGACGCCGCGCTGAACCGCGCCGCGTGCCAAGGGGAGCGGCAGCGAATCGGCGGTGGTCCGCATGCACAGTGGAAACGGGGCCCACGAGGAGATGGACCGCCGTGCGATCGAGTGCTTCGACCAGGCGATGGACGACGCCGGGATAGGTGATCCCGCGCTCCGCAAGGTGTTGCACGAGTACTTCGCCTGGGCCACCAGGACGAGCATGTCCGCCTACCCGGATGATGCCGGCCAGGTGCCGATGGACTTGCGCCTTCCCCGCTGGTCGTGGGACGGCCTGCAGTCGTGACCGACCGGCCGCTCGATGCTCCCGGCTCGACGGCCACCAGACTCAATACACTCGCACCATGCGATCACTGCTTCTTGTGGCCTTCTGGGCCCACTCGGCTTGCGCCATGGCCCAGGCCCCGGCGAACAAGGTCGGCGAGACCGGATTCTCCTCGGTGGCGTCGGCCCTGAGGGACCTGGAGTCGCGCGACGGCAACGGAACGATAGTCACCCACGCCGACGGCTGGACGATCATCAACGAGCCTCTCGCCTCCGCCCAGTGGTCGTTCACGCCGAGCGGGCACTACGCGCACCCCGCAGTGATCCGGCGCACGATCAAGCGCTCGCCCGACGGCGCCGTTTCAGTCGAAACGACCAGCCTGTGCGAAGCCCCGGAGGCCGAGTGCACCAGGCTGCTGGCCGAGTTCGCCAGCATGAACGAGCGCATCGTGCAATCGGCCAAGGCGCGTGGCCGGCAAGCGCCGCCCCAGCCACCGAAGTGACCCTTCCCAGCCGCAATCCACGGTCGATAGATTGGCGCAAGGCATCGCGATGATCACCCTGTTGCCCTACGACCCCGAATGGCCGGAAGCGTTCGCCATGGAGGCCACCGTCCTCAGGCAGGCGCTCGGCGAAAGAGCGCTTCGGATCGAGCACGTCGGCTCCACCTCCGTCCCGGGACTGGCCGCGAAACCGGTGGTGGACATCCAGGTTTCCGTCCGCGGGATTTCAGATCTGGCCGACCTGGCCGCGGGCCTGGCTGCAGCCGGCTATGTTCGCGTCCCGCTCGGCGACTTCGACAGCGTCTACCCCTTCTTCCAGAAGCCGGCCGGGTGGCCCGCCCGGTTCCATGTCCACCTCTGCGAGAACGGTGGCGAGCAGGAGCGCAGGCACCTCGCCTTCCGCGACCATCTCCGGCGCCATCCGGCCGTGGCCGAGGAGTATCTCGCCCTCAAGCACCGGCTGGCAGGCCGGTTCTCCGGCGAGACCCTCGAATCGCGGGAGCAGTACTCGCTGGCCAAGTCCGGCTTCGTCGAGGGCGTCCTGGCGCAGGCGCTTCGCGTACCGCAAGTCCCGGGCTTCATCCTTTCGCCGGCCCGGCCGGCGGATGCCGAGGAATGGAGCGAGTTCGAGTCCCTGCCGGAGTTCAAGCGCCATACCAGTTCCACCGTCGAGTCGGCGGCAGACCTGATGGTTCTCATCGAGCGCTCGCGATCGGGCGATCCCGCCGCGCCGGTCTACTTCGTTGCCAGGAGCGTTCAGACTGGCCAGCTCGTCGCCGCGGTGGGCTTCCACACCGTCTCGGCGCTCAACCGGACGGCCGAACTGACCTACGGTGTGCGCCCCGCCTGCTGGGGCCGCGGCCTGGCCACGTCACTTTGCAGCGCTGCCGTCGACTGGGGCTTCTCGCAGCGGGCCTGGGTCCGCATCCAGGCGACCACACTCGAATCGAACGCAGCTTCCCGACGCGTTCTGCAGAAGGCCGGCTTTGCACTGGAAGGCCGTCTGCGCAACTTCAGGATGGTGCGTGGCACGCCGCATGACTACCTGCTGTACTCGCAGGTTCCCGTGCCGCCATGAACCTCGAACCGTTCGTCAGCGTGAACGGCGTGCCCTTCTCCGCCAGCGAGGAGGATGTCGTGCGCAAGCGCGGCGCGCCTGTGCGGCGGGCGCGCAACGAGGTCGGCCTGAACGAGCTGGACTACGATGACACCGTCTTCCGCTTCCAGGATTCGGGCCGCCTGGAGGAGGTGACGGCCCGAGCGCGGGTGGTGCACATCGGGACGCTGGCCGTGCCTTACACGGCCCTCGAGGCCTTCGTCCGCGCCCGCGACCCTTCGATGTTCGAGCGTGCGGGTTTCATCGTCAGCCCCTTGTTCGGGCTCGCCTTCGCTCCTGCCGGCGGGAGCTGGGTCACGGCATTGGCGGCACACTGCCTGGACGAATGGCGGGCGCTTTGAGGCGCGCTGCCAGCACCCTGGGCCTGGACTGGAACCAGAGAATGATCACTCCCGAGCAATTCAACCAACGCAGCATCGGCCATCTCCCGGCACACCTGGGCATAGTCGTCACCCACACCGGCCGAGGCGTGTTGCGGGCGGAGCTTCCGGTCCGCCCCGAGCTGATGGCACCCAATGGCTTCCTGCACGCCGGCAGCGTCGTCACGCTGGCCGACACGGCCTCCGGCTACGGCTGCGTCGCCAACATGCCACCCGAAGCCACGGGCTTCACGACCATCGAGCTGAAGTCGAACCACCTCGGCACGGCGCGCGAGGGCACCATCGAGTGCGTGGCGACGGCGGCCCATCTGGGCAAGACCACTCAGGTCTGGGACGCGGTGGTCACCCATCGCGAGACGGGACGCACGATCGCCCTGTTCCGCTGCACCCAGATGGTCCTGTATTCGAGGCCGGCGGCTTGAGGCTTGGGGGTATGGCGGCCGGTCCGCTGGCGCCGACCGGCGCAATCACGTATCTTTTGAAGCTCCCTGGCTAGCCGTCCCGGTGCTTCGCCGGACCGTTGATCCATGACCCACAGATCGTCCCTCCTTCCGTTGCTCTGCGCCCTGTCGGCGGCCCCCCTCGCCGTAGCCGCCGCAGACTCGCCGGCCACCTATTCGTGCACCTACAAGGCCTTCAGCCGCTGCGAGACCGGCGTGGCCACCGTCAAGCTGCTCGAGGGCAAGGTGCACGAGCTGAGCTTCGAGAACACCGTCTGCGGCACCAAGGGCAAGCCACCGAAGAGGTGCGTGCTGACGACGGTCCGCTCCGGCACCGATGCCTGGCGCGATGACGGCAATGCGGTGCGAGTCGTGTTCTCGGAGGCGGCCAAGCGCCGCCACAAGGAACTCGACGACGAAATGCTGGTCTCCCTCGATGGGGACCGGGTCGTGCTCGATTTCACCGAGACCCAGACCCTGACCCGTTGCGACGACGGCGCCGAGATGCCCGAAAAGCTCACCATCCTCCGAGAGACCCCTCAATGCAAGACCGAGTTCTAGCCGCCTTGTTCGCCGCGGCGGCGTTCGCCGCCGTGCCGGTGTGGGCCCAGCCGGCGGCTGCGCCAGCGCCCGCGTCTTCCTCGGTGCCGCAGCGCGTCGGCACCGCGGTCAAGCACGGGGCCGAGGTGGCCGCCAGTGCGGTCGAGCGCGGTGCGACCAAGGCGGCCAGCGCGGTCGGCCATGGCGTCTCGCGTGCGGCCAGCGCCGTCGAGCGCGGCGCCTCGGCCACCGGCCGGGCCATCGAGAAGGCGGCCGACAAGGTCGGGCTCCCGGCCTCGGGCGCCTCGTCCAGCCGGCGCTGAGCGGCGCGACCCATCGCATGGCGCTGCCCGCCGCGCAGGAAGGCCACCGCCGTGCCCTCGTGGCGGTCGCCCTGGCAACTTGGGCTTGCTTCGCCGGCACCTCTTTCGCCGCCACGGCCGAGGAGGAACTGACGGCCCTGGAGGACCAGCGGCGCGAGGCCGTCCGGGTGAAGGATTTCGCCACCCTGGGCCGTATCTATGCCCCCGAGTTCACCGCCGTGGCCGGCAACGGCGAGCTGATCGATCGCACCGCCCTGTTCCGTCTGTTCGAACAGGGCGGGTCGGCCTTGAGGTTCGAGACCGACGAGATCCGCATCCAGCAGCACGGCGACACGGCTGTCTTCTTCGGCCGGCTGACGGGTAAGGCGCCCACCGGCGAGACCGCCACGGTCTCGCGCTTCTCGCACGTCTTCATCCGCCGCGAAGGGCGGTGGGTCTGCGTGGCCGGCCAGTCGACGCCTGTCGCCTCGCCGCGCTAGGAACCGGCTTCAGCGCAATCCGGCATTCAGCTTGGCGAGTGCCGCGGCACCCGGGCACAACTCTGCTTCGCCGAGCGAGTTGAGCGGCCGCGACGAAGTCTTCAGCGCCTGGTGCAGGTCCTGGGCCGCCGGATCCACGTACAGCAGCCCGGAGACGATCTCGCCTTTCTCCTGCTGGGCCATCAGGTACTCCATCGCATGCACCCGGTCGGTCGGGTCGTAGCCTGCATGCAGCTTGCGCAGGCGCATCGTGCTGCCGTCCGGCTGGGGCAGGTCGATCGCCTCGCCCGGCGCGGGCTGCGCGAGGCGCTCGGGCGCCGGGTCGATGAAGTCGATGCGGCTGACCGCCTCGTTGTGCTCGCGCACGTAGTCGTAGCTCCTCGTGCTGCCGGCGTGGTTGTTGAAGGTGACGCAGGGGCTGATGATGTCGATGAAGGCTGCCCCGCCGTGCGAGATCGCGCCCTTGATCAGCGGCACCATCTGCGCCTTGTCGCCCGAGAAGCTGCGGGCCACGTAGGTGGCGCCCAGCTGCAGCGCCATGGCCACCAGGTCCACCGGCGCATCCGGGTTCGGCACACCCTTCTTGGAGGTCGATCCGCGGTCCGCCGTGGCCGAGAACTGCCCCTTGGTCAGCCCGTACACGCCGTTGTTCTCGACGATGTAGGCCATGC
>CAMLGG010000353.1 GCA_946479475.1 uncultured Ideonella sp. | reverse complement strand
GGCTGCGCGGCACGTCCGGCCAGAGCAGCGCGGCCACCTCGGCGCGCTGCATCCAGTCGCCCTGCAGAGCGAGCAGCCCCACGAGCTGCCAGCGGCGCTCGAAAGGCAGCGGCAGGCGCTCGCCGCCCAACTGTGCCGAGGGCGTGCCGATCAGTCGCAGATGGCAGCTCATCGGCGCGTTGTCATGCGGGCAGGCTGACCGGGGGAAGCGTGTCGATCGGGCGGCCGACCGCCAGCGCGTCGCGCAAGGGCGCGGGCAGGTCGCCCATCGGTCCATCGGCCAGAGCCGAACGGCCCACCTCGTGCGCGGCCGAGACAGTGACCAGCTCGAGCCGCCGCTTGTCGAGCGGGCGCTTGACCTCGGCGAGCAGCGCCGCCCAGCGCGCCATCAGCTCCGGCCGATGGCTGAAGGCCTTCGCGAAGTTGGGCACGAAGCCCCAGGTGTCCTGCTGGCGGCGGTACATCGCGGCGACCTCGTCGCTCGCCTCGGCCGGGGACACGGTGTTGATGAACGTCATGTCTTCAGCGCCTTTCGTAGAGCAGGTAGTCGGCGGTGCAGGCCACGCGCTCGTGCGCGCCGACCTGGCCCCCATCGCAGCCGGCCTGCGGCGCCACGCCGCCCTACGTGTTCACGCGCCGGGCGCGGGCCACAGCATGCAGCCGGCCGCCTCCTCCCGTGCTGTGGACGTCGAGCAGCAACCAAGGGATCGCGCCCGCCCACGGCTGCGTCGAGGACTTGCAGGCGCTCGGCCGGCAACTGGTGGCCAGCCTGCGCGCGGACGACGCCCCTCATGGAGCGTCGGCGCCGGTGAGCGGCCGACGCAGGTCCTTGCGCATGAAGACGAGCCACTCGCGCATCGGCGCGGGGAGGTCCGCGGGCGCCGGCACTTCGCGAAATCCCAGACTGCGGTAGAGGCCCGCGGCTTCCTGCTGGCGAATGCTGGTGTCGAGCTGCATCCACGCGTGGCCGGCCCGCCGCGCCTCTTCGATGAGCCGCGTGGCCAGGGCGCGGCCGATGCCGCGGCCGTGCAGCGCCGGCTGCACGAACATGCGCTTCATCTCGCAGCCGCCGTCGGCCAGGCGCTTGAGGGCGACGCAGCCTGCGGCATGGGCCTGCCAGCGCGCCAGCAGGACGGGTGCATAGACGCCAGGCAACCCGGCCAGCTCGGCCTCGAAGGCCGCGGCGTCGAAGTAGCTGTCGACGAGATGCAGGTCGCTCGCATGGCGCTCGCGGTGCCAGGCGACGAAATCGCGCATCAGCTTGCGCACCTCGTCCAGCGCGGGGCCGGTCTGGGCCAGCTCGATGTGGATCATGTGGGTTCCCTTTCGAAGGCGCCACGGTAGGCGGCCAGCGCTGCCGAAGGCATCGGGAGGCTTCCCCAGATTGAGGCCGCCCCCCCCATGTTCGCAGCTTGCACAATCGCAGCCCATGCAGGAGACCGAATCCGCCCGACAGCCGCTCGTCGAGCGCGAGCCGGCGCTGCGCGCGCTGGCCGAGGCGCTCGATGCAGCAGCGCGGGGCAACGGCCGTACGGTGCTCGTGTACGGCGAAGCCGGCATCGGCAAGACCACCCTGCTCCGCACCGCCCTCGCCCCACCCGCGGGCCTGCGCGGCTGGCGTGTGCTGTGGGGCGGCTGCGAGGCGCTCTTCTCGCCGCGCCCGCTGGGCCCCTTGTTCGACATGGCACCCGCGCTCGGCGAGCGGCTGCAAGCGCTGCTGGTGCGAGAAGGCCAGCGCAGCGAGCTGTTCGCCGCACTGCTGGAGCAGTTGCGCCATGCAGCCGAGCCGATGGCACTCGTCTTCGAGGACGTCCATTGGGCCGATGCGGCCACGCTCGACTGCATCAAGTTTCTCGGCCGCCGACTGGACGGCCTGCGCGCGCTGCTGGTGCTGAGCTACCGCGACGACGAGCTCGGCGAGCGTCACCCGCTGCGCGCCGTGCTCGGCGATCTGCCTGCCGCGCAGGTGCGGCGCATTCCGCTCGACGCGCTCAGCGAAGCCGGCGTGGCCGAGCTGGCGCGTCGGCATGGCGTGGAGCGTCAAGGCCTCTTCGCCGCGACGCAGGGCAACCCCTTCTTCGTCACCGAAAGCCTGCACGGCCCCGGCCTGCCCACGACCGTGCGCGACGCGGTGCTCGCCCGCGCCGCGCGCCTGGCGCCCGCGGTGCGCGCGCTGCGGGATTTGGCCGCCATCGTGCCCTCGCGTGTCGAGAGCTGGCTGCTGCAGGCGGTGGCCGCGCCGCCCGCGGATGATCTGGCGGCCGCGTTGGATTCCGGCCTGCTGCAGGCCGAGGGCGATTGCCTCGCCTTCCGCCACGAGCTGGCGCGGCTCGCCATCGAGCAGGCACTGTCGCCACCAGTGGCCGCGCAGCTGCATGCGCGTGTGCTGGCTGCACTGGAATCCAACGAAGCGGTCGACGTGCCGCCCGCGCGCCTCGTGCACCATGCCGCACGCGCCGGCCAGCGCGCCGCGGTGCAGCGACTCGCGCCGATGGCGGCAGTGCGGGCGGCGGAGCTCGGCGCTCATCGAGAAGCCGCCGCGCTCTACGCCACGGCGCTCGAGGCCGCCAGCGGTCTGGCGCCAGAAGAGCGCGCCGAACTGCTGGAGAAGCGCTCCTACCAGTGCTACCTGGTCGGCCAGATCGAAGACGCCGTGGCGCCGCGCGAAGCCGCCCTGCCGCTCTGGCGCACGATCGGCGACCGCGCCCGCGAGGCCCGGACGCTGCGCTGGCTGTCGCGCCTGAACTGGTTCCTCGGCCGCAACGCCGAGGCCGTCCGCTTCGCCGACGCGGCGCTGGCGCTGCTGCAGGGCGAGCCGCCCAGCGAAGAGCTGGCCTGGGTGATGAGCAACCGCGCCCAGCTGCACATGCTGGCCGAAGAGGTGGCCGGTGCCGTGGAATGGGGCACGCGCGCGTACGAGATGGCGGCGCAGCTCGGCGCCGTCGAGGTGGAGGCCCACGCTCTCAACAACACCGGCGCGGCCCAATACACGCAGCGCCCGCCCGCCGGGCGCGAGCTGCTCGAGCGCAGCCTCCACCTGGCGCTGAAGCACGATCTGCGCGAACACGTGGCACGCGCCTACGTGAACTTGATCGCGGCCGAGATCACCCACGGCCACTACACGCTGGCGCGGCAGCATCTCGAAGACGCGATGGCCTACCTGTCGGCGCGCGACCTGGACGCCTGGTCGCACTACCTCGCCGCCTGGACCTGTCGGCTCGACCTCGAGACCGGCCGCTGGGCCGAGGTGGCGGAGGGCGCCCAGCAGGTCCTCTCGCGCCCGCAGCTGGCGCCGGTGAGCCGACTGCCCACGCTGGTCGTTCTCGCGCGCCTGCGCATGCGGCGCGGCGACCCGGGTGCGACCGAGGTGCTGGAAGAAGCCACCGTGATGGCGCGCCGCACCGGTGAGTTCCAGCGGTTGGCACCATTGGCCGCGGTGCATGCGGAAGCCGCCTGGCTCGGCTTGCCGCAGGCCGACCTTGCGCTGGCCGAGGAACTGCTGGTGGCGGCACGCGTGCGGCAGGCGCCGGTCGCAAGCGAGATCGCGTTCTGGCTGGCACTGCGCGGCCACGATGGTTACGGCGCCGCATGGTCGCCGCCGGACCGGCCCTTCGAGCAGGCCATCGCGCTCTTTCATGCGGGTGACCAGGCGAGCATGCAGGCCGCGCTGGGCCAGCTCGCGGCGCTCGGCTGCGAAGCGACACTCGCGCGGCTGCATGCCCAGTTGCGTCAGCAGGGCATCAAGCTGCCCGAGGCGGCGAGCCGCGGGCCCCGGGCCACCACGGCGGCCCACCCCGCCGGCCTCACCCAGCGCGAGGCGCAGATCCTCGCGCTCATCGCGCAAGGCCTGACGAATGCCGAGATCGCCGCGCGCCTGGTGCGCTCGGCCAAGACCGTGGACCACCACGTCTCGGCCATTCTGGCCAAGCTGAATGCCCGCTCGCGCGCCGAGGCCAGCGCACTGGCCGCGCGACTCGGGCTGCTGGACGGCCCGCAATCTGGGGAGCCGCCGCGCCAATCTGGGTGAGGCTGCCGAGGCGCGCGGCGAGGCCTGCGGGCATCGTGGCGATACCGGCGGCGCGGTGCCGCCCGGACTATCCAACAGGAGCCTTCCATGCCCCGCTATCTCGTCGAACGCACCTTCCCCGACGGACTCTCCATCCCCATGGACGACACCGGCCGCAAGGCCATCGACGGCGTCGTGAAGACCAACGCCGAGGAAGGCGTCACCTGGGTCCACAGCTACGTGAACCCGGAGCGCACGCAGACCTTCTGCGTCTACGACGGCCCCTCGCCCGAGGCGATCCGCCACGTGGCGCAGCGCAACGGCCTGCCGGTGAACCGGATCACCGAGGTGCGGGTGCTCGCGCCGTACTTCTACGGCGCGTAGTGTCCGCGGCGGCCCCAGAGGGGCTCTCGGCGGTCAACGTGCGGAGGCCGGCCGCGCAGTCAAGCCCGTCGCGCCGAGCATCGAGCGCAGCCACGGGCTCTTGCGAGCAGCCGGCCCGCCCTTGCGCGCTTTCGCGCCAGCGGTCGTGGCCATCGAAGAGCCGTTGACCGTGCCCATGGCCCACCACTGGCCCCCGGCTGCGGCGTCCGACTCGTTCGCGACTGTCACGCTCAAGGTGCGGGCTTCGGCCAGCTTGCAGGCGCCGCTGCAGCTGAACTGGAACTCGTCGCGGTGTTCTTCCATGCCGTCCAGAGTCATGCTGAGCACAACCGCCGATTCGGACGCATCGCCGGTTCGCGTACCGGCGAGATTCACA
>CAMLGG010000352.1 GCA_946479475.1 uncultured Ideonella sp. | reverse complement strand
CGTGCGGCGCCAGGTCGGTCTTGTTGATGACGAACAGGTCGCTCTTGGTGATGCCCGGGCCGCCCTTGCGGGGGATCTTCTCGCCCGCTGCCACGTCGATCACGTAGATCGTCAGGTCCGACAGCTCGGGGCTGAAGGTGGCGGCGAGGTTGTCGCCCCCGGACTCGATGAAGACGATGTCGGCATCCGGGAACCGCTCCAGCATCCGGTCGACCGCCTCCAGGTTGATCGAGGCGTCCTCGCGGATGGCGGTGTGCGGGCAGCCACCGGTCTCGACGCCCATGATGCGCTCCGGCTCCAGCGCCCCGGCCACGGTGAGCAGGCGCTGGTCCTCCTTGGTGTAGATGTCGTTGGTGACGACGACCAGGTCCCAGCGCTCGCGCATGGTCTTGCAGAGCATCTCGACCAGGGTGGTCTTGCCGGAGCCGACGGGGCCGCCGACGCCGACGCGCAAGGGGGGCAGCGGCTTGGTGCGCCGGGAAGGGGAGGTGCGGTTCATGCGTGCGGCCTTCAGGACTTTTCGCGGGAGAGGGACTCGCCGCGATCATGGCATGCACGCATCGTGCCGGAGGTGCCGGCAGCAGTGTGCGGACAGCCAGCCAACCCCGGGTGAGGGAGGGGGCACCGGGGTCGGACAGGCCGTCCGCACGGGAAGAATCTTTGCGCCGGGCTGTTGCGGCCGTGTTGCTCGCGCCTTGCTGGGCTGCAAAACGCGAGGCACAGTGCGGGCATGCTCGATGACGGCAAGCCGACGCTGGTGCCCTCGTCCACGCCGGCGCAAGCGGGGGGCACGACCGTGCACCAGCTGCGCCAGGTGCTGCTGTGGCCGCTGCGGCTGATGCCCGACGGCCGCGGCGATGCCGGCCCGCCCTGGCAGCGCCTGCGCGATGCCGGCCCGGACTGCCCCTGGCAGGAGCACGTCGACGAGTACACCGGCGACCCGGGCCAGTTCCACGAGCGGCACTACAACGAGTTCGTCACCTTCCTGCCGTATGTGCAACGCTTCCTCTACGGCGAGGGGCGGGTGGCGAGGGCCGGTGGCGGCGAGGATTTCGGCGGCGCGCCGATGCGGGTGTTCCGACGGCGGGATGTCGCTCGCGCGAGGGTCCGGCCGCATGCCGGCGCGGCGGCAGCCGAGCTGCGCGTGGTCCACGTCGACCTGTACTTCTTCTTCGACGTCGACGTGGTCCTGCTCAACGTCGAGCTGGAGGCCGGGCCGCTCCGGCTGGACCTGGCCCAGGAGCTGCTGTACCGGACGGGGCGTGCCTATCCGCCGGGCTGGGATGCGGCCGGCAGACCGCTGCACTGTCCCCTCGAGGCCGAATGGCTCGATGCGGACGGCCGGGTGCTGGCTCGGTCGGACGCGCAGTCGCGCGAGCTCTTCCTCGCCCACGTGGCCGAGCATCGGGCGCCGCGCATCTCGGCCCACTGGGCCTGGCTGCTGCAGCCGCTGGTGCCGGACCACTCCCCCACCCCCGGCCTGCTGCGCTATCGCCAGATCGAGTACTACCGCATGCCGATGATGGCCTACCTGGCGCTGGACGAACCGCGGGCGCTCGGCCGGGCCGATTTCGTGCGGCTCGGCCTGGTGACCGGCGCGGCGTCGGATGGAGCGGCCGAAGGGCTCGACGGCAACCTGCCCTATGCCGAGCGCTACCTCAGCGACTTCGAGGCCCGGCACTGCTACGACCGCTTCTGGTCCGCGGCGGGCGCCGCTCCGCACACGCGCTATCTCTGCAGCGGCCATGCGCTGGTGGTGGTGGGCCGCGCCGATGCCGAGTTCTTCCGCTGCGGCGAACGCGGGGTGCTGGCGCAGTTCCGCCATCCGCACTTCATGATCTTCCTCATCGCGCACTTCCAGAAGGCCGCGCTGCTGATGTTCAGCGACCGCCTGGTGGAGGCGCTCAAGCGATTGAACGTGCGCGATGCGGGCAGCGTGAAGCGCTTCAAGCGCGAGATCCGCTCCTGCTTCGAGGGCTTCCTGCGCTTCACCCACCGCTACTGGTTCCACCAGGTCGCCGAGCAGGCGCAGGCGCGGGCGCTGTTCGAGATGACGGTCAGGCAGCTGGGTGTCGATGCGCTCTACGCGGACGTGAAGGAGCGCATCGCCGACATGAACAGCTACCTCGATGCCGACAGCCTGCGCCGCCAGGCCAACACGGTGGTTCGGCTGACGGTGGTCACCATGTTCGGCCTCATCGGCACGGTGACCACCGGTTTCCTCGGCATGAACCTGCTGGCCGAGGCCGATGCGCCGATGTCGCGGCGCGTGTGGCTCTTCAGCGGCGTCTTCGTGCTGACCACGGCGCTGACCTTCTACACCATCGCCAAGTCCAAGCGCCTGTCGGACTTCCTCGACGTCCTCTCCGACGAGCGGGTGTCGGTCTGGCAGAAGATGAAGGTGTGGTTCGGCGTCTGGGGCCGCGAGAAGGATTGAGGCTTCAGGACCGGAACAGGCGCGAGTACTGCGACTCGTGCTGGGCGGAGACGATGGCCAGCATCGGCGAGAAGGCCTGGCGCTGATCGTCGGGCAGCGCCAGCGCGGCTTCGACGGCGGGTTCGATCGCTTCGACCAGGCCGGCCAGCAGGCGCTGGCCGGCGCTCTGGCCCAGGGGCACGGCCTTGAGCGCGGCCTGCACCATGTTCTCGGCCCAGCCGAAGGCGAAGGCCAGCAGGGCCTCGCGCGCGGCGGCGCACGCCAGCACGGCGGCCAGCGCGAAGGCGAGCGGCCAAGTGGGAGCGGGCGCCAGGCTGCCGAGGAAGGCGACGCGCTCGTCGTCCGGCGCACGCTGGCGCAGCCAATCCTGCAGCGAGCGGCCCATCTGCTCGGCCTGCAGGCGCATCTCGCTGCTCTCGCGGGTGCAGCGCTGCCAGTCGTTCAGGGCGGCGGCACGGGGCAGGTCGTTCGCCTGCCAGGCTGCATGGGCCTGCGCGACGAGGGGCAGCTCGCTGCGGCCGAGGGCCAGGCAGAGCTGGCCGTGCAGCCAGACGGCGGCGCCGGCCTCATCCTTCACGCGGCCCGATTCGACCGCCGCCTCCAGGCCCTCCGAGTAGCTGAAGCCGCCCACCGGCAAGGCCGGCGAGGCGAGCCACATCAGCTTCAGCAGCGTGGCGGCCGGCAGCGCCTCAGTGCCGGTGGCCGCCATGGCCGTGGCCGTGCGAGTGGTCGTGATCGTGGACGTGATCGTGCGCATGGTCGTGGCCGTGCTCGGCGTGCGCATGCGCATGGCCGTGTCCGTGGTCGTGCCCGTGCGCGCCCGTGGCCGCGTACGCGCCAGCCTCGGGCTCGAAGGCCGCCTGGGTCTCGGTGACGATCAGGTGCCGTTGCCTCAGCATGTCCGCCAGCACATGGTCGGGCTCGAGCTTGAGGTGATCGGGCTGGACCTCCAGCTGCACATGGCGGTTGCCCAGGTGATAGGCCGCCCGCAGCAGGTCCAGCGGCGTGCCGTGCTCGGCACAGGCCCGCACCTCCAGCACCGGCTGGGGCGCGGCCTTCACGGCGACCAGGCTGCCGTCCTCGGCCACCAGCACGTCACCGCCTCGCACCACCTGCCCACGCGGCAGGAACACGCCCAGTTCGCGGCCGCTGCTGTCAATGGCGTCGAAGCGGCTTTTCTGGCGCACGTCCCAGTCGAGCTCCACGGTGGGCGCGCGCTTGAGCAGCGCCTGGGCCAGGCCGCGTCCGCGCGGCATCAGTTTGGTGACTTTGAGCATGGTGGCTTGTCAGGCAGGAGGAAGTCTGGATAATAACAAACGTTATAACGCAAGGAGTACCCCATGACCGCCCTGAAACTGACCCAGATCGGCAATTCGCTCGGCGTCATTCTCCCGAAAGAGGTCATCGCGCGCCTGAAGGTCGAGAAGGGCGACACGCTGTTCCTGACGGACGCTGCCACCGGCGTGACGCTTTCTCCTTACGACCCTGAGCTCGAAGAGCAACTGAAGCTCGGCCGCGAGTTCATGCACGAGTATCGCGATACCTTCCACCAACTTGCGAAATGAGCCACGCGAAGAATGCGCCGTGGAGATGGATCAGCCGCCAGGCGTTGCTGCTGCTGCACGACGAGAGCCTGGCCGAACACGGTGGAGCCAGCGGCATTCGCGACGAGGGCCTCCTGGAGTCGGCTCTCGCCCGGCCCCGGAACTTGGTTTCCTACGCAGACCCCGATCTTGCAGAGCTGGCCGCCAGCTACGGTGTCGGGCTGGCCAAGAACGATGCCTTCGTGGACGGGAACAAGCGAGCTGCGTTTCTGGCCGTCGGTCTGTTCCTCGCCATCAATGGCCAGCGGCTGGTGACGACGCAGGCGGATGCCACGCTCACGATGCTCGCCGTGGCCGAGGGCTCGCTGGATGAGGCCGGGTTCGCAGCCTGGATTCGCGGGCACCTCCAGCCTCGCTGAACCCGTCTGCCAGGGAAGGCGTGCCGACGCTTTCCCGACATTGCTCAGGGGCGATCCACCGCCGCGGCGAAAACTGCCCCAGCATGCGCCGGGTCGGAGGGCCGATGGACACGTCTTCGCTCGATCCCCTGCTGCTGGCGCGAATGCAGTTCGCCGCCAACATCACCTTCCACATTCTCTTTCCGACCATCAGCATCGGCCTCGGCTGGTGGCTGGTGTTCTTTCGCGCACGCTGGCTTTCGACGCGTGACGAGCGCTGGCTGGTGGCCTGGCGCTACTGGACCAAGATCTTCGCGCTCACCTTCGCGCTCGGCGTGGTCAGTGGCATCACCATGAGCTTCCAGTTCGGCACCAACTGGCCGGGCTTCATGGAGAAGGTCGGCAACATCGCCGGCCCGCTGCTCGGCTACGAGGTGCTCACCGCCTTCTTCCTG
>CAMLGG010000351.1 GCA_946479475.1 uncultured Ideonella sp. | reverse complement strand
GCCCATGAAGCCGAACAGCAGCCACACGATGAGCAGGTTGGTGTGGACCATGCGCGCCTGGTTGAACGGCACGTAGGGGAAGAGGAAATCCCCCACCACGTACTGCAGGCCCAGGCCCAGGCCGAACAGGATCTGCCCGGCGAACAGCGCCATGGCCGCGATGAAGTAGAGCTTCGCAACCGACTGGCTCTTGTACTTGAGGACTGATGTCGTCATGGCTTCACCCTTCGATGTTCGGCGGCCACTTCTCGGTGTTCACCTGGCTCGTCCACTTGAGGAACTCGACCAGGTCGTCCAGCTGCTGGTCGCTCAGGTTGAACTGCGGCATCTGGCGCCGGCCCGGCGTGTGCGTCGGCTGGATCTTCATCCAGGCCTTGATGAAGTCGGGGCCGCGGCGCACGTAGACGTTGCCGAGCTCGGGGGCGAAGTACGCGCCCTCGCCCAGCAGCGTGTGGCAGCCGATGCAGTTGCGCGTCTCCCAGACCTTCTTGCCCGCCACCACCTGCGGCGTGATGGCCGCGCTGTTGGACCGCTGCGGGATGCGCTGCTCGGTGTGGAAGACGATCGCCGCGAACAGCAGCGCGAAGAAGACGCTGCCGCCGTAGAACATGTTGCGCGCCATCTGCTTGGTGAATCCGGCCTGGCCTTGGCCCATGGCAGCCTCCTCGGGAATCCCGGTGACAGGGGTAGCGCATGGTCCGGGCTGGCGAGCGGGCCGGCCTTGATTTATTTCAAGAATCGGGCCTCGGCCGCGCATTCGCGGGGAACTTGACCTCCCACAAAACCATGCCGCGAGTGGCTCCCAAGAATGCCCAGCCCATGTCGTCACCAAACGCCCCTGAGCTGGTCTGCCCCGCCGGCTCGCCGAGGGCCCTGAAGCTGGCCATCGACGCCGGCGCGGATGCGGTCTACCTGGGCCTGCGAAATGCCACCAACGCGCGCAACTTCGCGGGCCTGAACTTCAGCGACGAGCAGCTGCGCGAAGGCGTCGCCTATGCGCATGCCCGGGGGCGCAAGGTGCTGATGGCGCTGAACACCTATGCGAAGGCCGCGGATCCGTCGCCCTGGTTCGCCGCGGTGGACGCGGCGGCGGAGCTGGGCGCCGATGCGCTGATCGTGGCCGACATCGCGGTGATGGCCTACGCGCGTTCGCGCCACCCCGATCTGCGCCTGCACCTGTCGGTCCAGGCCTCGGCCACCAGCCACGAGGCGATCGAGCTGTATCGGCGCGAGTACGGCATCCAGCGCGCGGTGCTGCCTCGCGTGCTGACGCTGCCGCAGGTGGCCAGCCTGCTGCGTCATACCGACGTCGAGATCGAGGTCTTCGGCTTCGGCAGCCTGTGCGTGATGGTCGAGGGCCGCTGCGCGCTGTCTTCCTATGCCACCGGCCAGTCGCCCAACAATGCCGGCGTCTGCTCGCCGCCCGGCGCCGTTCGCTGGGAGGAGACGGCGGGCGGCGTAGAAGCGCGCTTGAACGGCCTGCTCATCGACCGTTATGCGCCGGAGGAGCCGCGGGCCTATCCCACCCTCTGCAAAGGGCGCTTCGAGGTGAACGGGCAGCGCGACTACGCACTGGAGGAGCCGACCAGCCTGAACACGCTCCCGGTGCTGCCGCAGCTGATCGAGATGGGCGTGAAGGCCATCAAGATCGAGGGCCGCCAGCGCAGCCCGGCCTATGTCGAGCAGGTGACTTCGGTGTGGCGCGAGGCGATCGATTCGGCGATGGCGCAGCCCGGCCGCTTCCGCGTCGAGCCGCGCTGGACGTCGACCCTCGGCCACCTCGCCGAAGGCCAGCAGCACACGCTGGGCGCCTACGACCGGCCGTGGAGGTGAGCCGCATGCGCATCGCCATCACCATCGGCCCGGTGCTGTACTACTGGTCGCGCGAGACGCTGATGCACTTCTATGCCGAGATCGCCGAATCGCAGGCCGACACGGTGACGCTGGGCGAGGTCGTCTGCTCGCGCCGGCACGAGATGAAGCTCATGGACTGGCTGGATCTCGCGCGCGACCTGACGGCCGCCGGCAAGGAGGTCGTGCTGGCCACGCAGGCCCTGGTCGAGTCCGAGGCGGACCTGCGCGTCATCCGGCGGCAGTGCGAACAGCGGGACATCCTGGTCGAGGCGGGCGACCTCTCCGCGATCGCCATCGCGCAGCAGGCCGGGCTCGGCTTCGTGCTGGGTCCGCACGTGAATGTCTACAGCCGTGCGGCGCTGGAGGAGTACCGCCGGCTGGGGGCGACGCGTTGGGTGGCGCCCGTCGAGCTGCCGCTGTCGGGCATCGGCGAGATCAATGCCGGCGCGCCGCCGCTGCCGACCGAGGTCTTCGCCTACGGCCGCCTGCCGCTGGCCTTCTCGGCGCGCTGCTTCACCGCGCGCCACCATCGCCTGCCCAAGGATGCGTGCGACTTCCGTTGCCGCGACGATGCCAACGGCCTGGTGCTCGCCACCGGCGACCGCCAGCCCTTCCTGGTGCTCAACGGCATCCAGACCCAGTCGGCGGCGCAGCAATGCCTGGTGGCCGAAGGCAATGCCCTGCGCGCGGCCGGCGTCACGCGGGTTCGGCTGTCGCCCTCTTCGCGCCAGTTCGGCGAGGTCGTCCGGCACTTCGATTCGGTGCTCAACGAGGGGGCCGACGCGCGGCAGGCGCAAGCCTGGCTCGCTTCCATCGCGCCGCCCGGCGGCCTGGCCAACGGCTTCGCGCACGGCGAGGCCGGATTGCATTGGAGACCCACGCCATGAGACGACTGTTGTCCCGCATCGCGCCGGCCGCGGGCGCCCTGCCCCGCCTGGCGCCGCCGGCCCATGGCGCCGAGATGCTCGCGCGGCTTCGGCCGCTGATCACGCGGCTGCCCTCGCATCCGCCGGCGGCCGCGCTCGCGGTCGCCCTGAACCGCTGGCTGCTGCCTCAGATCCCGGCCGACGCCCGCGAGCCCTTGTCCGGCCGCTGCGTCGAGGTCGGCATCACCGACCTGGGCCTGCGCCTGCGGCTGGTGCTGGATGCGCGCGGCTTTCGCGCCGCACCGCCGCGCAGCGCACCGCAGCTCGCCATCCGCGCCGCCCTGCCCGACTACTGGCGGCTGCTGCGCGGCCAGGACGACGCCGACCGGCTGTTCTTCGAGCGCGCCCTGGTGATGGAAGGCGACACCGAGATGGGGCTGGTGTTGAAGAACACGCTCGACGCCATCGGGCCTCTTTGGGTTTGAGGAGGCTGCCGACCATGACCCAGAAGAAGTTCCCCATCCTCCCGGCCCATCCGGAACGGACCTGCTGGGGCTGCGACCGCTACTGCCCGGCGCACGACATGGCCTGCGGCAATGGAACGGAGCGCACGCAGCATCCGGTGGAGCTGCTGGGGGAGGATTGGCTGGAGTGGGACACGGACCTGGCGATCCGGCTGGCGGGGGCTTCGACCGGCCCGGCCTGAACGGATTCTTCCGTTCGCGCTCGGACTGCCGAAGGGCGGCGTGCGCGAAGGGCTCTCCATCCCGTTCACCTTGAGCTTGTCGAAGGGCTGCCGGCACAGGTCTCTCGCCTTCGACAGGCTCAGGCCGAACGGTGGTGGGGTGCGAAGGTCCTGGCACCTCTCCATCCCGTTCACCCTGAGCTTGTCGAAGGGTCCGATCACCCTGAGCTTGTCGGAGGGTCCCATCATCCCGAGCTTGTCGATGGGCCTGCCTGCGCTGGCTCTCGCCTTCGACAGGCACAGGCAGGGTGCACACCTTGTCCCACGCGGCAGGGCCGAGGACCTTGACCGGGCGCAAGCGCGAAGCACGAACCCGCCCCGCTACTCCTTCAGGCGTATGCCGCGCGGCCGAAGCATCCGTCCATCGGAACCCCCATCGGCGGATGTTCCGAACCCGGCCCGCTGGGCACAGTGGCATCACCCGAGAAGGAGCCGCAAATGGCCATCGCCACCCACCCCCGCCAACACGTCGCCGCACGCACCCCCGCGGCGACGCGCGCCGTGCCGACGAAGGCATCGAGGCGCGCGCTGTCGGTGCTCGTCGTCAGCACCTTGTCCTTCACCGTGTGCTTCATGGTCTGGATGATGTTCGGCGTCATCGGCATCCCGATCAAGAAGGCGCTCGGCCTGAACGCCACCGAGTTCGGCCTGCTCACCGCGATGCCGGTGTTGACCGGCTCGCTGGTGCGCGTGCCGCTGGGCATCTGGACCGACCGCTTCGGCGGCCGCATCGTCATGGCCCTGCTGATGGCGGCCACCGTGCCGGCCATCTGGCTGATGAGCTATGCCACCGAGTACTGGCACTTCCTCGTCATAGGCCTGTTCGTCGGCCTGGCGGGCGGATCGTTCTCCGTCGGCACGCCCTACGTCGCCCGCTGGTTCCCCAAGAACCGGCAGGGACTCGCGATGGGCGTGTACGGCGCGGGCAACTCCGGTGCGGCGGTCAACAAGTTCGTCGCGCCGGCGCTCGTGGTCGCCTTCGGCTGGGCGATGGTGCCGCAGGTCTACGCGGCCATCATGCTCGGCACGCTGGTCCTGTTCTGGCTCTTCAGCGCCAGCGACCCGGCGCATCGCGTGCCTTCGACCATCAGCTTCCGCGAGCAGCTCAAGGCGCTGAAGGACCCGAAGGTGCTCAAGTACTGCCAGTACTACTCCATCGTCTTCGGCGGCTACGTGGGCCTGAGCCTGTGGATGGTGCAGTACTACGTCGGCGAGTACGGGCTGGACATCCGCATCGCCGCCCTGCTGGCCGCCTGCTTCTCGCTGCCCGGCGGCGTGCTGCGCGCGATCGGCGGCTGGCTGTCGGACAAGTACGGCGCGCACAGCGTGACCTGGTGGGTGATGTGGGTGAGCTGGATCTGCCTGTTCCTGCTG
>CAMLGG010000350.1 GCA_946479475.1 uncultured Ideonella sp. | reverse complement strand
GACGGCGCCCACATCCGCACCCTGCTGCTGACCTTCTTCTACCGCCAGATGCCCGACCTGGTCGAGCGCGGCCACATCTACATCGCCCAGCCGCCGCTGTACAAGGTCAAGCACGGAAAGGCCGAGCAGTACCTGAAGGACGGCAGCGAGCTCGATGCGTACCTGCTGCGCGTAGCGCTCGACGGCGCACAGATCGAACCCGGCGACAGCAAGCCGGCCATCCGCGGCCCCGAGCTCGAGAGCCTCGCCCGCCACTACGTGCAGGCCACCAACGTGATCGACCGCCTCTCGGCCTGGATGGACGTGGAAGCGCTGCGCGCGATCAGCGACGGCCTGACGCTGAACCTGGACGACATGGCCCAGGCCGAGGCCAGCGCCACGGCGCTGAAGGCCGCGCTGCACGACGCCGAGGTCGAGGCCGTGTTCGACCAGCGCACCGACAAGCACCTGCTGCGCATCAGCCGCCGCCACCACGGCAACATCAAGTCCAGCGTGATCACGCCCGACTTCGTGCACGGCGCCGACTACGAAGCCCTGGCCATCGCCGGCCGCGAGTTCAAGGGCCTGCTCGGCGCCGACGCGCTGGTCAAGCGAGGCGAGGGCGACAAGCAGAAGGAAAGCAAGGCCGGCGACTTCCGCGCCGCCATGGCCTGGCTGATGGGCCAGGCCGAGAACAGCGTCGGCCGCCAGCGCTACAAGGGCCTGGGCGAGATGAACCCCGAGCAGTTGTGGGAAACGACGATGGACCCCGACGTCCGCCGCCTGCTGCGCGTGCAGATCGAGGATGCGATCGAGGCAGACAAGGTCTTCACGATGCTCATGGGCGACGAGGTCGAGCCGCGGCGGGATTTCATCGAGACGAATGCGCTGAGGGCGGCGAATATCGACGCGTGAGGACTTTGTTGTTGAAGGTCGTTGAATTTCGAGCCAGCGGGTCCGCCGGCTGAATGAACGATCATCTGCGCCGCCACCCCCTTCGAGGTCCTATGGCGACCCATCTCGACCGCCGAGCCTTCATGAGCCGAACCGCAGGCGCTGCGCTTGCGCTGAGCAGCCTGCCGGCCCTCGCGGCAGCGGGTAACCTGGCCAGCAGAACGCCACCTCGCCTGCACATCACCGATCTCGGCGACCTCGGCGGCCCGAACATCCAGGTCTACGCCCTGAACGATCGCGGGGTCGCGACCGGCATGGCCACGCGGCACGACGGAGACAGGCACGGCGTGACCTTCAAGTCGCGCGACGGGCAGATGGTCGGCTTGCCGTGGGAAGGGATCTCGACCGTCGGCACGGGCATCAACGACAGCGGCGCGGTCGCCGGCTACGACGCGTGGCCGTGGCGCGTGCCCACCCGCGCATGGGTGTGGTCGCACAGGCAGTTGCGCTACATCAGCGACGGGCAGGTGGTCGGCGCGATGGCGACGGCCATCAACAAGGCCGGCATGGTCGTGGGAGAGACGACCACCTCCGATGCCTTCATCGACTCCGGCGGCGCGATCGCGGTGGTGCAGAAGGCGCCCCGCTGCATCGCCGCCATCGGCAGCGCGATCAACGGCGCCGGCGACATGGTGGGCTACCACGTCGGCGAGAACATCGATGTCGGCGACAAGGCCTTCGTGCGCTTCGACGGGCGGGTGGAGGTGCTCGAGATCCCCGGTGCCTTCAGCCACGAGGCCTTGGGCGTGAACGACAGCCGCCAGGTGTGCGGCTGGCTGTGCGAGGACGCTTCCGGCCCGCTCATCGCCTACCTCTGGAAGGACGGGCAGGTGACCCTGATCCCGCCGCCGATCGGCGGTGCGCAGGACAGCTCGAAGGCGGCGGCGATCAACAACGCGGGCGTGGTCGTCGGCGTCTGCACGCGCCGCCCCCGCGGGACCTATGCGTTCATGTGGAAGGACGGTGTCGGATACGACCTCAACACGCTCCTCGACGACAGTTCCTCCGGCTGGCGGCTCTACCGAGCGGCGGCCATCAACAACCAGGGCCAGATCGTGGGCCAGGGTTCGTTCAACGGCGTGAGGCGCGCCTTCCTCGCCACGCCGGTGTAGCCCGCCCGAGGGCGGTGGAAGGGGCACCGGCAGGAAGGGCTGTAGGCTTCGGCATCTGAAGCCGAGCGAGGCCAGCCGCCCAAGCCCTTCATGGCCCTCTTCCCCCAAGGCCTGACCAACGTCGACCAGCGCTGCAACGCCGGTGAGCGGCGGGTGCTGCATCAGCTCAGGCGCTGCCTGGGCGACGACCACCTGGTCTGGCACAACGTGCCCATCGGGCCGCGCGCGCGGGAGCCGGATTTCGTCGTGCTCAGCCCGCGCCAGGGCGTGCTGCTGCTGGAGGTGAAGGACTGGAAACGCTCCACGCTGGCGGGCGCCACGCGCGACCGGGTGGAGCTGCGGACGCCCCGCGGGCCGGTCACCCAGGCCAACCCGCTGCGCCAGGCGCGCGACTACGCGATGGAGCTGGCGCATCACATGCAGGCCGATGCGTTGCTCGTGCATGGCGAAGGGCCGTTCAGGGGCAAGCTGATCTTCCCCTACGGTTGGGGCGTGGTCTTCGCCGGCTTGCGCGCGGTCGATGTGGAGGCGGACTTCCGCGAGCTCTTCCCCGAGCATCAGTGCCTCTTGCGCGACGATCTGGAGGAGTCGCTGGAGCCGGGCGACTTCGCCGCGCGGCTGTGGGGCATGTTCACTGTCAGCTATCCCCACACCCTGAGCCTGCCGCAGCGCGATCGCATCCGCTGGCACCTGTTCCCGGAGCTGCGGGTGTCGACCCAGGCCGCGCTGGATCTCTCGGGCGAAGGCCCGCCGCTGCTGCCGGACCTGCTGCAGGTGATGGACCTGCAGCAGGAGCAGGTCGCCCGCACGCTGGGGGAAGGCCACCGGGTCATCCACGGGGCGGCAGGGTCGGGCAAGACGATGATCCTGATCTACCGTGCGCAGCATCTGGCCGCGGCCGCGCGGGCGGACAGGCCGGTGCTGGTGCTGTGCTTCAACCGCTCGCTGGCCGATCGGATCGCGGCGCAGCTGCGCGAGCGGGGCGTGGACGAGCGTGTGCAGGTCCGCACCTTCCACGGCTGGTGCAAGGACGTCGTGGACAGCTACCAGCTCGACGTCCCCTGGGTGCCGGACAAGCAGGCGCAGCTGCAGCAGATGGTGGGCATCGTGGAGCGGTCGCTCGAGACGGGCTTCGTGCCCGGTGGCCAGTACTGCGCGCTGCTGGTGGACGAGGCGCACGACTTCGAGGATGCCTGGCTGCGGATGGCCGTGCGCCTGGTCGATCCGGCCACCAACAGCCTGCTGGTGCTCTACGACGACGCTCAGTCGATCTACCAGAAGCGGCGCAGGAGGTTCACGATGGCCAGCGTGGGCATCCAGGCGCAGGGGCGGACGAGCATCCTGAAGCTGAACTACCGCAACACCGCCGAGGTACTGAGCCTGGCCGTGCAGTTCGCGCAGAACCTGTTGCAGGGTGGCCGCGAGGAGCTGGACGAGCAAGGCGGCATCCCGCTCGTCCAGCCTGCCTCGGCGGGCCGGCGAGGAGCCGTGCCCTTGCTGGTGGATGCCGCTTCGCCGCGCGAAGAGGCCCAGTGGGTCGCCGATCGCGTGTCGGACAGAGTGGCCAGTGGCCTGGCCGCGTCGGATATCGCCATCCTGGCGCGCACGAAGGCGCTGCTGCAGCCGCTGGAGCAGGCGCTGGCCCGGCGCAAGGTGCCGCTGCAGTCGATGGCCTCGCAATCCATTCGCTCGTTCGATTGGTCCGCGCCCAGCGTCAAGCTGCTCACCCTGCACAGCGCGAAGGGCCTCGAATTCCCCGTCGTGCACATCGCCGGCCTGCAAGCCATGCCCTTGAAGGACGAGACCCTGGACGACGCCGCACGGCTGCTCTACGTGGGGATGACGCGGGCCACGCAGGAACTGACCCTGTCCTGCAATGGGCCTTCACTGATCGTGGGGCGTGTGCGCACCGCGCTCGAGGCCGTGCGCCGGCAGTGGGATTCCTAGACGCCGGCTCAGCGGGCTGTGCTGCCTGCAGGCAGCGGCCTCGTCCTGTAGAACGTCACCGGCTGCGCCTTCAGCTCCTTCAGCACGTTCTTGCGCATCGCGCCCACCACGTGCATCTCGCAGGGCTTGCAGTCGAAGCGCAGCGTGAGCTTGTCTTCACCGTGCTGAAGCACCAGCGGCTCGGCGCGAACGGTGCCCTGCACGCCGGTGACGCCCTTGGCCTGCTTGGGGCACAGGCTCAGGCTCCAGCGCACGCAGTGCCTGGTGATCATCAGGCTCACCTCGCCGAGCTCCTCGTGGCTCTCGTAGGCGGCGGCGACGAGCTTCACGCCATGCCTGGCATAGAAGGCCGCGGCCTGGTGGTTGAAGACGTTGGCGAGGTAGCTGAGCGTGTCCTCGGGATAGGGCACGGGCGGGTCGACGGGCGTGGCGCGGGGCAGGCGTTCGAAGCGGCGTTCGCGCTCCGCCTCCAGCGCAGCCACGGCATCACGACGAAGCGCATTGAGCACCGACGCCGGCAGGAACCAGGGCTGTGAAAGGGCGAGGCGGACGCGGCGCGCCGAGAAGAGGGTGTTGCCGAGCTTGCCCAGCTGCTCCTTCAGCTGCGCCTCGGCCTTGGCGGCGTCGCGCGCGGGCTCGTGGACGTGCGTGATGCGCGCGCTGGCGCGGTGGCCGTCCTCGTCCTTCAGCGCGAGCTCGAAGCCTTCGGGCGTCTGCGCGAGCGTGAGGTCGAGCGCGATGCGGCGCTCGGCGGAGGGCTTGTTGAGCATGCGCTCCCACGCCATGTCGCGGTTGCGGTGGATGGCGGTGTCGCGCCGCAGGTCGGCGAGCTCCCTCACCGAGCGGCCCTCGCTCAGCTG
>CAMLGG010000349.1 GCA_946479475.1 uncultured Ideonella sp. | reverse complement strand
GAGCCGCCCCAGGCGGTGTGGACCAGGCCGATGGGCACGCCCTGCACGGCCTGCATCTGGCGCGCGAAGTGATAGCCGATGGCGCTGAAGTCGCCCACCTTGCCGGGCTCGGCCACGACCCACGGGGCCGGCTCGATCTCGGCCTCCGGCCGCACGCTGGCCCGCAGCGGCACGCGCAGCTGCCGCAGCTGCGGGTTCTGCGGAGAAGCAACCTCCTGCGGCCCGGTGTCCGTCTGCGACAGCGGCCACTCCATGTTGGACTGGCCGCCGAGCAGCCACACGTCGCCGATCAGCACGTCGTTCAGCTCGACCGTCCGGTCGCCCTTGACGCGCAGGTGGTGCGGGCCGCCGGCGGGCAGCGGTGGCAGCTCCACGCGCCACCGGCCGTCGGCGCCGACGCGCACGCTCGCCTTGCGGTCGGCCAGCTCGACGCTCAGCGTCTGGCCGGGCGTGGCCTGGCCCCACAGGCGCAGCGGGCGGTCGCGCTGCAGCACCATGTGTTCGCCGAACACGTTGGACAGGCGAACTTCGGCGTGGGCAGTGAAGGTCAGCATCGTCAGGAGCAGGGACAGGGTGGTCTTCTTCATTGGTCGTGTGGCGTCGGGCCGAAACGCAGCGTCAGCGCGCGGCCTGTGTAGGAAACGGTGTGGCCTTGCGCGGGCTGGCCGGGCGGCACGACGAGATTCACGTGCAGCTCGCGCCGCGCGGCCATGCCGGGATAGCGCCCCTCGCGGGCGCCGATGTGGAGGGTGCGGCGGGCGTCGTCCCAGCGCAGGGAGGTGGTGGCGCGCTCGCCGCGCTCGTAGCGATAGGTCTCGCCGTCGTCCTCGTAGAGGTTGAAGCTCGCGTCGGCGCCCGGGTAGATGCGGACTTCCCACGGTGCATCGCACAGCTGGCCGGTGTGCTCCACCACCGGGCCCAGCGGCACGATGGCGCCGGCGCGCACGAACAGCGGGAACTCGTCCAGGGCGTAGTCGCGTTCGACGCTGCGGCCGCCGGCGTGGCGCTGGCCGGTCCAGAAGTCGTGCCAGTCGCAGCCGGCAGGCAGCAAGGTGGACTGCCGCCGGTCGAGCGGTTTCGCCTGCGCCAGCTCGCGCAGTTCGCCGGGCGTGCGCCAGGCCAGGCGCAGCAGCCGGCCACCGGCCTCCTGGTAGAAGTCGATGCGCAGCTTCAGTTTCTGGCCCGCCTGCAGCGTGATGCGGTGGCCTCTGAAGCGCGCACCGCCCACCGCCCAGTCGTCCACGACGAGCTTCCCGTCCAGCCAGAGGCGGAAGCCGTCGTCGCCCTCGAGGCCGATCTCGTGCTCGCCGCTTTCGCTGGCGGTGAGCTCGCCGGTCCAGCGGGCGGAGAAGCGGTTCAGGCTCGCCAGGCCGGGCGGCACGCTGCCCAGCGGCGGGTCGGGCCATTGGTGGTCGACGACCGTGTCCACCGTGCGGCTGGCGGGCTTGCCGAAGTCCATGCCCTCGAAGTACTCGAGCAGCAGCCCCGGCTGGCCATCCGGAGTGCGCAGCTGCGTGGCCGGCACGGTGGGCGGCGGCGGCAGCACGGGGTGGAACATGGGCCGGGTGATCGGCTGCACCAGGAAGGCCGGGCCGAACATGTAGGTGTCGTCCACCTTGCGCAGCGCGGCTTCGTCGGGGAAGTCCATCGCGAGGCCGCGCATCATCGTGTAGCCCTCGCGCGTGCTGCGCCAGGCCAGGCTGTAGATGTAGGGCAGCAGCTGGTAGCGCAGCTCGGCGGCACGGCGCAGCGAGCCGTAGGTGGCCGGGTCCAGCGTCTTGAACAGGTAGGGCTCCCGTTCGACCGAGGTGCCGTGGATGCGGTAGATCGGGTTGAAGATGCCGAACTGGTTCCAGCGCGCGTAGAGCTCGCGCCAGGCCGGGTTGCGCTCGCCCTCGGGGAAGTTCACGAAGAAGCCTCCGGTGTCCTGGGTCCAGTAGGGCAGGCCCGCCATGCCGACATTCAGGCCGCCGGCGATCTGCGCGCGCAGCGTCGCCCAGGAGGCGGTGGTGTCGCCGGACCAGGGCATCGCGGCATAGCGCTGCTGCCCGGCCCAGGCCGAGCGGGTGAGCGTGAACACGCGCTGGCCCTGCGGGCCGGCAGCGCGCTGGCCTTCATACACGCCGCGCGTGGTCACCAGGCTGTAGACATTGAGGTAGCGCGTGAAGTCGCCCAGGGCGTTGGATCCCAGGCGCTTGATGTCGGCCTCGACCTCGCCGGGGTCGTGGGCGGCGCCGCCGACCTCGACCTCGGTGCCGTCCATCCACAAGGCGTCCACGCCCACGTCGAGCAGGCCCCTCTTGACGTGCTTGAAGTAGATGCGGCGGCCCTCGGCGCTGAACGCGTCGTAGATGCGGGCCCGCTTGGAGATCCAGTGCAGCGGCGCGAAGCGCAAGCCCTTCGCGTCGAGCTCGTGCGCGAGCGCCGTGTCGTTGCCCACCGAGGGCCAGATCGACACCATCAGCTTCGTGTGAAGCTTGCCGTGCAGCTCGCGCGTCATGGCGGCGGGGTCGGGGAAGCGGTCACTGTCCCAGACCATGCCGCTCCAGTTGCCGTCCCACTCGCCGTTCTTCTGGCCGCCCCAGTACTGCCAGTCCTGCACGATGTAGTCGAGCGGGAAACGGTCGGCGCGGAAGCGGCGCACCACGTCGAGCAGTTGCTGCTGCGTCGCGTATCGCTCCTTGCTCATGAACAGGCCGAAGGCGGCCTTGGGGAACATCGGGGCCGCGCCGGTGAGCTGGCGGTAGCCCGCGATCACGCCGTCCATGTCGGCTCCGGCGACGAGGTAGTAGTCGGCCCCGGCCGGGGCGCTCTCGGCGCGGAAGGTGGCTCCCTCCGGCCGGTCGCCGAAGCTCGTCTTCGAGTACACGTCCCACAGCAGGCCCCAGCGCCGCGTGGAGACCATGAACGGCACGACGATGCCGATGTTGGTCTGCACCATCAGCACGTCGCGGCCGCGGTAGTCCATGTACGGCTCGTTGTACTGGCCCAGGCCGTAGAGCGATTCGTCGGGTGCCAGCGTGAAGGTCTGGGTGAGCGCATAGCTCGGGCTGCCGGCGATCTCGACGCGCCGCAGCTCGGTCGGCTCGTGCTCGCGCTCGCGCGTCAGCAGCCGGCCGTCGGGGCCGTGGAAGGCGAGGGCGCCGCTGCGCTTGTCCACTTCGATCCGCAGGGACGGGCCCGTAAGGCTGAGCTTGTCGGCGCTCTCCTGCACCTCGAGAGCCACCGCCCGTGGCCGGGCCACCACCACCAGGCTGGGCCGGGTGGTGTATGCCTCGCCCAGGTGGGCCACGACGCGGACCAGGCCGGGGCCATAGAACAGCACGCTCTTGGTCAGGCCGCCAAGGCGGAACTGCACGCCTTCGGCCACGAGGCGCCAGGCGAAGGCGTCGGCGGGGCCGTCCATCGGCAAGGCCCGCATCTGGCCGGCTGCATCCAGCGCGGAGGGCAAGGGGTCATCGTGGCCGCCGGCGCAGGCGAAGGGGCTCGCGGAGGTGCAGGCCAGCAAGCCGAAGAAGTCGCGGCGTTTCATGTCGATGGCTTCGGGCGTTCAGGATCACAGCGCACCAGGCGCGCACCGTGGGCAGGCACGGTGAGCTGGCGGGAGCCCGCCGGCAGGTCGGCACGCGCCCAGCAGTCGCGTCGCGCGTCCGGCAGCCAGCCCGGGAGCATCACGCTCCACGGGGCATCGCCGGTGTTGAGCCAGGCGGCCCAGCTGCCCTCGGGGCCGCTGCAGACGAATCGGTGGCCGTGTGCCGAGCTGTGCCACTCGCGCGTTCCCGGCACGCTGAGCAGCGCCAGCACCTCGGGGTTGGTGACCAGCTGCAGCGTCCAGTCGTCGAGCCGACGCAGATCGTTGCCCAGGATCAGCGGACTGCGGGCGCAGGTCCACGCGGTCAGCATGAGGACCTGCTCGTCGCGCGTGAAGCGGGTGTCGCGCTCGCCGTGGCCGTCGCCATCGAAGTTGCGCAGGCCGATCTTGCCGACCGGCAGCATGTCGGCATCGGGCCAGGCGCCGGGGCGCGCATGCGGGGCCCACTTGACCAGGTTCGCCAGGTTGTCGCGCAGCTGCGGCCAGGTGTCCCAGAAATCGTTGCAGACCCGCCATTGGTTGGCATGTGCCTGCAGGTGTGCCGACTGCTCCAGCAGCGCGGGGCCGGGCGACAGGCTGAGCACGATGGGGCGGCCGGTGGCGTCGATGGCGCGCCGGATCAGTTCGACTTCACCGGCGTGATAGTTCGGCGCGGCAATGTCGTCGACCTTGACGAAGTCCACGCCCCATCCGGCCAGTTGCGAGAACCAGGCGCGGTACCAGTCGAAGGCACCCGGGTGGTCGGGGTTGACGCCGCACATGTCGGTGTTCCAGGCGCAGGTCGACCTCGGGTCGGCGACTTCATGGCAATGCCACTTGCTGCCGGCGATGGGCAGCTCCAGGCCGACCGCCTGGCGCGGGATGCCGCGCATGAGGTGCAC
Organism: uncultured Ideonella sp.; assembly: GCA_946479475.1. Next base: position 490 of record CAMLGG010000349.1, on the reverse strand, counting down.
GCCGAAGCGCAGTCCCAGGCGATGCACTTGGGCGGCCAGCGGTGCGAAGCCGCTGCCGTCGGCGGCGCTCGGGAAGCGCTTGGGCGCCGGCTGCGGGCGGCCATGCTCGTCGAGCACCAGCGGCGCGAAGGGCCGGTACCAGGACGACCGGGCGCCGGCCTCGTACCACTGGATGTCGACGGTCGCGACGTCGTAGCCGAAGGGGAGCAGCCGCTCGGCGAGGATGCGCGCGTTGTCCAGGTACTCCGCTTCGGTGACGCTCGCGCCGAAGGCGTCCCAGCTGTTCCAGCCCATCGGCGGCGTGGGCGCCCAGGCGTGGAAGGCCGGGTCAGCCTGGGCCTCGGCGGACGCCGACGCGGCCATCGAGAAGGTGGTGGCGGACATCCTCGCCGACGTGCAAAAGCGCGGCGACGAGGCGGTGCTCGAATACACCCGCCGCTTCGACGGCCTTGGCGCCACTGCCATGTCCGAGCTCGAAGAAGCGCTCAAG
>CAMLGG010000348.1 GCA_946479475.1 uncultured Ideonella sp. | reverse complement strand
CCGGCGTGATGCCGCCCTCGACCCAGTCGTGCGCGGAGATGCGCACCGACATCGGCTTGTGCTGCGGCCAGGTGGCGCGCATCGCGCTGAACACTTCCAGCGGGAAGCGCAGGCGGTTGGCCAGCGAGCCGCCGTACTCGTCCTCGCGCCGGTTGGTCAGCGGCGAGATGAAGGCCGACAGCAGGTAGCCGTGGGCGCAGTGCAGCTCCAGCCAGTCGAAGCCGGCCTCTTGGGCCCGCCGGGTGGAGGCCACGAACTGCTCGCGGATCTCGTCCATCTCGGCACGGCTCAGCGCGTGAGGCACCGCTGTCACGCCCGGCTCGTAAGGCAGCTCGGAAGCCGAGACGATGGGCCAGTTGCCCTGGGCCAGCGGCTTGTCGGCACCCGCCCCGACCCACGGCTCGTTGGTCGAGCCCTTGGGGCCGGAGTGGCCCAGCTGCATGCCGATCTTCGCGTCCGAATGGCCGTGCACGAAATCGACGATGCGCCTCCATGCGTCGCGCTGGGTGTCGTTCCACAGGCCCGGGCAGCCCGGCGTGATGCGCGCCTCGGGGCTCACGCAGGTCATCTCGGCGAACACCAGCCCCGCGCCGCCCAGGGCCCGGGCGCCGAGGTGCACGAGGTGGAAGTCGCCCGGGATGCCGTCGACGGCCGAGTACTGCGCCATCGGGGAGACGACGACGCGATTCTTGAGCGTCAATCCCCGCACGGTGAACGGCGTGAACATCGGAGGCACGGCATGGTGGTCCTCGGGCTCCTCCAGTCCGGCACGCGCCGCGATCCAGCGCTCGTAACCCTCCAGCCAGGCCTTGTCGCGCAGCCTCAGGTTCTCGTGGCTGATGCGCTGGCTGCGGGTGAGCATGGAGTACATGAACTGCTCGGGCTCGAGCTGGTCGCAGTAGCGCTCGCCGCAGACCTCGAACCACTCCATCGCGTTCCACGCCGCGTTCTGCAGGCGCAGCACGTCCACCCGGCGCTCGGCCTGGTAGCGGCGCAGCACGTCGGCGATCTCCTCCGCGCCCACCTCGGTGTGGTTGCCGTGGTCGCGGAACTGCTTCGTCAGCTCGATCGCATCCTCCAGCGCGAGCTTGGTGCCCGAGCCGATGGCGAAGTGCGCGGTGTGCACCGCATCGCCCATCAGCACGACGTGGCTGCGGCCGTTGAACATCGACCACTGCTCGCAGGTGATGCGCTGGAAGTTCAGCCAGGCCGAGCCGCGCAGGTGGCGCGCGTTGGTCATCAGCTTCTCGCCCTGCAGGTTGGCGGCGAAGAGCTTCTCGCAGAAGGCCACCGAGTCGTCGGCCGAGGCCTTGTCCAGCCCGTGCGCCTTCCACACGGCTTCAGGGCACTCGACGATGAAGGTCGAGGTGGTCTCGTCGAACTTGTAGATGTGGGCCTGGAACCAGCCGGCTTCAGTCTTCTCGAAAAGAAAGGTGAAGGCGTCGTACAGGCGCTTGGTGCCGAGCCAGATGTAGCGGTTGGGCCGCGTGACGATGTCGGGCTTGAAGACGGCCGCGTGCTTCGTGCGCACCCGGGAGTTGATGCCGTCGCTCGCGATGACCAGGTCCGCATCAGGATAGTCGGCGTCCGACTCCGCCTCGGTCTCGAACACCAGCTTCACGCCCAGCTGCTCGCAGCGCGCCTGAAGGATGTTGAGCAGCTTCTTGCGGCCGATGCCGACGAAGCCATGGCCGCCGGAGCGGATCACCCGGCCCTTGATGTGCAGCTCGATGTCGTCCCAGTGGTTGAAGGCCTGCTCGATCTCGTCGGCGGTGGCGATGTCCCACTGGCGCATGTGCTCCATCGTCTGGTCGGAGAACACGACGCCCCAGCCGAAGGTGTCGTACGGGCGGTTGCGCTCGACGACGGTGATGTCGTGGGCCGGGTTCTGCTGCTTCATCAACAGCGCGAAGTACAGGCCGGACGGGCCGCCACCGATGCAGACGATCTTCATGGGTCACCTCTGAAATTACTTTAATTGTGAAACATTCAGGTGTCAAGCAGTTGGCCGCGGGGAGGAGTACAGTGGCCTGCGATGGGCGCCGCAGCAGTCGACCGGCTCAACGAGCTGGACCGGGTCAACCAGGCCTGGTATGCGCACCCCTGGGCCATCGACGGCCTCGGCAGCCAGCAGGGCTTCACGGACGAAGGCGAGCGCACGGCCTACTGGCGGCTGGCCGACCGGATCCGCGGCCGTGCCATCCTCGACATGGGCGTGGGGCCCGGCCGCACCGTCACGCTGCTGCGTGCGCTCAGCGAGGACTACGTGGGCATCGACTACCTGCAGGAGATGGTCGGCGCAGCGCGGGAGCGCCATCCCTTCGCCGACCTTCGCCTCGGCGATGCAAGGGACCTGCGCGACTTTCCCGAAGGTCGCTTCTCGCTCGTGGTCTTCAGCTACAACGGCATCGACCTGGTTGGCCGCGAGGACCGGGCGCGCGTGCTGGCCGAGGCCCGGCGCGTGCTGGAGCCCGGCGGCACCTTCTGGTTCTCCACGCTCAACCTGGAAGGGCCGGCCTACCGCTACCGGCCCTGGCAACCCTTCGCGCCCCGCCGGCCGCGGCGAGCGCTCGGCTGGCTGCGCTATGCCTTCCAGCGAGCGCAGTCCTACGCCCCGGTACCGCGGCGCTGGCGCGACTACCGCCGCGTGCTGCCACTGGCCCGCCAGGGCGAAGGCTGGGCGCTGGCGCCCTTCTTCGGCGGAGAGTGGCGCGTACTCACGCACTACGTCCACCTGGACCGGCAGCTGGCGGACCTGGCCGAAGCGGGTTTCGCGTCCGATCCCGAAGTGTTTGAGGATGCGCAAGGCCGCCCCGTGGCGCCGGGTGAAGATCTGCAACAGGTCTTTGCCTTCAACATCCTCGCGCGCAAGCCGGCCTGACTCTCGCCTGCGGCAAGGATGCCTGCGCGGCCCGGTTCCTCCCGTTACGCGATGGGAACGGCGCTTGCCTCCAGGCGGGGCGTGACCCGCACGCCTGCCGCGCTGCGCCGCAGGGCCGGGCGTGCGATCGGAGGGCACCATGAACAACAACGCCTTGTCGTTGGGCCGGCGCTGGCTGGCCCTTGCGGCCGGCCTGCTGCTGGCCATGAGCAGCCTGCAGGCACTGGCCGATCCCCCGGGCCGGGCCGCCCGGCTCGCCTACCTCAGCGGCAACGTCAGCTTCGCCCCCGCCGGCGAGGATGACTGGGACCAGGCCGTGATCAACCGGCCGATGACCGCCGGCGACCGCATCTGGGCCGACCAGGGTGCGCGCGCCGAGATCCAGCTGGGCGGCACCAGCGTGCGCGTGGGCGATTCGACCGCCGTCTCGGTGCTGAACCTCGACGACGACATCGCCCAGCTGCAGCTGACCGAAGGCCGGCTGCAGGTGCGGGTGCGCCACCTGGAGCAGGGCCAGTCGGTCGAGGTGGACACGCCCCACCTGGCCTTCACCCTGCGCGAGCCGGGCGCCTACCGCATCGACGTCGATCCCGACGGCCGCGCCACGACCATCGCGATGCGCGAGGGCCAGGGCCAGGTCAGCGGCGAAGGCGTGGCGTACTGGGTGCAGCCCGGCCAGGTGCAGCGCTTCGTCGGCGACGCCCAGCCCGACGAGAGCTTCGCCAGCGCGCCGCCGCCGGACGACTTCGACGGCTGGGCCGCCTCGCGCGACCAGCGCATCGTGCAATCCGTCTCCGCGCAGTACGTCTCGCCTGACGTCATCGGCTACGAGGACCTGGACGACGACGGCAGCTGGTCGGTGGACGTGAGCTACGGCAACGTCTGGTACCCGCGCGCGGTGCCGGTGGGCTGGGCGCCGTACCGCCACGGCCACTGGACCTGGGTCGACCCCTGGGGCTGGACCTGGGTGGACGACATGCGCTGGGGCTTCGCCGTCTCCCACTACGGCCGCTGGGCCTACATCCGCGGCCGCTGGGGCTGGATCCCCGGCCCGAGGCGGGAGCGGGCCTACTACGCCCCGGCCCTGGTGGCCTTCGTCGGCGGGCCCAACTTCTCGCTCAGCATCTCCAGCGGCGGCGTGAGCGCCGGCGTCGCCTGGTTCCCGCTCGGCCCGCGCGAGGTCTACCGCCCGGCCTACCGGGTGAGCCCCGCGTATTTCGAGCGCGTGAACATCAGCAACACGGTGGTCAACAAGACGGTGATCAAGAACGTCTACGTCAACAAGGTCACCAACATCACCTACGTCAACCGGCGGGTGCCGGGCGCGGTGGTCGCCGTGCCGAGGAAGGCGTTCGTCGAGTCCGAGCCAGTCGCCAAGGTGGTCGTCAAGGCCCCGAAGACGGTGATCGAGAGCCGCGAGGTGATGGCCGTGGCGCCGGTCGCGCCGACCGAGAAGAGCGTCCACGGCGCCATGGTCCGGACAAGCGCCAAGCCTCCCGCGCAGGCCTTCACCCGGGCCGTCGTGGCGCGCACGCCGCCGCCGCCACCCAAGCCTGCATTCGCCGTCGTCAAGGCCAAGCTGGAGGCCCAGCCCGGCAAGCCGCTGGACGACGAGCAACGCAAGGAGCTGCGGGCATCGCACCCGGCAGCCGCGCCCACGGCGACCGGCGCAACGGCACCGGCGGCGGCTGCGACCACCACGCCGCCGGTGAAGGTGGTGGCCGACAAGACGCCCGCCCCCCAGCCGCTGGCGCGCGCCGCCTCCGGGCCGCAGACGACGACGGCGACGAACGAGCCGCGGACCGCGGCAGAACGGGAACGAGAGCGCGAGGCGCCGGGCGCCGCCGCTTCGGAACCTCGACGCCGCGCCTCCGAACCGGCCCAGGGCCGTCGCACGCTGGACGAGCGCAGCCCGCCGGCGGCCTCGGCTCCGGCAGGCCGACGGCCGCCGGTGGCCGCGGGAGCGGAGCGCGAGCCCGGCGAGGCAGCCTCCACGCCACGCGGCCGCAGCACCAGGCCGCCACGTCGCGGCGAGAGCCCGGAAGGCGCCGGCCCGGCGCCGGCGGGCGCGACGCCGCCTGCGGCCCCG
>CAMLGG010000347.1 GCA_946479475.1 uncultured Ideonella sp. | reverse complement strand
AGGCGAGGGCCCGGTCACCGCCGCCGACATCCAGACCCCGCACGACGTCGAGATCGTGAATCCCGAGCACGTCATCGCCAACCTGGCGCAAGGCGGCAAGCTCGACATGCAGATCAAGGTCGAGAAGGGCCGCGGCTACGTCCCCGGCAACCTGCGCCGCTATGGCGACGAGCCGACCAAGTCGATCGGCCGGATCGTGCTGGACGCCTCCTTCTCACCGGTCAAGCGCGTGAGCTACGCGGTCGAGAACGCCCGCGTCGAGCAGCGCACGGACCTCGACAAGCTGGTGATGGAGATCGAGACCAACGGCGCCATCTCGCCCGAGGAAGCCATCCGCGCCTCGGCCAAGATCCTGGTCGAGCAGCTGGCGGTCTTCGCCCAGCTGGACGTGGGCGACATCGCCACCTTCGACCAGCCGGCCAAGAGCTCGGCGGTCTTCGACCCGATCCTGCTGCGCCCGGTCGACGAGCTCGAGTTGACGGTGCGTTCGGCCAACTGCCTGAAGGCCGAGAACATCTACTACATCGGCGACCTGATCCAGCGCACCGAGACCGAGCTGCTCAAGACCCCGAACCTGGGCCGCAAGTCGCTCAACGAGATCAAGGAAGTGCTCGCCTCGCGTGGCCTCACGCTCGGCGCACGCCTCGAGAACTGGCCGCCCCAAGGCCTGGACAAGCGCTGATCGAACGCAGCGCCTAGTGCACCCCCCGGTACCTGACACGGCCGGGGTTCAATAAGGAAAGGAAAGCACCACCATGCGTCACCGCAACGGACTTCGCAAACTCAACCGGACCAGCGAGCACCGCGCCGCGATGCTTCGCAACATGTGCGTCTCGCTGCTGCAGCACGAGGCCATCAAGACCACGCTGCCCAAGGCCAAGGAACTGCGCCGAGTCGTCGAGCCGCTGATCACGCTGGGCAAGGAGCCCACCGTGGCCAACCGCCGCCTGGCGTTCTCGCGCCTGCGCGACCGCGACATCGTGACCAAGCTCTTCAACGAGCTGGGTCCGCGCTACCAGGCTCGCCCGGGCGGCTACACGCGCATCCTGAAGATGGGCTTCCGCGTCGGCGACAACGCGCCGATGGCCTTCGTCGAGCTGGTCGACCGGCCGGAAGTGTCGACGGAAGCGGCCGAAGCCTCCGCCGAGTAAGCTCTCGGGCGGCGTGGCTGCTCAGGACACTGCGAAAGGGCCAGCGATGCTGGCCTTTTTGCATTTCTGGCCACAAGGCTCAAGAGGCGGCGTGGCGAACGTGGTGGCACGGAACCTGTGCCGCCTCAGCTTCTCTGTAGAGACGACATGATTCGAACGGTGAACCTGCCTGTCCCTCGAACGCGCCTGTTCGCGTGGATGCTGCTGTGGCTGGCCCTGGCCCTGGCCTTCGCGCTGCTGCCTGCGGCGCACGCCGCCGAGGAGTTCCTCGAGCCCGAGATCGCCTTCCCGCTCGAGGCGAAGGCGGGCGGCCCGAAGGAAATCGTCCTGGCCTTCCGCACGGTGCCGGGCTACTACCTGTATCGCGAGAAGTTCCACTTCACCGCGAAGGAAGCCTCACTGGGCGAGCCGGTCCTGCCGCCTGGCCAGGTGAAGTACGACGAGAATTTCCAGAAGAACGTCGAGACCTACCACGGCCCGCTGGAGGTTCGGCTGCCGGTGAGCGCGGCCACTGCTGGCGGCTTCACTCTCGATGTGGTCTCGCAAGGCTGCGCCGACGCCGGCCTGTGCTATCCCCCGCTGACCCGGCAGGTTCGTGTCTCGCTGGCAGGATTCGGCGGCAGCGGCCAGGTGGCATTGATGGGCGGCAATCCGGACGCGTCGTCGTCGGCCACCCCGGTCGCTCAAGCCTCTCCCGGTCTGCTGGGCACCGTCGCGCGAAGCACGCCCTCTCCCGAGAGCCAGGTGCTGGCCGACGCGCAGCAAGGCGCCGCGCCGGCGAGCGATGGCGACCGCGTCCAGCGCGTGCTGCAGTCGGGCTCGTGGTGGACCGCCGTGGGCGCCTTCTGGCTGATGGGCCTGCTGCTCGCCTTCACGCCCTGCGTGCTGCCGATGCTGCCCATCCTCTCGTCCATCCTGACCGGAGGTGCCGAGGTCTCGCGCAGACGAGGCTTCGTCCTGGCGGCTTCGTACTCGCTCGGCATGGCCCTGGTCTACACGGCGCTCGGCGTTGCCGCCGGGCTGGCTGGAGAAGGCCTGGCCGCGACCCTGCAGAAGCCTGCCGTGCTGGCTGCCTTCGCCGCGCTGTTGGCGCTGTTCTCTCTCTCGATGTTCGACGTGTACGAGCTGCGGCTGCCTTCAGCGCTCGCTACCCGGCTGGACGGCGCATCTCGCCGCTTGCCGGGTGGGCAGCTGGCGGGGGTTTTCGTGATGGGCGGGCTGTCCGCACTCATTGTCAGTCCGTGCGTCACCGCGCCGCTGGCCGGGGCACTGCTCTTCCTGAGCCAGACGCGCGACGTCACACTGGCCGGCAGCGCCCTGTTCGCGCTGGCAGTAGGCATGAGTACGCCGCTGCTGCTCCTGGGCGCTTCGGCGGGCGCCTGGCTGCCGCGCTCCGGCGTCTGGATGCACGCGGTCAAGCGCTTCTTCGGCCTGGTCCTGCTGGGCGTCGCCTTGTGGGTCGTCCAACCCGTGCTTCCCGCGGCCGTCTCGCTCGGCCTGTGGGGCGCGCTCTTGCTCGTCGGCGGCTTCATGCTGCGCCCCTTCGACCCCAACCCGCACAGCGGCGCGCCGCGCGTCTGGTTGCAGCGCGCGGTGGGTGTCGCGGCCCTGGCGTGGGGCGTGATGCTGCTGGGCGGCGCCGCTTCGGGTGGGCGTGACCCGCTGCAGCCCCTCGTCCATCTGGCGAACGCCAGCGGAGTCGCTTCTGTGCGCAGCGACACAGCACCGCTCGACTTCGTGAGGGTCGCCAGCGTCACGGAACTCGACGCGCAGCTTCAGCGCGCGGGCCGCCCGGTGATGCTCGATTTCTATGCCGACTGGTGTGTCTCGTGCAAGGAGATGGAGCGCTTCACGTTCAGCGATCCCGAGATCCGCGCACGGCTTTCGAAGGCGCTCCTTCTCAAGGCCGACGTCACCGCCAACTCGGCGGAAGACGTGGCCTTGCTCAAGCGCTTCCAGCTCTTCGGCCCGCCGGGAACCATCTTCTTCGGCGCGCGCGGCGAGGAACTTCGCGGGGTCCGGGTGATCGGATTCCAGAACGCCGAAAAGTTCGGCGCCACGCTCGATGCGGCGGGCATCTGAAAATTCTGTGCTATAGTCCGTCTTTCTGTCGCGGGGTGGAGCAGTCTGGTAGCTCGTTGGGCTCATAACCCAAAGGTCGCAGGTTCAAATCCTGCCCCCGCAACCAGTTTCAGGCAGCCCGAGCCGGCTGCCCGCCCAAGCCCTCCCTACCCCGTGTAGCGAGGGCTTGTTCGTTTCTGGAGCCGCCTCCTGCCGGTCGCGGGTTTGTCCCAGGGCTTGGCTCGCGCCTTCGCGGCTTGACAGGTCGCCAGGACGCCACAACTACAATGCCGCGCCGCCCACAGGCGCGCTCACTGAAGAGAAGGAAATTCCCGTGTTCATCTCCAACGCCTACGCCCAGGGCACAGCCGCCACCGGCGGCGCCACCAGCAGCCTGATGCAGTTCCTGCCCCTGGTGCTGATGTTCGTGGTGCTGTACTTCATCATGATCCGCCCGCAGATGAAGCGGCAGAAGGAGCACAGGGCCATGATCGAAGCCCTGGCCAAGGGCGACGAGGTGGTCATCGGCGGCGGCGTGATCGGCCGCGTGGCGAAGATCGGCGACAGCGTGCTGCACGTGGAGGTCGCCAAGGACGTCGAGATCCAGGTCCAGCGCTCGTCGGTGGTCCAGGTGCTGCCCAAGGGCACGTACAAGTAAGTCCCCCGGATGAAGGCCCGGCGCGCCGCCTGCGTGCCGGCGCCGGTGCCCCTGCGGCCTCCCGGCGGGCCGCAGCACGAAAGCCCGACATGAACCGATACCCCTTGTGGAAGTACCTGCTGCTGGCCTTCGCGCTGGTGGTGGGCCTGGTCTATACGCTGCCGAACTTCTTCGGCGAGGCGCCCGCGGTGCAGGTCTCCAGCGGCAAGGCCACGCTGAAGGTCGATGCCTCGCTGGTGGGGCGCGTCGAGCAGACCTTGCAGGCCGCTGGCATCAAGCCGGACTTCGTGCAGTTCGAGGGCAACTCGGTCAAGGCGCGCCTGGCGGATACCGACACGCAGCTCAAGGCCAAGGACGCGCTCAACAAGGAGCTCAACGCCGATCCGGCCGATCCGTCGTACATCGTGGCGCTCAATCTGGTGTCGCGATCGCCGCACTGGCTGGCTCAGCTGCACGCGCTTCCGATGTACCTCGGCCTGGATCTGCGCGGAGGCGTGCACTTCCTGATGCAGGTCGACATGAAGGCGGCACTGACCAAGAAGGCCGAATCGGTCGCGGGTGACATCCGCACCACCCTGCGCGACAAGAACATCCGCCACGCTGGCATCAACCGCGAGGGCAATGTCGTCGAGGTCCGTTTCCGCGACGCCGAAACCCGCGCCGCCGCGTTGCCGGTGCTCAACGACACCCAGCCGGACGTCGTCTGGGCCGAGGGCAGCGCCTCGAATGGCGACCTGATGCTGACCGGCTCGCTCAAGCCCGAGGCGATCCGCCGTGTCCAGGACGCGGCGCTGAAGCAGAACATCACCACGCTTCACAACCGGGTCAACGAGCTGGGCGTGGCCGAGCCGGTGATCCAGCAGCAGGGGGCGGACCGCGTCGTGGTCCAGTTGCCGGGCGTGCAGGACACCGCGAAGGCCAAGGACATCATCGGCCGCACCGCCACGCTCGAGCTGCGCATGGTCGACGACTCGGCCGAGGCTGCCGCGGCCGCTGCCGGCGGTGGCCCCGTTCCCTACGGCACCGAGCGCTACGTCGAGCGTGGCGGTGGTCCGCTGATGGTCAAGCGGCAGGTGATCCTCACCGGTGACAGCCTGAGCGACGCCC
>CAMLGG010000346.1 GCA_946479475.1 uncultured Ideonella sp. | reverse complement strand
GGTTGTAGATGCCGATCTGGCGGAACAGGCCCTCCATGCCGAAGGTGCGCGCCTCGTCGACCAGGATGGGCACGGTGCGCGGGCCGAGCGTCTTGTCGCGCAGCAGCGCGGTGAGGAAGCGCACGTAGGCCTGGGTGGTCGAGATCTCGCGGCCTTCGGCCGTCGGATCGAGCACCGACTGGAAGGCCGACAGCTCGGGCACCGGCAGGCTCTCTTCGGCCTTGGGGCGGCGGGACGGCAGGTAGCCGCCCAGCGCGGCACGGCGCTCCTGCAGGTAGCGCATCTCGGGCGTGTCGTCGGCCGGCTTGTAGAACGGCAGCTTGGACAGCTCGCTGTCGGGGATGGGGATGTTGAAGCGGTCGCGGAAGGTGCGGATGTCGTCGTCCGTCAGCTTCTTGGCCTGGTGGGCGATGTTCTTGCCCTCGCCGGCCTTGCCCATGCCGAAGCCCTTGACCGTCTTGACCAGCAGCACCGTCGGCTGGCCCTTGGTGTTGACCGCCTTGTGGTAGGCCGCGTAGACCTTCTGCGGATCGTGGCCGCCGCGCTGCAGGCGCCAGATGTCCTCGTCGCTCATCTTGGCGACCATCTCCAGCAGCTTGGGCTCGCGGCCGAAGAAGTTCTTGCGGACGAAGGCGCCATCGTTGGCCTTCATGGCCTGGTAGTCGCCGTCCAGCGTTTCCATCATGACCTTCTTCAGCAGGCCGTCCTTGTCACGGGCCAGCAGCGGGTCCCAGTAGGAGCCCCAGATCAGCTTGATGACGTTCCAGCCGGCGCCGCGGAACTCGCCTTCGAGCTCCTGGATGATCTTGCCGTTGCCGCGCACCGGGCCGTCCAGGCGCTGCAGGTTGCAGTTGATGACGAAGATCAGGTTGTCGAGCTTCTCGCGGGCGGCCAGGCCGATGGCGCCCAGGCTTTCGGGCTCGTCCATCTCGCCGTCGCCGCAGAAGACCCAGACCTTGCGCTTGGAGGTGTCGGCAATGCCTCGGGCATGCAGGTACTTCAGGAACCGCGCCTGGTAGATCGCCATCAGGGGGCCCAGGCCCATGGAGACGGTCGGGAACTGCCAGAACTCCGGCATCAGCTTCGGGTGCGGATAGCTCGACAGGCCCTTGCCGTCGACCTCCTGGCGGAAGTTCAGCAGCTGCTCTTCCGTGATGCGCCCCTCCATGAAGGCGCGGGCATAGATGCCGGGGGCGGAGTGGCCCTGGATGTAGAGCAGGTCGCCGCCGTGGTCGGGCGTGTCGGCGTGCCAGAAATGGTTGAAGCCTGCGCCGAACATGGTGGCCACCGAGGCGAAGGACGAGATGTGGCCGCCCAGGTCGCCGCCGTCCTCGGGGTGCAGGCGGTTGGCCTTGACGACCATCGCCATCGCGTTCCAGCGCATGTAGGCGCGCAGTCGCTCCTCGATCTCGATGTTGCCGATGTTGCGCGGCTCGTCCTCGGGCTCGATCGTGTTCACGTAGGCCGTGGTGGCCGAGAAGGGCATGTCCACGCCGTGCTGGCGGGCATGCTCGAGCAGCTGCTCCAGCAGGAAGTGGCCGCGTTCGCGCCCTTCGGTGTCGAGTACGGCCGAGAGGGCATCTAGCCACTCGCGGGTCTCCTGCGCGTCCGCGTCATTCGCGGCTGCACCCAGGAACTGTTCAGGGACGGCGGACATGGCTTGTCTCCTCATGAAGGCCGCTCGGGGCCGGGCGTCTGTGGGGTCGCGGCGAGTGTCGCACACGCGAAAGCGATTTTCAAATGGTGGCTGGTGATTTCATATTGTGGAGTCCACGTACAAGCCCGGATGGACGGATCGCACGCCGCAGCCAGCCCGACACCGTCGGCCGGGAGCCCCGCCGCGATAATCTCGCCGATGGCCCTGGCTCGCGAACCGCTCAAACCCTCCCCCTCGCGCCTGCAGCGCCTGGTGGGCCGCTGGTGGCGCCAGCAGTCGCCGGCGCGTCAGGACCGCTTCGCGACCATAGGCCCGCTGGTGTCGGTGCTGATGTTCCTGGCCGCCATCACGGCTGCCTTCTGGTACCTGCGCAGCGAGGAGATCGACCGGGCCACCGACGCGCTGCGGCGCGACACCGAGGTCGCCCAGCAGCAGATCCGCCTGCACCTGATCGAGAACCAGGAGCAATTGGTCCGGATCGCACGGGAGCTGGTCACCAAGGACATCGACACGGCCGAGTTCCTCAGCCAGGCCGGCGCCTTCCAGCGGGAGCGACCCGAGGTTCGTCACTTCACCTGGATCAACGCCCAGCGGAAGGTGCGCGCGAGCCAGGCCGTGCTGAGCTTCCGCGCAGACGACGGCGGCGGCTCCAGCACGGCCGATCCCTCGCTGCCCGCAGAGGGCCGGCGCAGCGAGGCGGAGTACGCCTTCATGGCCGCACGCGACACGCGCCAGCCGGTCTACTCGCGCCCCTTCACCGATGCGAGCGGCCTGGCCGTCTTCCAGATCCAGGTCCCGCTGATCGACCGCAGCAACTTCGCCGGCACGCTGATCGTCGAGTATTCGGTCGAGGCACTGGTGCGCTTCTTCGTGCCGACGGAGGTCACGCGGCGCCACCTCGTCAGCGTGCTGGGCCCGGACGGCCACGTGCTCGTCAGCACGGTCAGCTCCATGCCCGGCCAGACGGCGGCCGCGCCTTCGCTGCAGTACGACCTGCCGCTGGCGCCCATGTCCAACGGCCTCACGCTGCGCGGCCAGGGCTACCGGACGTCGATCGGCCTGATCGGCAACACCCTGTTCTGGATGGTGGTCGCGCTTTCGGTGCTGACGGTGTGGATGCTGCTCGGCACCTGGCGCCACATGCGCCGCCGGGCCCAGATCCAGAACGCGCTGGCCCAGGAGACCAACTTCCGCCGGGCGATGGAGAACTCCATGCTCACCGGCATGCGCGCCATGGACAAGGATGGCCGCGTCACCTACGTCAACCCGGCCTTCTGCGCGATGACCGGCTTCGCCGAGGCCGAGCTCATCGGCCGCTACCCGCCCTTTCCCTACTGGCCGCCGGACCGCATCGAGGAGAACACCCGCCTGCTGCAGCAGGAGCTGCAGGGCCGCAGCCCGGTGGGCGGCATCGAGGTCAAGGTCATGCGCAAGGACGGGTCGATCTTCGACGCGCGCATGTACGTCTCGCCCCTGATCGACCCCAAGGGCCAGCAGGCCGGCTGGATGACCTCGGTCACCAACATCACCGAGGCCAAGCGGATCCGGGACCAGCTGTCGGCCTCGCACGAGCGCTTCACGACCGTTCTGGAGGGGCTGGACGCGGCGGTGTCGGTGCTGTCGGTGCAGCACAGCGAGCTGCTGTTCGCCAACCGCTCCTACCGCCTGTGGTTCGGCGCCGATGCCCGCGGCCACGCGCTGCTGGCCCACAGCTCGCCCGGCCTGCCCTACCTGCCGGAGCCCGACGAGGAGGTCGACGGCCTGTCAGGCCTGCCCACCCAGCCCCTGACCGAGAGCGGCTCGCAGCCGCGCGAGGTCTTCGTCGAGTCCCTGGGAATGTGGTTCGACGTCCGCGCCCGCTACCTGCAGTGGACGGACGGCCGGCTCGCGCAGATGCTGATCGCTACCGACATCACCGCGCGCCGCCGCATCGAGGAGCAATCTCAGCAGCAGGCCGAGAAGGCGCAGGTCACCAGCCGACTCATCACCATGGGCGAGATGGCCTCATCGGTCGCCCACGAGCTGAACCAGCCGCTGACCGCCATCAACAACTACTGCAACGGCATGGTCAGCCGCGTGCGCGCCGGCACCATAGGCACCGAGGACCTGATCGCCGCACTGCAGAAGACGGGTCGCCAGGCCGAGCGGGCGGGCCAGGTCATCCACCGCATCCGCTCGTTCGTCAAGCGCAGCGAGCCGCAGCGCCAGCCGGCCCATGCGCGCGACATCGTCGAGGACGCGGTCGAGCTGGCCGGCATCGAGCTGCGCCGGCGCAAGGTCTCGATCCACACCTACGTCGCGCAGCGGCTGCCGATGCTGCACGTGGATCCGATCCTCATCGAGCAGGTGCTGCTGAACCTGCTGAAGAACGCTGCCGAGGCGATAGACACCGCGCGCATGCCCAACTCGCGCCGCCACATCGAGCTGCGCGTCGTGCCTCGGCACACGCCCGAAGAAGGCGGCGTGATCGAGTTCAGCGTGACCGACATGGGCCCGGGCATGAAGGAAGACGTGCTGGCCCGCCTGTACGAAGCCTTCTTCTCGACCAAGGCCGAAGGCATGGGCATCGGCCTGTCCCTGTGCCGCTCGATCGTCGAGTCCCACCGGGGCAGGATCCGCGCACAGAACCTCTACAATGCCGGTTCGGTCACCGGGTGCCGGTTCGCCTTCACCCTGCCGGTCGACCTCTCCCAACGTGCCGAAGCCACGCCGGTGCCAGAAGTGCCGGACGTCGCCGCAGCCTCGAACCCGAACGCCTCTGCCTCATGAGCCTGATTCCGAAGAAGGGTACCGTCTACGTGGTCGACGACGACGAGGCGGTCCGAGATTCACTGCAGTGGCTGCTCGAAGGCAAGGATTACCGGGTCAAGTGCTTCGACTCCGCCGAGTCCTTCCTCTCCCGCTTCGACCCGCGCGAGGTCGCCTGCCTGATCGCCGACATCCGCATGGACGGCATGAGCGGCCTGGAGCTGCAGGATCGCCTGCTGGAGCGCAAGAGCCCGCTGCCGGTGGTCTTCATCACCGGCCACGGCGACGTGCCGATGGCGGTCAGCACGATGAAGAAGGGCGCGATGGACTTCATCGAGAAGCCCTTCAAGGAAGATGAGCTCGTCGCGCTGGTCGAGCGCATGCTGGACCAGGCCCGCGTCGCCTTCTCGCACTACCAGGAACAGGCCAGCCGTGACGCCCTGCTCTCGCGCCTGACTACGCGCGAGGCGCAGGTGCTCGAGCGCATCGTCGCCGGCCGGCTCAACAAGCAGATCGCCGACGACCTCGGCATCAGCATCAAGACGGTGGAGGCGCACCGCGCCAACATCATGGAGAAGCTGA
>CAMLGG010000345.1 GCA_946479475.1 uncultured Ideonella sp. | reverse complement strand
AGGGGCGGCCCGTCGACGACTGAGGAGGCCCCTACGCCGCCTTCGGCGTCGGTCCGCGATGCCGCATCCGGCCCCCACCTGCTCGACGCGACGATGTTCTGGTCGCGCGACGGCGTGGGCGGCGTGCGGCAGGTGCTGCAGACCAAGCGGCACGCCCTGCACCAGAAGGGCTGGCGTCACACCCTGATGGCGCCTGCGGTCCACGGGCCCGGCATGCTGGATTGCGGCGGCCTGCCGATCCCGTTCTCCGGCGGCTACCGCTTCGTGATGGGCCGCCGTCATGCGGCCCGCCTCATCGAGCAGGTCGAGCCCGACCTGATCGAGGCCGCGGACCCTTACACCCTGGGCTGGGCCGTGCTGGATGCCGCCCGTGCCCTGCAGGTCCCCGCGGTCGCCTTCTGCCACAGCAACCTGCCGAAGATGGCACAGCGCTGGCTGGCGGGGCCCGGGGAGCGGCACACTCGCCGCGGCCTGTGGGCCGAGCGCCAGGCCGGCCGCTACCTGGCCGACCTGTACGGCCGCTACGACCTGGTGCTGGCCCCTAACCGCGAATTGACGCAGACCCTGCAGACGCTGGGCGTCGTCCAGGCTCGGACCCAGCCGCTGGGTGTCGACTGCGGCGTGTTCACGCCCAGCGCCGACGATCCGGCCTGGCGCCATGCCCTCGAACGGCGGCTGGGCCTGCCCGCGGGGAGCCGCCTCATCGTCTACGCGGGCCGCTTCGCGCCGGAAAAGAATCTCGATCTGCTGGCCCGGGCGGTGGCGCTGCTGGGGCCCGGCCACGTGCTCCTGGCGGTCGGGCGCGGCCCGAGGCCCCCGCGCGGCCCGGGCGTCCACCTCCTGGAGCCGCCGGCCCAGCGTTCGCACGTCGCTCGCCTGCTGGCGAGCAGCGACGTCTTCGCGCACGCCGGCGACCAGGAGACCTTCGGCCTCGCCGCGCTGGAGGCCATGGCCTGCGGAACGCCGGTCGTCGCCAGCGCGCGAGGCGGCCTGGGCGAGCTGGTGCAAGGCGCGGGCATCACCCTGCGTTCGCGCCGCGCCGCGGATTGGGCCGAGGCGCTGCGCGAGGCGCTCGACCAGGCCGGCACCGCGCGCACGCGCGATGCGCTGGCCATCGCCCGCAGCCTGGACTGGCCGCTGGTGCTCGAGGGCTGGATCCGCCAGTACGAGCGCCTGCTGCGACCGGGCCGTCAGCTCGACAGCGGATCGCGCATGGCCTCCTCCGGCCCTCTTCCCCACCACGCCTGAGGCCCGAATGCCGCACCGCTACCTTGCCGTCGTCATCCACGACGTGGCCCCCGCCACCTGGAGCGCCTGCCAGCGCCTGATGACGCTGGTGCAGGCCGAAGCCCGCGCAGCAGGCGTCCGGGTGCCCATGACGTTGCTGGCCGTGCCCGCGATGCACGGCCAACCGGCAACCCCATCCTTCGTGCGCTGGCTCCACCACCAGGCCCGGCACGGCCACGAACTGGCCCTGCATGGGCTCACCCACCAGGACGAGGCTCCACCGCCCAGGGGCTGGCGCGAGCGCTTCCTGCGCCGTTGGTACACCGCCGGTGAAGGCGAGTTCGCCGCACTCGATGCCGAGGAGGCCCGCGAACGCCTGGGCCTGGGCCTGCGCTGGGCCAGTGCCCTGCGACTTCCGATGCAGGGTTTCGTTGCGCCGGCATGGCTGCTAAGCGACGGCGCCTTCCGCGCAGTCGAGCAAGCCGGCTTCGCCTACACCTGCACCTTGACGGAACTGGTCGCGTGGCCCGGGCGCAGGCGCCTGCGCGCGCGCAGCCTCGTCTTCAGCACCCGCTCCTGGTGGCGCCGCGCACTGTCGGTGCTGTGGAATGCCGCGGTGGCCTGGTGGCTCGCCCCCGCGCCCCTGATGCGGCTGGAGCTGCACCCCGGCGATGCCGACCATCCCGCCGTCCGCCGCTGCTGGCGACGCATCCTGCGACGCGCCCTGCGCGAGCAGCACCGGCACCCGGTGCGCCTGCACGAAGCGGCGGCGCACCTGCGCCCGCGCCATCCGCGGGCCGGCCATGCCCTGGCTGCGGCGTGAATCCGCGCGGACGCGCGTTGCAGCCGGCTACTCGCGTGGCTTGGCCGCGTCCACTCCGTCGGCGGCGTACTCCTTCAGCCGGTTGTAGAGCGTCTTGAGGCTGATGCCCAGCACCGAGGCGACGCGCTCCTTCTGGTGCTTGTAGTGCCTCAGGGTGGCGAGGATCAACGCCCGCTCGGCCTGCGCCATGGACGAACCGATGGGCACGACCACCGAGTCGGCCGGCATCGCGACCACCGCCATCGGCGCGCCGCCCATGCTGGAGACGGACTGGGCGCCGGGCGCCGGCGCCGCCGGCACCGCGGGCAGCCACTGGCAGTCGATCGAGGCGCCGAGCGCCATCACATACGCCCGTTGGACGGCATTGCGCAGCTCGCGCACGTTGCCGGGCCAGGGATGGCCCTGCAGGCGCACCAGGGCCTCGGGCGTGAAGTGCTTCTTGCGGCCTTCCTTGGCGCCTATCGCCTGGAGGAAGTGCTCGGCCAGCAAGGGGACGTCGCTGGGCCGCTCGCGCAGCGGCGGGGTCTCTATCGGGAAGACGTTGAGGCGGTAGAGCAGGTCCTCCCTCAGCTTGCCGCTGGCCACCGCGTGCTGCGGGGATCGGTTGGTGGCCGCGATCACCCGGACATCCGCCTCCAGCGCCTGCGTGGAGCCCACGCGCATGAAGCGGCCGGTCTCGAGCACCCTCAGCAGCTTGACCTGCAGGTCCAGCGGCATCTCGGTGATCTCGTCGAGGAACAGCGTGCCGCCATGGGCGCGCTCGAAGAAGCCCGCGTGCTGCTTCTCGGCCCCGGTGAAGCTGCCCTTCTCATGGCCGAAGATCTCGCTCTCGATCAGGTGGGGCGAGATGGCGCCGCAGTTCACCGGCAGGAACGGCCGGTCCCGCCGGCGGCTGAGCTCGTGGACGGTCTGCGCGACCAGCTCCTTGCCGGTGCCGCTCTCTCCGGTGACGAAGACGGTCACCGAGGTGCCCGCCACGCGCGTGATCTGCTCGTAGATGCGCAGCATCGGCGGCGAGCGGCCCCAAAGCGGGCCGAAATGGCCCTCGGCGGCCAGGGCGCCGGCCAGGTCGTCTGCCCTGGCCTTGCGCTCGGCCGGCTTCATCAGGCGCGAGAGCACGCTGCTCAGGTGCCTGAGCGATACCGGCTTGACGAGATAGTCGGCCGCCCCCAGGCGCAGCGCCTGAACCGAGGTCTCCAGGCTCGCGTGGCCGGTGATCAGCACGACCTCCGAGTCGGCCAGCAGCTGGCCGTCGGCGAAGAGATCCATGCCGTTGCCGTCCGGCAGCTGCAGGTCCAGCAGCACCACGTCGGGCCGCTGCAGCGCGATCTGGCGGCGCGCCTCCCGCAGGTCGTGTGCCACCGCCACCGTGCAACTCGACCCGGCGACGAACTCCTGCAAGGTCGAGGCCGAATCGACATCGTCGTCGACGATCAGCACGTGGTTCAAGCCCGCTCCCCCTGCCGCGGCAGCCGCTGCAGCCGGGCCGATCGTAGCGCTTCCTCCGGCTCGCAACGATCGGTTTTCTACCCGGTGCCCGCGGCAGCGCGGCGGTCAGCGAGGATCAGCTCGGCCACGTCCAGCCAGTCTGCCAGCCGCGCCTCGGGAATGCGCAGGGGCGAGCGCTTCCAGATCGTCTCGCCCCCGGTGTCCAGCAGCAGGCCGCGGCTGCCGCAGCGGCGGCCCGCCTCGATGTCGTCGAGGGTGTCGCCGACGATCCATGAGGCGGCCAGGTCCAGCCCGTGGCGGTGGGCTGCCCGCCGGAGCATGCCGGGCAGCGGCTTGCGGCACAGGCACGCGGGGCGGCCCTCGGCGTCCGGCGCATGCGGGCAGTGCAGGAAGTCGGTCAGCTCGACCCCTGCGGCCTGACGCAGGCGCTGGCGGACCGAGGCGCGAAGGCGGGCGAAGGCCGCGGCGCTGAAGCGGCCTTGCGCCAGGCCGCTCTGGTTGGTGACCACCACCAGCGCGAAGCCCGCCGCGGACAAGGCCGCAAGCGCCTGCGGTGCCCCCGGCATGAACTCCACCAGAGCCGGATCCACGTTGTACGGCACGTTGCGCACCAAGGTGCCGTCCTTGTCGATGAACACCGCGGGTCGCGATAGGGCTGCCACGGCCGCCGCTTCGGCAAGCCCCATGCCCAGGCGCCGATGGCGCTTCGGGCTGGGACCGCAGATTGCCGAATCCAAAGGACATCCCCTGTGTTCCACCCCTTCAGCCAAGGAGACTCGCGATGGCCAAGGTCAGTGAAATCATGTCCCCCAATCCCCAGGTGGTCGGCCCCGAGGACACGCTGCAGCGAGCAGCGCGGATGATGCAGGAGCTCGATGTCGGCGCATTGCCCGTGTGCAACGGCAAGCAGGTGCTCGGCATGCTGACCGACCGCGACATCGCCATCCGCGGCGTGGCCGCCGGCCTCAAGCCCGACACCGCCTGCGTGTCCGACATCATGACGCGCGACATCCAGTGCGTGAGCGACACGCAGGACAGCGACGAGGTGATGCGCTTGATGGGCGACAGCCAGATCCGCCGCCTGCCCGTGATCAACCAGCGCAAGGAGCTCGTGGGCATCGTCTCCCTCGGCGACATCGCCACGCGCCAGGGCCACCACACCGACGAAGCGCTCAGGGAAATCTCCGAGCCGCAGAAGAAGGCAGCTTAGGTCCGTTCGGACCTAAGCTGCCTTTGGCAGCCGCACGTGGGCTCCCCCCGGCCCCCTCCGAGAAGGGGCTCCAGCTTGGATGTCCGCACCCTCCAGCCGCCCTCCGAGAGGGAGGCTCCAGCATGTCTGGACAAGCGTGCCTCGCGCGTGGTGGTGCTTCGCGCGCCGCCCCTCTCGTCAATCACACTAGAGCCCTCCTCCCGGAGGAGGGCTGGGTGGAGCCCACACCCTTGCCGGAGCCCCCTTCTCGGAGGGGTGTATAGACCGGGGACATGGGTAACACCCGTGCGAGGACATGGG
>CAMLGG010000344.1 GCA_946479475.1 uncultured Ideonella sp. | reverse complement strand
CCTAACGTGTTTTAGACCTCACCCGCCCTCGCCATTGCTGGTTGTTTGTATCCACGTTTGGGGGCGTTTGTGGGGAGGGGGTGTCCATCGGTGGCTATTCTGGGGCTTTGGCCTTGGGGCGGTTGGTGAGCAGGCCGAGCTTGATGGCGGCGCGGCGTGGCATGCGCCACGTTCGTTCGGATTCGTCCCATTGCGCGCCGAGGGCCATGGCCTGGCGGCGGGTGTCGGCGTCGTCGTAGCGGATCTGGACGCGAACCAGCGGCTGTCGGCGAGCCGGGCGCTGGTCGACCACGAGTTCGATGGTGGTGAAGCGGGTGTCGCCGGCGTCGCTTTCTCGATAGCGGACGCAGACGAGAGCGGGGCCGAAGCGTCGAGCCAGGCCGCGTGCGCCGGCTTGGCCTGGCTTCAGGCGCTTGATCACCTGGTGGCTTTCCACCGGGCACAGGGGTGGCCGCTCGTCGCCCGGCAATCGGTTGCGAGCGGCGGCGTCGACCAGAGGGCAGGACGGGAGCACGTGTGGCCCCGACGAAAGCTCGTCGATCCAGGGTTCGGGCCATGTCCGGTCTGTCACTTGCTGAGGCTGTCGTGGCGGCGTGAAGCCCTTGTCGCCGGAATGAAGCGGGCGCCTCTTTCTTGCCTGTCGTGGATGACTTGCCATGGATCAATGCTAACGTCATACTGTACATAAATACAGTGTTCGTGCGTTCGCCAAGCATGGCCGAGCGTTCCCAACCCGCAAGCATGGAAGCCCCCCGCTCGCCCCCTGACCATCCAGCCCCCCTGGAGCCTCCCGGGTCCTCGCTTCGCCTGCTCGATCAGTTGCGCCAGCACATCCGCTACCGCCACTACAGCATTCGAACGGAGGAGGCCTACGTGCATTGGGTCAAGGCCTTCATCCGTTTCCACGGTTTGCAGCATCCCCGATCGCTGGGGCAGGCCGAGATCGAATCCTTCCTCACCTGGCTGGCCGCCGATCGCCAGGTTTCGCCCTCCACGCACAAGCAGGCGCTGTCGGCGCTGCTATTCCTCTATCAGCACGTGCTCGGGCAGAAGGATCTGCCATGGATGAGCGAGCTCGGCCGGCCCAAGCGGCAGGCGCGATTGCCGGTGGTGTTGACGCACGCCGAGGTTGCGCGTCTGCTCGCCGCACTGCCGGACGAGCATCGCCTCGTCGGTCGCTTGCTCTACGGCACCGGCATGCGCCTGTTGGAGGGACTGCGCCTGCGAGTGAAGGACATAGATTTCGCGCGCCGGGTCATCATCGTGCGCGATGGCAAGGGCGGCAAGGATCGGGTCGTGATGCTGCCCGCCGCGCTCGAGGGGCCGTTGAAGATTCAGTTGCAACGAGCCCACGAACTGCACCGCGCCGATCGTGACGCCGGCCTGGCCGGCGTCCACTTGCCTCATGCCCTGGCCCGCAAGTACACGAGGGCCGCCGATTCCTGGACCTGGTTCTGGGTCTTTCCCCAAGCCACCGTCTCCCTCGACCCGCGATCGACGGTGCCCGGGCAGGACGGGCGGCGCGAGCGCCGCAGGCATCACCTCCAGGATCAGGCCTTCCAGCGTGCCTTCAAGCGCAGCGTGCAAGAAGCGCGTATAGCGAAGCCGGCAACTCCTCATACGCTGCGCCACTCCTTTGCCACCCATTTGCTGCAGGCGGGCGTGGACATCCGGACGGTGCAGGAGCTGCTGGGGCATTCCGATGTCAGCACGACCATGATCTACACCCATGTGCTGCGGTTGGGCAGCAGTGGCGTGCGCAGCCCGTTGGACGACCTGGTCTCGGAGTTCGCGCCCACCGGCAGTGGTGCATCCGCCTCCGGGCGGCGCCTGAACGCCCGCGAGCCGGTTGCCGCCTACGGTCCCCAGGGTGGCCAGGGCGCCCATGGCGCCCTTCGTGTTGATGGAACCTGCGGCACCTGCGGCACCTACTGCACCTCCGCAGCCTGTCCGTCCGCTGGCGGCGGCATTCTGCCCGGCCGTGAAGACATGGAACCTTTGCCATGCCCACCCGTTACCACGATCCAGAAGAGAGTGACGACGACGAAGGCGACGACGACGGCAGCGGCCGCGATGCTCACCCGCCGGGTGCCGTCCCGTTCGGTGGCGCAGTTGCGCGGGGCGCCGCCTTCGGCCTGCCTGATTACGCCGAGCTGCACTGCCGCAGCAACTTCAGCTTCCTGACCGGCGCCTCGCAGCCCGGCGAGCTGGTGGAGCGAGCCCAGGCTCTCGGCTATCGCGCCCTCGCATTGACGGACGAGTGCTCGCTGGCAGGGGTGGTGCGCGCCTACGAGGCATTGAAGGAGATCAAGCTCGATGACGAGAGCCGCCGCTTGCAGCTGATCATTGGCACAGAGATGAGGCTGGCGGCATCGACGTCCGCGCCGTCCCTTGCATCGTCCTCGCCGGAGGCTTCGTCAGGTGTGCAGGCGCGCGCCGTGAAGCCGGCCGATCGGCGAAGATCCGGCGCGGCCGCACGAGCGAGCGATGCGCCACATGCAAGAGGCGCTTCCACAGCCGATCAGCATCCTCATCGGCCCTCGGGCGAGGGTGCCCGACTGGTGCTGCTCGCGCAAACGCGCCGTGGCTACGCCAACCTTTCGCAGTGGATCACCCTGGCACGCCGCCGAGCCCCGAAGGGCAGCTACCAAGCCCTGGCGTCGGACCTGGAGGGCAGGGCGGCGAAGGCCCCCGGCCTGGCCGGCCTGGGGGGATGCCTCGCGCTGCTGGTGGTCGACGGCCCGCCGTCCGAGGATGGGGGTGTCGAGCCGCCCGGGTTCAGCGCCGTCTATGCGCAGGCCATGTGGCTGAAGACCTGGTTCGGCCTGGGGCGCTGCGGGCTTGCCCTGGCCTTGCGCCATCGGCGCTTCGACGACGAGCGGGTCGCCGTCGCGCGCAAGGTGTCCGAGCTGACGGGCCTGCCCATCGTTGCCACCGGCGATGTGCTGATGCACAGCCGTTCGCGCAAGCCCTTGCAGGACGTGCTCGCCGCCACGCGTCACCGGTGCACGGTCGCGCAGGCCGGACTCAAGCTGGAGTCCAACGGCGAGGCGCACCTGCGCTCGCGCCAGCGCCTGGCCGAGCGCTACGAGGCCGAGTGGATGCAGGCGGCGGTCGAATGGGCCGGCCGCTGCAGCTTCTCCCTTTCGGAGCTGGCGTACGAGTACCCGCGCGAGATCGTTCCCGAGGGCCACACGCCCACGAGCTGGCTGCGCGAGCTCACCGAGCGCGGCCTGGTGCAGCGCTATCGGGACAAGGGCCGGGCGGAGCCGCCGCACGTGCGCAAGCAGGTCGAGCACGAGCTGGCGCTGATCGCGCAGCTGCGCTACGAGGCCTACTTCCTCACCGTGGCCGACCTGGTCCAGTGGGCCCGTTCGCAGGGCATCCTCTGCCAGGGCCGCGGCAGCGCGGCCAACTCGGTGGTCTGCTATGCGCTGCACGTGACCGAGGTCGACCCGGATCTCGGCAACCTGCTGTTCGAGCGCTTCATCAGTGCCGAGCGCAACGAGCCTCCCGATATCGACGTCGACTTCGAGCACCAGCGCCGCGAGGAGGTGATCCAGTACATCTACCGCAAGTACGGTCGCCATCGGGCCGCGATGACCGGCGTGGTCATCAGCTACCGCGGCCGCTCGGCATTGCGGGACGTGGGCCGCGCCCTGGGCTTCGATCTCGACCGCGTGGAGGCCGTCACCAAGCAGCAGCCCTGGTGGGACGACCACCCCGGCCGTTTCGATCCCGAGCGCCTGCGCGAGCACGGCTTCGATCCCGAGTCGCCGCTGGTGCGCCTGTGGGCCTTGCTCGCTTCGCAGCTGCGCGGCTTCCCGCGCCACCTCAGCCAGCATCCGGGCGGCTTCGTGATCGCGCGAGACGACCTGTCCGAACTGGTACCGGTCGAGAACGCGGCGATGGACGACCGCACCGTGATCCAGTGGGACAAGGACGACCTGGACACGCTCAAGCTGATCAAGGTCGACGTGCTCGCGCTGGGCATGCTCTCGGCCATCCGCCGTTCGCTCGCCTGGGTCCAGCACAAGGGCGACGACCCGGTCGCGCGGCTGAAGGTCCCGGTGGGCCGGCGCCTGGAGATGGACGACCTGCCCAAGCCCGACCCACGCGTCTACCGGATGCTCTGCGCGGCCGACGCGGTCGGCGTTTTCCAGGTCGAGAGCCGGGCCCAGCTGAGCATGCTCCCGCGGCTGAGGCCCGAGAAGTTCTACGACCTGGTGATCGAGGTCGCCATCGTCCGCCCGGGGCCCATCCAGGGGGGCATGGTCCACCCCTACCTCAAGCGGCGCAACGGCGAGGAGCCGGTGGTCTACCCCAGCCCCGAGGTGGAGAAGGCGCTCGAGCGGACGCTGGGCGTGCCGATCTTCCAGGAGCAGGTGATGCAGCTGGCCATCCTGGCGGCCGATTTCACGCCGGGCGAGGCCGATCAGCTGCGCCGCGCCATGGCCGCCTGGAAGAGGCGGGGCGGCCTCGGCCCCTTCGAGAAGCGCCTGGTCGGCCGGATGGTCGAGAAGGGCTACTCGCAGGAGTACGCCGAGTCGATCTTCCACCAGATCGAGGGCTTCGGCGAATACGGCTTCCCCGAGAGCCACGCCGCCAGCTTCGCGCTGCTGGTCTACGTCAGCGCCTGGATCAAGCGGCACCATCCGGATGCCTTCCTCGTCGGCCTGCTGAACAGCCAGCCGATGGGCTTCTACGCGCCGGCGCAGCTGGTGCGGGATGCACGCGGCCACGGCGTGGTGGTGCGGCCGGTGGACGTGACCATCAGCCAGTGGGATTCGATCCTGGAGGAGCCGGAGCCCGAGGAGCTGCGGGCCGCCGGCCGGCCGCCGCCGCACAGCCCGCCGGCTTCGTCCCTGCGCCCGGTCCGCCTCGGCTTCAACCGGCTGGGCGGCTTCCGGGAGGATGCCGCGCAGCGGATAGTCACCGCGCGGGCCGAGGGAGCCTTCGCGAGCGTGGAGGATCTCGCACGCCGTGCCGGCCTGGATGCGCTGGCGCTGCGGCTG
>CAMLGG010000343.1 GCA_946479475.1 uncultured Ideonella sp. | reverse complement strand
CAGGCCTTC
Source organism: uncultured Ideonella sp. (assembly GCA_946479475.1). Next base: position 5,043 of record CAMLGG010000343.1, on the reverse strand, counting down.
CACGCCCAGGCCGAGCTGAACTGGGCCGCGCCCGCCCTGATCGGCACCATCGTCGGCCTGGTGCTGTGGCTTCGTCCCGAGCGGCCGGCCCGTGCGCTCGGCGGCTGGTATGCGGCCCTGGCGACGCAGGCGCTCTTGATCGCGGCGGTCACGCTGGCAGGGGACATCGCGTCTTGGACGCACCGCCCGTTGCCGCGGCAGATGGACGTCTGGGCCCGCATGCGGGGCTGGGACCAGGCCTTCGAGCTGCTGAAGCCCGCGGTCCGCGACCATTGGGCGCGTTCCGGCGTGAACGGGGCGGACCTGGCGGCGCCGCTGGTGCTCGGCGAGGACCGGGCGGTGCTGGCCAACGGCACCTACGCCTGGCGCGACCTGGCCCCGCAGTGGACGGCCTGGCGCGCTCCCGGCCAGCTGCCGCATGACCACTTCCAGCTGAGCGTGCCGCTGCGGCCATCGGCCCAATCGCAGCCTTTCCTGATCGTGGGGGAAGGCCGGCCCGAGGCTTCGCTGCTCGCGGCGCTGGAGCGCCCGCCGCGCCGCATCGCGGTGGCCGATGTCCAGCAGACGCCGGGCAGGCGCATCCACCTGGAGCTGTGGGAGGCCGAGCTCGCCCCGCAGTCCTCGCTGGCCCAGGCGGCCCGGGCCGAATCGACCAAGGTGCGCTGAGCCGTCCCTCCGGAGTCCGGCTCAGAACAGCGCCGCGAGGAAGGCGAGGCTGCGGCCGTGCGCCAACGCCGCGCTGGCCGGGTGGTGGCTGGCGCGCGCCCAGCAGTTGAAGCCATGGCCGGCCGCGGGATAGACGTGGACCTCCGCGTCCTTGTCGGCCATCGCCTCGCGCACCGCCTCCACCGCCTCGGGCGGGATGTGCGCGTCCAGCACGCCGTAGTGGAACTGGACCGGGCAGCGGATCTGCTCGGCCAGCGAAAGCTGGTCCTGGATGCCGCCGCCGTAGTAGGCCACCGCAGCATCCACGTCGAGCGACGCGGCGGCGTTGAAAGCCAGCCGGCCGCCCAGGCAGTAGCCCAGGGCGCCGATGCGGCCGCTGCACTCCGGCCGAGCCCGCAGCGCGGCGAGGGAGGCTGCGAGATCACGCCAGGTCTGCTCCGGCTCCAGCGAGCTCTTCAGGGCGTTGGCGCGCTGCCTGTCCGCCCCCTCGTAGCCCAGCTCGATGCGGGGACCCTGGCGCCAGAACAGGTCCGGCGCCAGCACCACGAAGCCGTCGAGCGCGTATTGCTCCGCGACGGCGCGGATGTGCTCGTTGACCCCGAAGATCTCCTGCAGCAGCAGAAGGCCCGGGCCGCGCGCGGCAGGTGGGAGGGCGAGGTAGGCGCCGAATCGGCCATCGGGGCCTTCGACATCGATCCACTCCGAGCGGACGGGCGAATGGGACACGGTCCGGAACCTTTCGATGTTCAGTAGGTGCGGCCGTTGCGGAACTGCGCGTGCGTGCGCCGGTTCAGCGAGGTGACCTGGGCCATGGCGGCGAACGAGCCGCCCGCGTGGGCGTGGGTGATGGCCAGGCCGAGGGCATCGGCCGCGTCCTTGCCCGGCAGCCCGGGCAGGCAGAGCAGGCGCATCACCATCTCCTGGATCTGCGACTTGGCGGCGTGGCCGTGGCCGACGACCGACTTCTTCATCTGCAGTGCGGTGTACTCGGCCACCGGCAGGCCGGCGGTCACCAGTGCGGTGAGCGCCGCGCCGCGGGCCTGGCCCAGCAGCAGCGTGCTCTGCGGATTCACGTTGACGAAGACGATCTCGACCGAGGCGTCCGTCGGCCGGTAGCGCTCGGCCACCTCTCGCACGCCTTCGAAGATGATCTTCAGCCGGCCCGGCAGGTCGCCCTGGGCGATGCCCCCGCCCGTGGTGCGGATGGTGCCGCTGGCCACGTAGTGCAGCCGGGTGCCTTCGCGCTCGACGACGCCGAAGCCGGTGCATTGCAGGCCGGGGTCTATGCCCAACACACGACTCATAGCTTGAAGTACCAGCGCACCGAATGGAAGAACACCGGCGCCGCGAAGGCCAGGGGCGCCACCCGGTCGAGCAGGCCCACGGCCCCGGTCACGGCGGCCTGGTTGCCCCAGTAGGCGACGCCCACGTCCTTCTTCAGCGCCTTCATCACGAACTCGCCCAGTGTGCCTGCACCGCCGGCCAGCAGGCCCATGGCGAGCGCCTGGGCGAACTTGAAAGGCGTGATCCAGAACAGCAGGGCGCCGGCCAGGCCAGCTGCGGCGGCGCTCAAGGCCCAGGCGCGCGCCGAGAACGAGCGGCTGATCTGCCGGGCCAGCGGCCGGTGCCTGAGCCAGCGGCTCGCCGCCTCCTGCACCACCTGGGCGACCACCGCGACGATGACGAGGAAGAACACCAGGAAGGCGCCGCGCCCCGGCTGGGCATTGGGGAAGTTCAGCAGCAGCAGGGCCGGCGCGTGCGACAGCCCGTAGACGCACACCATGATGCCCCACTGGATGCTCGCGTTGCGCTCCAGGAAGCGCTCGGGATCGCCGGCCAGCGCGCCCAGCACCGGGATGGCGAAGAAGACGTAGACCGGGATGAAGACGCTGAACAGGTCGAAGTTGCGGTTGCCCACCAGCACGTACTGCGCGGGCAGCACGAGGAAGAAGGCAACCAGCAGGCTGCGGTGGTCGGCGCGGCGGGTCGGGCTGAGCGTGATGAACTCGCGCAGTGCCAGGAACGAGACGGTGCCGAACAGCAGCGTGGCACCGATCGGGCCGGATATCCACGCCAACCAGAAGAGCGCGGCGCCCATCCACATGGCCCGCAGGTCGCGTTGGAAGCGGTCGTGCCGCTGCACCCACTCGGGCGGCCGGTCGCGCAGGTTCACCAGCAGGTCGCCGACCGTCACGGCCAGCAGCGCGCCGAAGACGATGACGAAGAGCAGGGCGACCTGCTGTTCCGCGTCGAGGTTGCGTAGCGAGCTCAGCATCGTCAAAGCACGAGAGGTCGGAGTTCGACGACCGCCGCGCGGGCGCGGTCCAGGAAGCTGCGCTTGTCCTCCCCGGCCATGAGGGCGATGGGCGTGCCGAAGGTGACGGTGCACAGGATGGGCACCGGCACCACCTCGCCCTTGGGCATCACCCGCTGGACGTTGTCTATCCAGGCCGGCACCAGCTGGACCTGCGGGAACTGGCGGGCGAGGTGGTACAGGCCGCTCTTGAAGGCCTGCGGCTCTCCGCCTTGGCTGCGCGTGCCCTCGGGGAAGATGACGAGCGAATCGCCGGCGCTGAGCGCCTGCACCAGCGGTTCGAGCGGATCCTCGTTCTCGTCGGTCCTCTGGCGGTTGACGTAGACCGCGTTGAAGACCTCGCGCGTCAGCCAGTGTTTGAAGCGCGAGGCGGTCCAGTAATCCTTGGCCGCGATGGGGCGCGTGCGGGCACGCAGTTCGCCGGGCAGGGCGGCCCAGATGAGGACCCAGTCGAGGTGGCTCTGGTGGTTGGCGAAGTAGATCCGCTGCAAGGCCTCGGGCGGGCAGCCCTTCCAGTGGCCCTGCGCACCGGTGATCAGGCGCGCGATGAAGGCCAGCAGTCGGCCCACGAGATCGGCTCGCGTCATGGCCGGGCATGTTAGCTGCTTTGCCAGGAGGCCAGCCCGCTGAAACCGCCTTGTACTTCGACTACGGACGCGCGATTCGTACGAGGGAAATTGGGATGCTTGTTCAGATTCGAGGCTGTAGTATTGCTACCTTGAGCTTTATTCTTTCCGGAATTTTCGAGACCTGGACGCCTTGAACTCCACCTATCCCCGCCTCGTGGCCGACATCGGCGGCACCAACGCCCGCTTCGGCTGGATCGAAGGCCCTGCCGCCACCCCGGCCCATGTGAAGAAGCTTGCCGTGCCCGACTATCCCGAGCCGGCGGACGCGGCGCGCGCCTACCTCGATGGCCTGAAGGCATCTCTGGGCGATGCCTACCGGCCGCCCCGCCACGCTGCCATCGCCGTGGCCACCGCGGTGGTCGGCGACCGGGTGAGCTTCACCAACAGCCACTGGAGCTTTTCGCGCCAGGCGCTGCAATCGGCGCTCGGCCTGGACGGCCTGCAGGTGCTCAACGACTTCGAGGCGCTGGCACTGGCGCTGCCTCATTTGCGCGGCGGGCAGCTGCGGGCCCACGGCGACATGCCGGTGCCACGCGGTGCGATGGCCGTGATCGGCCCGGGCACGGGCATGGGCGTGGCGGGCGTGGTGCAGACCGCGCACGGCTGGGTGGCCCTGCCCGGCGAGGGTGGGCACAGCACGCTGGCGCCTGGCGACGACTTCGAATCCGAGTTGCTCGGCGTCGTGCGGGCGGAGTTCAGCCACGTGTCGGCGGAGCGGCTGCTTTCCGGGATCGGCCTGCCGGTGCTGCACGGGGCCGTGGCGAAGGTGCTCGGCCGGGCCGTGGAGCAGCCCTGGGCCGCCGAGAAGATCATGGCGCTGGGCTTGTCCGGCCAGGACGAGGCCTGCCGCCGGACCCTGGACAGCTTCTGCTCCCTGCTGGGAACCTTCGCTGGCAGCGTCGCCCTGATCTACGGCGCGCGCGGCGGCGTCTACATCGGCGGTGGCATCGTGCCGCGCATGGAAGAGCACTTCTTCGCCTCGTCCTTCCGCGAGCGCTTCGAAGCCAAGGGCCGCCTGCGCGGCTACCTCGAGGCCATTCCCACGGCCCTCATCACCGACACGCTGGTCGCCCTGACCGGCTCGGCCGCGGCGATCGACCAGCAGGTCGGCTGAAGTCGACCCCTACGCCGCCTTCGGCGTCGGTCCCCCGGGGGGATCAGTCGTCCAGGGGCGGCCCGTCGACGACTAGAGCCGCCGGGCCGGCTCCCGGCCCGCCTGGTCCCTTCTTCACCGACCCCGCCCGCCGTCAGGCTGGGCGGCGCGCGCGTTCGCCCGTCACTTCTGCTCGCGACTTACTCCTGGGCGACCGGCTTGCGAACGGGCGTTTACCCCAGCCGTGCGGCCTTGGGGTGGCGAATGCCCGGTCCGGCGCCGATGCGCTCCGGGAAAGTCTGTAGAAGAGCTGTCGCAAAAACGCCGAATGTAGTGACACT
>CAMLGG010000342.1 GCA_946479475.1 uncultured Ideonella sp. | reverse complement strand
GGCTACGGCTTCAACAAGTCGCACGCGGCCGCCTACTCGCTGCTGGCCTATCACACCGGCTGGCTCAAGGTCCACTACACGGCCGAGTTCTTCGCGGCCAACATGACCATCGAACTGGGCGACACCGACAAGCTCAAGGTGCTGCTCGCCGATGCGACCAAGAACTTCAAGATCGAGTTCGAGCCGCCCAACGTGAACTCGGGCGTCTACCGCTTCGAGCCCATGTCCGGCGCCGAAGGGCGAAGGAAGATCCGCTACGGCCTGGGCGCGATCAAGGGCACGGGGCAGGGCGCGATCGAAGCCATCGTGGCGGCGCGCGAGTCGGAAGGCCCGTTCACGAGCCTGTTCAACTTCTGCGCACGCGTCGACAAGGGCAAGTGCAACAAGCGGGTCGTCGAGGCGCTGATCAAGGCCGGCGCCTTCGACACCCTGCATCCCGACCGTGCGGCGACGCTCGCCAGCGTCGGCCTGGCCTTCGAATGGGCCGAGACGCAGGCGGCCAACGCGTTGCAAGGCGGCCTGTTCGATTTCGGCGATGACTCCGCCCACGGCTCGCACATGCAGGAGCCGCCGCTGCAGCCGGCCGAGCCCTGGTCGGTGCGCGAGCGGCTGGCGCTGGAGAAGACGGCGATCGGCTTCTATCTCTCGGGCCACCTGTTCGACGAGCACGAGGCCGAGGTGCGGCGCATCTCGCCGCGGCGCCTGGCCGACCTCATCGACTCGCGCGAGCCGCAGCTGCTGGCCGGCATCGTGACCGAGCTGCGCGTCATCAACGGTCAGCGAGGCCGCGTCGGCATCTTCAAGCTCGACGATGCCACCGAGCCCGTGGAGGCGGTGGTCAACGAAGAGCTTCTCGATGCCCACCGCGAGTTGATCCGCGACGACGAGCTCATCATCGTGCAGGGCAAGGTCCAGCCGGATCGCTTCTCCGGTGGCCTGCGGCTGAACGTGAACCAGGTGTGGGACCTGGCCGGCGCCCGGGCCCGGTTCGGCCGCTACCTCTCGGTCGAGCTGAACGGGGGGCCGGCTCCGGTGGCCGAACTGGTGAAGAGCTTCCCGGCGCGGGTGGAGCAGGCGGACTCCGACGAGGGAGGCGCGGAGGTCGTGCTGGGACTGCCCGTGCTCCTGTTGCTCAAGCGTCCGGGCGCCCGCGCCGTGCGGGCCCGCGGGGCGCCCGGCCGCATCTGGCCCAGCGACCAGGCGCTGGCCCGGTGGCGGCAGCTGGCCCACGAGGGCAAGGCGAGCATCATCTACGCGTGATTGGGCGGGCCAGGCCGTAAACGTTGGTAAGAGTCCGGGATCCCCGCGCATTTGTGCCAACCGCCGCGAATCCTTTGGCGTTTCAATCCTGACTTCCACGATGAACGGCAGCCCGCATCGGGCGCCGACCGCCGAGACGATGACGATGAGCCGCACCCACGTCCCACCTTCAACGATGAACCTGGCACGCGCCGCCATGTGGAGCCTCGCGTTGGCCGCGACCGCAGCGGCCGGCCTGTTCGTCAGCCCGGCCGTGCGGGCCGCCGATGTCGGCGTCTCGATCTCGGTCAGCCAGCCCGGCGTCTACGGCCGCATCGACATCGGCCGCTTCCCGACGCCGGAGCTCATCGTGGCGCAGCCGATGTGGGTGCAGAAGCCGCGCGTGGTGGTGGCTCAGCCGCAGCCGGTCTATCTGTGGGTGCCTCCCGGCCACCAGAAGAACTGGTCCAAGCACTGCTACCGCTACAACGCCTGCGGCGTGCCCGTCTACTTCGTCAAGGATTCCTGGTACCACGCCCACGTGGCGCCGCCGCCTCCGGGCCGGCCGGTGGTGTACGGCGAGCGTCGCGACGATGACCACGGTCATGGCCACGGCCGCGGCCGGGGTCACGACAAGGACTGACATCGCGGTGGCCGGGAAGCGCGCGTTCCAATTGGCGCCCGCTTCCCCTGCATTTGGGGCTTTCCGCCTGCGGTCCGCGGCCTAGACTGGCCCGCATCATGCCGGCACCCGCAGCGAGCCCTGCCGCCCCCCAGCCCGTCACCGGCCTCATCCTGACCGGTGGCGGCGCACGTGCCGCCTACCAGGTCGGTGTGCTGCACGCACTGGCGAAGATCCGCCGCGAGTGCGATGCGCCCGAAGGCAACCCGTTCCCCGTCATCGCGGGCACATCCGCCGGCGCCATCAACGCGGCGGCACTGGCCGGTGATGCGGACGATTTCGACCGGGCCGTCGAGAAGCTCGTGTCGATCTGGCAGGGCTTCCACGCCGACCAGGTCTACCGCTCCGATTCTCTCGGCGTCATCCGCACCGGCGCGCGCTGGCTGACGATGATGTCCATAGGGTGGATCATCGCCCGGTGGCGCAAGCTCAAGCCCCGGTCACTGCTGGACAACGCGCCTCTGGCCGGGCTGCTCGAGCGCATGGTGCGTCTCGAGCGCATCCCGGAGCTGATCCGCGAGGGCCACCTGAAAGCCCTGGCGGTCAGCGCCTCGAGCTACAGCTCCGGCGAGCACGTCACCTTCTACAACGCCGCGAACGAAGTGCCGGGCTGGATCCGCTCGCAGCGCCGTTCGGTGCGCGACCACATCGGCCTGCCGCACCTGCTGGCCTCGTCCGCCATCCCCTTCGTGTTCCCGGCCAAGCAGCTCGCCATCGACGGCGAGACCGAATGGTTCGGCGACGGCTCGATGCGTCAGGCAGCGCCCATTTCGCCAGCGATCCATCTCGGTGCCGAGCGCATCCTCGTCATCGGCGCGGGCCGCATGCACGAGCCGCCCGGCAAGCGACAGGTCAGCACCGACTACCCGACGATGGCGCAGATCGCGGGCCACGCGCTTTCCAACATCTTTCTCGATGCCCTGGCGGTCGATTTCGAGCGCCTGCAGCGGGTGAACCGGACGCTGGCGCTGTTGCCGGCGGACGTGCGAGAGCAGAGTACCTTGCGGCCGATTGACGTGCTGCTGATAGCGCCCAGCCAGCGCCTGGACGACATCGCCGCGCGGCATCTGGATGCCTTGCCCTTGACCATCCGCGCGCTGCTCCGAGGCGTGGGCGTGAGCGGGCAGGGCAGCGAGGCGCGCGGCGCCGCACTCGCGAGCTATCTTCTCTTCGAGGCCGACTACACGCGCGAGCTGATGGCGCTGGGAGAGAGCGACACGCTCTCTCGGCGCGAAGAGGTGGCGCAGTTCTTCGGCTGGCAGCCTCGATGGCCGGCGGAAGACCGGCAGCGCCAGGAGGTCTCTGCCGCCGGGCCGCTGGCGTCTGCGACCCTGCCCGAGCCGGTGAACTACTTCGCCGGCTCGCCGCCTGGGGCCTTGCCCGCGTAGGGCTGACCCGCGACGCGAAGGCCAGCGGCCGACAGGCGTGCCGCATGGGAGGGGCCGAGCCCTTTCAGGCGGGCGATGAAGTCCTCCCAGCCGGTGAACCTTCCACGCGAGCGCTCGTCGAGGATCTTCGCCGACAGCTGGGGCCCTATGCCCTTGACCATCTCCAGCTCGGCCTGGTTCGCCAGGTTGAGGTCGACCGTTCCACCGGGCAGGGCCTGGGCGGCGGCAGCCACACCGAGACCCAGGACGACCGCGGCCATCCGCGCCAGGAGGAATGAGCTTGTGGACATGCCGGCAGCATGCCACGCCCACGGGCTCAATCCGTCTCGTGATGCCGGAAGGCGCGCCACAACGCCAGGTCGTAGGCGATCTTGAGCAAGCCGCCGAGCAGCAGCGGTGCCGCGAGCATCCCGCTGGCCAGCAGGGCGCCGCCGATGGCCGGGCCGCCGGCCGACGCCAGGCTGCGAGGCACGGCCGTGAAGCTGGCTGCGGCCACCCGCTCGGCAGGCGTGACGACGGCCATCACGAACGCCGACCGCGTCGGCACATCCATCTGCGACAGCGCGCTGCGGGCGAGGAGGGCGGCCAGGGTCCAGGTCAGCGAGGGCGCCAACGCAGCGGCAATGAGGAACAGGTTGGCGGGGATGTGGGTGAACACCATGGTGTTGACCAGCCCGATCCGCCGCGCGACCCATGGCGCGGCGAGCTGCGAGGCCGTCGAGAGCAACCCCGAGAGAAAGAAGAACCGGCCTGCATCGGCCACGGACAGACCGAAGCGCTCGAACAGCCAGAGTGCGAGGATGGTGTTGACGAGAAGGCCGCCGGCGAAGGCATCCACGCTGAAGAGCGCTGCCAGGCGCCACACGATGGCACGCGAGGGCCCGAGCGGCGCCGGTGGCGCTTCGCCGGCGGGCCGTCCGCCGTCGAGCCCCGCGTAGAGCGCTGCGACGACGATGCCGACGACCGCGTAGAGCACGAACATGGCCTGCAAGGCGGTCAGGCGATCGACGCCATGGCTGTCCGCCAGCCAGCCAGGCAGCGCGGAGGCGAGGGCGCCGACCGAGGCGCACAAGGCGCCGACCAGGCTGTAGCGCGCGAAAAGGCGGGTCCGCTCGTCCCTTCCGCCGCCGGCCTGCGCAAGTCGCGCGTGCTCCAGTGGCAGAAAGACGCTCACGTCGCCCGAGCTGGGGTTCAGCGTCCCGAGGAACGCCACCAGCATCAGGGGCCAGAAGGCGTGCAGCCCGGCAAAGCCGAGGCCGGTGGCGACCATCAGGCCCGCGGCGGCCAGCAGCAGGCGATGCGAAGGCAGGCGGTGGCCGAACTGGCCCAGGGCAAGCGTCCCCAGGGCCGAGCCGGCGAGGGTGACCGATCCCAGGATGCCGATGTCTGCCGCGCCCCAACCGAGCGCCTGCAGGTAGGCGGGCAGGAGTACCGCGACGTAGCCGTCGCAGAACGCGCGCAGCCCGCGCGCCAGGAGCAGGCGGGGCGCCAGGGCCGGTGCGGTCAGGTGTGCGTCCACCAGGTCCACGCCAGACCGATCAGGGCGGAAGCGACGATGACCTCGATCACACCGCGCTTGAAGCGCAGCAATGCCACCAGCGCGGCCAGCGCGATCATCGCGGCCGGCCACTCGAAGCCTGCGCCATACCCCTTTGGCCACAGGACGTGGTAGCCGAAGAACAGGGCGAGGTTGAGGATGACGCCGACGACGGCTGCGGTGATCGCCGTCAACGGGCCGGTGAACTTCAGGTCGTC
>CAMLGG010000341.1 GCA_946479475.1 uncultured Ideonella sp. | reverse complement strand
CCGTCCTTGGTGACCACGCCCAGGCGGTCGCCGTCGCCGTCGAAGGCCAGGCCGAGCTCGGCGTCGGTGGCGTGCACCACCTTGATCAGGTCGGCCAGGTTCTCCGGCTTGGAGGGATCGGGATGGTGGTTGGGAAAGTCGCCGTCGACCTTGGAGTACAGGTCGATCACCTCGCAGCCGAGCGCCTTCAGGATCGCCGGCGCAGTGGCGCCCGGAATGCCGTTGCCCGAGTCCACCACGATCTTCATCGGGCGGGCCAGCTTGCAGTCACTGGTGATGCGGTGGCCGTACTCCGCGATCACGTCCATGGGGGCGATGCGGCCCCGGCCGGTGGCGTAGTCCTCGGCCTCCATCCGGCGGCGCAGGCCCTGGATCTCGTCGCCGTAGATCGCGCGGCCGGCCAGCACCATCTTGAAGCCGTTGTAGTCCTTGGGGTTGTGGCTGCCGGTCACCTGGATGCCGCTGGAGCAGCCGAACTTCGAGCGGGTGGCCGCGACGTAGTAGACGATGGGGGTGGTGACCGCACCCAGGTCGACCACATCGAGGCCGGTCGATGCGAGGCCCCGCATCAGCGCGGCCGCGAGCCCGGGGCCCGAGACACGTCCGTCGCGCCCGACCGCGACGGCCTTCTCGCCGGCCTTGAGCGCCTCGGTGCCGAACGCCCGGCCGAGGTGCTCGGCGAACTGCTCGTCGAGCGCCTGGCCGACGATGCCGCGGATGTCATAGGCCTTGAATGCGGATGCTGCAACCTTCATGCGTGTGTTCTCCTTGGCGGCGGGATTGTAGGCAGGCGGCGTTTCGTGGCCGTCACCTTTGGAGCGCCTCGAAAAGCACGGGGCGTGCCGGAGCGCGAATCGCTGTCTTGCAAGGCCCCAGGAACAGGTCCGAAAACGGCCAGACGTGTCCGACCCGGCGCCTATGATGGCCTTCATGGAAACCCTCACCACGCAGGCCATCACCCAGGATCCGGAAGCGGCCTACCGGGTGCTGCAGACGCACGACGCGCGCTTCGACGGGCGCCTGTTCGTCGGCGTCACTTCCACCGGCGTCTACTGCCGGCCGGTGTGCCGCGTCAGGCTGCCCCGGCGCGAGAACTGCCGCTTCTTCGGCAACGCGGCCAGCGCGGAGGTCGCCGGCTTCAGGCCCTGCCTGCGCTGCCGGCCGGAGCTGGCGCCGGGCCTGGCGGTGGCGGACTCCTCCCAGGCGCTGGCCCGCGCCGGCGCCCGCCTGATCGAGCACGCCGTGGCGCAAGGCCACGACATCGGGCTGCCTGAAGTGGCCCGCCGCCTGGGCGTGACCGACAGGCACTTCCGCCGCGTCTTCCAGGCCGTGCACGGCGTGAGCCCGATGGACTGGCTCGCCACGCAGCGCCTGCTGCTGGCCAAGCGCCTGCTGACCGATACCGAGCTGCCCGTCACCGGCGTCGCCCTGGCCAGCGGCTTCGCGAGCCTGCGCCGCTTCAACGCGGCCTTCGCCGAGCGCTACCGCCTGTCGCCCACCGCCCTGCGCCGCTCGGCCAGCACGAGCGAGACCCAGCGCAACGAGCCGGTGGCGGTGCGCCTGGCCTGGCGGCCGCCCTACGACGCCGAGGCCATGCTGGCCTTTCTCGCCGCCAGGCCGCTGGTGGGCATCGAGGCGGTGCAGTCGGGCACATGGCGCCGCACGCTGGCACTGACCGACCCGCGCGGCCAGCGCCACGCCGGCTGGCTGGGCCTGCGCTTCGACACCGAGGCGCACCAGGTCTGCGCCACCGTGAGCCCCAGCCTGGCGCCGGTGCTGGGCGCGGTCATCGAGCGCCTGCGCCATCTGCTGGACCTGGATGCCGAAGCCGCGACCATCGACGCGGCGCTCTCGGCCCTCCCGGTGCAGCTGCGGCCCGGCCTGCGCCTGCCCGGCTGCATCGACGGCTTCGAGACCACCGTGCGGATCATCCTGGGCCAGCAGGTCACCGTGGCCGCCGCGTGCACTCTCGCCGCGCGGCTGGTGGCGCGATTCGGCGAACCGCTCGCCACGCCGTTCAGCGGCCTGACTCACCTGTTCCCCACCCCCGAGGCGCTTGCGCAGGCGTCGCCGGACGAGATCGGCACGCTCGGCATCGTCCGCGCCCGCGTGGGGGCCATCCAGGCTCTGGCCCGCGCCGTGGCCGAAGCTCGGGTAGACCTCAGCCCCACGGCGCCGATGGAGCAGACGCTCGCGGCCCTGCGCGAGCTGCCCGGCATAGGCGCCTGGACCACCGAGCTCGTCGCCCTGCGCGTGCTCGCGTGGCCCGATGCGTTCCCGGCCAGCGACATCGGCGTGCTGCGTGCGCTGGGCGCCACGACGGCGGCCGAAGCTTCGACACACGCCGAAGCATGGCGCCCGTGGCGCTCGTACGCTGTGATGCAACTCTGGCATTCGCTGGCGGCCACGCAGGCAAGGCCGGCTCCCGTTGAAAAGGTCCCCGCATGAACACCCCTCGACTCGATCCGCTCGTCGTGGCACAGGCCACGATCCCCAGCCCGCTCGGCCCGATGCTGCTGGCGGCCACCGCCCGCGGCCTGGCCGGCTGCTGGTTCACCGACCAGGCTCACCATCCGGGCGTACTGGCCGCGCCGCAAGCTCCGCAGGACAGGTTCATCGCCCAGGCGGCGCGTGAGCTGGCGGCCTACTGGCAGGACGCCGCCGCCACCCGGTTCCGCGTCGCCCTGGATCCGCAAGGCACGCCTTTCCAGCAGGCCGTTTGGCAGGCCCTGCTGGACATCCCGGCAGGGGCCACCAGCACCTACTCCACGCTCGCTCGCGCCCTGGGCCGCCCACTGGCCGGGCGAGCCGTCGGCGCGGCCGTCGGCCGCAATCCCTTGAGCATCATCGTGCCCTGCCACCGCGTGCTCGGCAGCGACGGCTCCCTCACCGGCTACGCCGGGGGCCTGCCCCGCAAGCAGGACCTGCTCGCACGCGAGGGACGCACTGCATCACTGACGCTCGCGGTCCAGACGGCAACTCCGGAGGCCCAGCCCGCATGAAACCCCGTGACCTGATCGAGCTGATCGCCCTGGCCGCCATCTGGGGCGCGTCCTTCCTCTTCCTGCGCATGGGGGCCGGCGAGTTCGGCCCCGTCGCGCTGGCCGGGCTGCGGGTGATCGGCGCCTCGCTGTTCCTGATGCCGATCCTGATGCAGCGCGGCGAGTGGCCCGCCTTGAAGGCGAACTGGCGCGCCATCGCGGTGGTCGGCATCGCCAACTCCGCCCTGCCCTTTCTTTGCTTCTCCTATGCGGCCCTGGCGATCACCGGCGGCCTGTCGTCGATCTTCAACGCGACCACGCCGCTGATGGGCGCGCTCATCGCGTGGGCCTGGCTGGGCGACAGGCCGGGCGGGCACAAGGTCGCAGGGCTGGCCATAGGCTTTGCCGGCGTGCTGTGGCTGGCCTGGGACAAGGCCAGCTTCAAGCCGGATGCGAGCGGCACGAGCAGCGGCCTGGCCGTCCTGGCCTGCCTCGCGGCGACGCTGATGTACGGCCTGGCCGCGAGCATGACCAAGCGCTGGCTCACCGGCGTGCCGCCCATGGCCCTGGCGGCGGGCAGCCAGCTCTCGGCGGCCATCGTGCTGCTGCCGCTGGTCCTGTGGCGCTGGCCCGAGGTGCCGCCGAGCGGGCATGCCTGGGGCGCGGCGATCGCCCTGGCGCTGCTGTGCACCGGCGTCGCCTACGTGCTGTTCTTCCGGCTCATCGGCCACATCGGCGCCACCAACGCCCTTTCGGTGACCTTCCTCATCCCGGCCTTCGCGATCGCCTGGGGCGGACTGTTCCTCGGCGAGACGGTCAACGCCACCATGCTGTTCGCCTGCGTGGTGATCCTCCTCGGCACCTCGCTGGTCACCGGGCTGTGGCGGCCGCGCATCGGCGCCGCGGCGAAGGCGGACACGGCGGGATGACAATCCGCCAATGCTGACACCCGACTGGCTAGCGGGCTTCTGGTCGCACTCGGCGCTCGAGGTCAACGCCGTCGTCTTCCTCAACCTGCTGGGCGCCCTGGCGCTCGGGCTGCTGGTCGGCTACGAGCGCTCCTACCACGGCCGCGCCGCCGGCATGAGGACATACGGCATCGTCTGCATGGCCTCGGCGGCCCTGACGGTCTTCGCCGGCTATCCCGAGCACTGGTACGGCGGCACCCACGCCACCGTGCTGGGCGTGATGGATCCGACGCGGGTCGTGCAGGGCATCGTCACCGGCGTGGGCTTCCTCGGCGCCGGGGTCATCATGAAGGAGGGCCTGAACATCAGCGGCCTGACCACGGCCGCCTCGATCTGGGCCTCCTGTGCGATCGGGGTGCTGGTGGGCATCGGCTTCTACGGGGCGGCCATCCTGCTGGCCCTGCTGTCGGCCGCATTGATGATGTGGGGCTCGCGAATCGAGGGCCACCTGCCTTCGAGGCACGCCATCAGCATCCAGGTCCGGTTTGCCGAAGGCTACCGGCCGACCGAAGCGGTGGTCTCGGAGTGGGCCGCCTCGGGCGGCTACCAGCTGGCCCGCGGTTCGATCACCATCAGCGGCGACCCGGGCCACACCGAATGGCGCTTCGTCGCCGTGGCGGTGAGCACCTCGCGCGCGGCATCCCTGCCGCAGATCGCCGAGGTGCTGGCCGGGCGGGCCGAAGTCGAACGCTTCCAGCTCGCCCACGCCAGAAATTAAGCCCCTCGCTTGCGAGGGGGCCAACCAAGTGGCGTGCGCGGATCCGGCTCTGCCGGTCCGCTGCGCGAGCCCCCTCGGGGGGCAGCCCCCGGAAGGGGGCGTGGGGGCTTCATTTCGGTTGCTTGGTGACGCGCAGGTAGGGCTTGATGGTCTTCCAGCCCTGCGGGAAGAGCGTCTTGGCGTCCTCGTCGGACACCGAGCCGGCGATGATCACGTCTTCGCCCTGCTTCCAGTTGGCCGGCGTGGCGACCTTGTGGGCGGCGGTCAGCTGCATCGAATCGATGACGCGCAGCACCTCGTCGAAGTTGCGGCCGGTGGTCATCGGGTAGGTCAGCATCAGCTTGATGCGCTTGTCCGGGCCGATCACGAAGACCGAGCGAACGGTGGCGTTGGTGGCGGCGGTGCGGCCGGCAGACGAGCCCTCCTCGTCGGCGGGCAGCATGTTGTAGAGCTTGGCCACCTTCAGGTCGGTGTCGCCGATCATCGGGT
>CAMLGG010000340.1 GCA_946479475.1 uncultured Ideonella sp. | reverse complement strand
GCGCAGCAGATGTGCGCGCATAACGGCCAGCTGCTGGCGGCCATCGACCAGCAGACGCAGGCACACGATGCGCGGTTGGCCGACACGCTTGGCCAGACCGCCGTGCTGCTGGCCCGGCAGGTGGTGCGCAGCGAGGTCTCGCAGCGCCCCGAGCTCATCGTGCAGGTCGCCCAGGATGCGATCGGTGCGGTCATCCTCTCGGCCCGCCATCTGCGCCTGCGCCTGCACCCGCAGGACATGCCGCTGGTGGAAGCCGGTGCCGCCGACCTGCTGAAGGCGCGCCAGGTGCTGCTGCAGGCCGACGCGACGCTCTCGCCCGGCGGCTGCGTCGTCGAATCCGATCTCGGCCAGGTCGATGCTCGGATCGAGCAGCGCTGGGCCCAGGCGGTGGCCGTGTTCGGCCGCGACGAATCGCTCGACGACGGCGTGCCGGAGGTCGATCTGTGAGCGCCAGCCGCGAGCAGAAGTGGGACCGCTTCCTCGCCGACATGAGGAACTACGCCAGCCTGCCCCAGCCGCTGGAGATGCAGGGCTCGCTGGTCCGCGTGACGGGCCTGGTGCTCGAAGCGGCCGGCGTGCGCGCGCCTGTGGGCGCCGTCTGCGCCGTGGGCGCGCCGGGCGAGCAGCCGGTCACCGCCGAAGTCGTCGGCTTCAACGGCGACCGCGCCTACCTCATGCCTACCGGCGAACTGCACGGCCTGGCCAGCGGTGCGCGCGTCGTGCCCTTGCCGGTGCCTCAGATCCCTCCGCGCTTCGGCGTCGAGAACCATCCCTGGCGCCGCAGCGAGGACCGCGGCCTGCACCTGCCCATGGGCGACGGCCTGCTCGGCCGCGTGGTCGATGCCCACGGACAGCCCATGGACCGGCGCGGGCCGATCAGCGATGCGCACAACGAACCCATGGTGCGCCGCCCGATCAACGCGATGGACCGGGACCCGGTGCGCCAGCCGCTGGACACGGGGGTGCGCGCCATCAACGCGATGCTGACCGTCGGCCGCGGCCAGCGCATAGGCCTGTTCGCCGGCACGGGCGTCGGCAAGTCGGTGCTGCTCGGCATGATGGCCCGCTACACCAAGGCCGATGTGATCGTGGTGGGCCTGATCGGCGAGCGTGGCCGTGAGGTCAAGGAATTCATCGAGGACATCCTGGGCGAAGAGGGCCTGGCGCGCGCCGTCGTCGTGGCCGCGCCGGCCGACGCGCCGCCGCTGGTGCGCATGCAGGGCGCCAGCTATGCCACGGCGATCGCCGAGCACTTCCGCGACCGGGGCCAGCATGTGCTGCTGCTGATGGATTCGCTCACCCGGTATGCGATGGCGCAGCGCGAGATCGCGCTGGCCATCGGCGAGCCGCCGGCCACCAAGGGCTATCCGCCCAGCTGCTTCGCCAAGCTGCCGCAGCTGGTGGAGCGCTCGGGCAACGGCCTGAACGGCGTCGGCTCCATCACCGCCTTCTACACCGTGCTGACCGAGGGCGACGACCCGCAGGACCCGATCGCCGATGCGGCCCGAGGCATCCTCGACGGCCACATCGTGCTCTCGCGCGAGCTGGCCGAGAGCGGGCACTTCCCGGCCATCGACGTCGAGAAGTCGATCTCGCGCGTGATGACCTCGGTGGCGCCGCGCGAGCACCTCGAAGGCGCCCGCCGCGCCCGCCAGTGGCTGGCGCGTTTCAACAAGGCGCGCGACCTGATCCAGCTGGGTGCCTACACGCCCGGTGCGGATGCCGAGCTCGACGCCGCCGTCAAGGTCCATCCCAAGCTGGTGACGCTGTTGCAGCAGGGCATGCACGAGGCTTCGCCGCTGCCGCTGTCCGTCAAGCAACTGCTCGCGCTCAACCCCGCCGCCTGACCGAGGAATCGCTGAACCATGGACCGCCTGGACCTGCTCAACACCCTGCTGGAGCGCGAGAAGGAGAAGCGCGACGCCGCGCTGGCCGAATGGCGCGAGGCCGAGCGCCAGGCGCGGGCTGCGCGCGAGCAGGCCGATTCGCTGGTCGCCTACCGCGGCGAATACCGCCAACGCTGGAGCGCGCAGTTCGCCCAGCGCGCGCCCATCGAGATCCTGCGCTGCTACCAGGGCTTCGTCGACCGCCTGGAGCAGGCCATCGGCACGCAGCAGAACGCCGCCGACATGGCCGCGGCACGCGTGCAGGCCGCGCAAGCCCGGCTGCGCCACCGCGAGACGAAGGTCGCGACCGTGCAGCGCCTGATCGAACGCCGCTTGCAGGCGGGCGCCTTGCGCGAGCAGAGGCGCGAACAGAAGAGCCTGGACGAGGCCGCGCAGCGCCTGGCCTGGGCGCGGCTCGGCGTTTTCTCCGCGGCTGCGTAGAGGCCGGCGATGATTCGTCACCTCCCGCTCGGGCTGAGCCCCATGTTTCCGTTCGGGCTGAGCCTGTCGAAGCCCCACGCTGCGCATCCCGGCTTCGACAAGCTCAGCCCGAACGGTAGGGGCGGGTTGGTTGTTCGTACCAAGGCACACAGATCCGTTCGCGCTGAGCTTGCCGAAGCGCCCTGGAACCGCTCTGCCGATTCCGGCTGAGCTTGTCGAAGCTGCACGACCCGAACACGCCTTTCATTCAGTCGCCACCACATGACGCCGACCGCCGCACCCAACGCCAGCTCCCACGCCAACGCCGCCCACGCAGCGGGCCAGGCCTCGCGTCCCCGCCCATCACAAGGCGGGCAGGGGGCCTCGCCGTTCGCCCGGTTGCTGCAAGGCATGGCGGACGACGGCGAAGCCGACGCCCCGAACGCCGCACCGACCGAGGATCCGCCGGCGAAGGAGGCTGCCGATCAGCCCGAGGAGCATGCCAAGGCCCACGAGTCGCACCGCGAGCGCGAACCTGCGCAGGACGCCACGCCGCAACCCGCCGCCCAGGAGCCGGCCACGGCCGACCTGGCGGCCACCGTGCGCCAGGCCGCCTTGGCCGCCGCACGTGCCAAGGCCGCTGGAGGCGTCGACGCCGCGCGCGCCCGGCGCGCCACTGGCCAGGGCGACACGGCAGACACCGCCCGAGCCGGTGCCGGCGCGAGCGCGGCGCATGCAGGCGCCCGCGACGCCCTGGGCGGCGCCTCAGCCGCCCTGGACCAGCCCGGCTGGCAGGCCACGCTCGATGCCACGCCGGTGAACCTCACCCCGGCCGAGCCCGCAGCCGGCGCCGCGTCGACGCCCGATTTCTCGTTGCCCAGCCTGGGCGCCACCGCCCCCGCTGCCGCCGCCCCCGCCCAAGCGCCGGCCGCCGCCCAGGCCACGCTGGCGCCCCCTCCGGGCAGCGCCGCCTTCGCCCCCGCGCTCGGCGCCCAGCTCAGCACCTGGCTCAAGGACGGCGTGCAGTACGCCACCCTGGAACTCAACCCGCAGGACATGGGGCCGATCGACGTGCGCATCGCCCTGCGCGACGGCCGCACCGAGGTCCAGCTCGGTGCCGACGTGGCCGCCACCCGCGCCGCCCTCACCGAAGCCCTGCCCGAGCTCGCCGACGCCCTCGGCGACGTGGGCCTGACGCTGTCCGGCGGCAGTGTGTCCGACCAGACCGGCCAGCACGCCCGCCAGGGCGAGGGCCAGGCCCAGCGCGGCTTCGCGATGCCCTCCTGGCTCGGGCCCGTACGCGACGACGCCACCACGGCCGCCGACAGCGCCCGCCGGCCCGCCCAGCGCGGGCTCGTCGACCTCGTCGCCTAGCGTCGGGACGGGGGACTTTTCCCCCGCTATTCGCGCCTTCTGGCGAAACCCCTGCTCCCAATAATGGCCAGCAATGCGGTCACCCCGCGTGCCGGCCCGAGGCGGCATGGCGTGGGTGACTGCCACGAACCACGCCAGGAGCCGCCACCATGTCTGCTGCCGCAGCTGCCGATGCCGCTGAAGTCGCGCCCAAGAAGGGCAAGAAGAAGCTGATCGTCCTGATCGCGGTCGTCGTCGCCCTGCTGGGCGTGGTGGGCGGCGGCCTGGCGTTCTACCTGAAGAGCAAGGCGGCCGCCGAAGCCGCGGCGGCCGAGGCCGATGACGAGGACGGCGATGCCGCCGACACCGGCACCAAGCACGCCGCCAAGGCCAGCCACAAGAAGGACGAGAAGCACGTGCCGCCGGTGTTCGTGCCGCTCGATCCGTTCGTGGTGAACCTGGCCGACCGCGAGGCGGACCGCTTCGCCCAGGTCGGCATCACGCTCGAGGTGGCCGACGCCCACGTCGGCGACGAGATCAAGGCCTACATGCCGGCCATCCGCAACAACGTCCTGCTGCTGCTGGCCCACAAGACCTCGGCCGAGCTGATGGAGCACGAAGGCAAGGAGCAGCTGGCCAGGGAAGTCCGCCGCGAGGCGCTGCGCCCCATGGGCTTCGAGCTGCCCGACGAGGACGAGGAGGCCGCCTCCACCTCGAGGAAGAAAAAGAAGAAGAAGGCGGCGGACGCCGAAGAGCTGCCGATCAAGTCGGTCCAGTTCTCCTCCTTCATCATTCAATGAGATGCCAGCCCCTTCCGCCTTCGGCGGCCTTCCCCCGAGGGGAAGCGCCCTGCGCCTCGGGGCGGCCCTGCGGCTGCGCGCGAGCGCTGATCAGCGTTGCTGCGAGTGACCGGCGATGAACCAGCAGATCCTTTCGCAAGACGAGGTCGATGCCCTGCTGCAGGGCATCACCGGCGAGAGCCAGAAGCTCGAGCAGGAGGAGATCCCCGAGGGCGGGGTCCGCGTCTACGACATCGCGAGCCAGGAGCGCATCGTCCGCGGCCGCATGCCGACGATGGAGATCATCGGCGAGCGGTTCGCGCGCAACATCCGCATCGGCCTGTTCAACTTCATCCGCAAGAGCCCGGAAGTCTCGATCAACGGCATCAAGGTCCAGAAGTACTCGGCCTTCCTGCGCGAGATCGTGGTGCCCACCAACTTCAACATCGTCTCGGTGCGGCCGCTGCGCGGCTCGGGCCTGATCGTGTGCGACCCGAGCATCGTCTTCGCGGTGATCGATTCGCTGTTCGGCGGCGTCGGCAAGTTCCACACGCGCATCGAGGGCCGCGACTTCTCGGCCACCGAGCAGCGCGTGATCGAGCGCCTGGTCGACTGCATCATCACCGAGTACCGCAACGCGTGGAAGGGCATCTACCCGCTGGAGCTGGATTACCAGCGCTCGGAGATGCAGCCGCAGTTCGCCAACATCGCCACGCCCAGCGAGA
>CAMLGG010000339.1 GCA_946479475.1 uncultured Ideonella sp. | reverse complement strand
ACCGCAGGATCCGAGACGCTTTGCCGACACGCGCGCTCGCCTCTGTCACCACGAACATCAGACCGTCGCCGACGGATCGGCCGACGGGCCCGGCGCTCAGCCAGGATTTGAGCAAGAGATCCGAAGCTGGCTTTGTTCCCACGGTACGTCCGTTGGGGGATCGATCGGGCGACCCTCCGCGCGGGCTGCGGGACTCTGGATCAAGCAACGCTCCGGTGAACTACCCCAACAGATGGCGGAGGTGGCTTGCACAGAACATCGAACTACGGGACGGCGTGAGACGCCGTGGGACGTTCATTCAATGTTCTGCACCTGCTCCCGCATCTGTTCGATCGCGACCTTCATGTCCACCGAGATGCCGGTGAGCTCCAGCGCCGAGGACTTGGAGCCGAGGGTGTTGGCCTCGCGGTGCAGCTCCTGGATCAGGAAATCGAGCCGCTTGCCGACCTCGCCACCCTTCTTGAGCAGGCGCTCGATCTCGTCCAGGTGGGACACCAGGCGGGAGAGCTCCTCGGCGACGTCGATGCGGATGGCGTAGGCTGCCGCCTCGTTCAAGGCGCGATCGCGCGCGGCCTCGGCCGAGACGGCGCCGGCGGTGTTGCCCGCGCCTCCGGCACCCGCGGCGTTCAGCGCTTCGTTCCAGCGCTCCATGAAGCGCTGCTGCTGCTTCTGCACGACGGCCGGCACGAGCGGGCCGGCCTGGGCGGCGAGGGTGCGCAGCGTGTCCGTGCGTTCGTTCAGGATCTGCACCAGGCGCGCGCCTTCGCGCTCGCGAGCGTCCTTGAGGGCCTCGATGGCCGTCCGGGCGGCCTGAACGGCGAGTTCGTCCAGCCCGGCCGATGAAGAAGCGCCCGAGCCGCCGCGGCACCACTGCAGCACCTCGTGCACCGACAGGCCGACCGCGCCAGGCAGCCAGCCTTGCACCGTGCTTTCCAGGCGGCCCAGGCGGTTGAGCTGCTCCGTGGTGGGCTGGGGCAGGTTCTCGTCGGCGCCTCGGCCGAGCTGCGCCCGGACCTCGACCTTGCCGCGCCGAAGCTGGGCGGTCAGCAGCTCGCGCAGCGTGGGCTCGACCTGCCGCAGCTCGTCGGGCAGGCGGAAGGCGATGTCGAGGAAGCGGCTGTTGACCGTGCGCATTTCCACGGTCACGCCGACGGGGTGGCTTTCACCCTCGGCCACCGGGGCGGCGCTGGCGCTCGCGAACCCGGTCATGCTGTAAACTGGCATGAAGCTTTTGCACCGAGCAAAAACCCGATTATGTCAAAGCCAAAACCCGCCCCGTTGCCTGCGGGCACCGTGGTCGGTGGCTACCAGATCATCAAGAAACTGGCGGCCGGCGGCTTTGGCGTGGTCTACCTCGCCGAAGACGAGGAGCGCCACCTGGTCGCGCTGAAGGAGTATCTGCCCGCCTCGCTGGCAGAGCGTTCGGTGGGCGAACTGGTGCCACGCGTCAAGCCCGAGAAGCAGCCGCTGTACCGCCTGGGCCTGAAGAGCTTCTTCGAAGAGGGCCGCTCGCTCGCGCAGATCTCGCATCCCAGCGTCGTCTCGGTGCTGAACTTCTTTCGCGAGAACGAAACCGTCTACATGGTGATGAACTACCTGCAGGGCGACACCCTGCAGGATTTCATCGTCACCGCGCGCGATCTGAAGCAGGAGAAGGTATTCCGCGAATCGACCATCCGGTCGCTCTTCGACGAGATCCTCAAGGGCCTGCGCATCGTCCACCAGCACAAGATGCTGCACCTGGACATCAAGCCGGCCAACATCTTCATCACGAATGACAACAAGGCGGTCCTGCTCGACTTCGGCGCCGCGCGCGAGGTGCTGAGCAAGGAGGGCAACTTCATCCGCCCGATGTACACGCCGGGCTTCGCCGCGCCCGAGATGTACCGGCGCGACGGATCGCTCGGCCCCTGGACGGACATCTACGCCATCGGCTCCTGCATCTACGCCTGCATGCAGGGCTACCCGCCGACGGACGCCCCGCAGCGCATCGACAAGGATCGCCTCTCGCTGTCCATGTCCCGCATGCGGAACACCTATTCGGACAACCTGATCGAAGTGACCGAGTGGTGCATGTCGCTGGATCCGCTGTCCCGCCCGCAAAGCGTTTTCGCGTTGCAAAAAGAGTTGTCACGCGAGACCGAACGGCGCTATACCTCGCTCAGCTTCACCGAGCGCCTGAAACTGCAGATCGAGAACCTGAAGACCGGGGCACGATGAGATTTTCCGTCTACCAGGTCAGCCGAAAGGGTGGCCGCGAAAAGAACGAAGACCGCATGGGCTACTGCTACACGCGGGATTCGGGCCTGTTCGCGCTGGCCGATGGCATGGGGGGCCACCCCGAGGGCGAGGTCGCCTCGCAGCTCGCGCTTCAGACCCTGGCCGCGGCGTTCCAGCGCGAAGCCAAGCCCAGCCTGAAGAGCCCGCTGCGCTTCCTGCAGGATTCCATCCTGGCCGGCCACCACCAGCTGCTGCGCTACGCCACCGAGAAGGGCCTGGTCGACACGCCCCGCACCACGGTGGTGGCGTGCGTCCTTCAGGGCCGCGCCGCCTTCTGGGCCCACTGCGGCGATTCGCGGCTGTACCTGGTCCGCGGCGGCAAGCTGATCGCCCGCACCCGTGACCATTCGTACACCGAGCTGCAGCAGACGCTGTCGCAGGTCGTGCCCATAGACGCCAAGTTCAACCGCTCGGTGCTCTTCACCTGCCTGGGCAGCCCGGGCAAGCCGGTGGTCGACACCGTCGGCCCCGTCACGCTGCAAAGCGGCGACAGGCTCATCGTCTGCTCCGACGGCCTGTGGAGCCAGCTCGACGACGACACCATCGTCGACCTGCTTTCCAGCCGGTCGCTGTCGGACGGAGTGCCCGAGATGGTCGAGCGTGCGCTGCGCAACGGCGGCACGCATGGGGACAACGTCACCGTGCTGGCCGTCGAGTGGGAAGCGGTGGAGGACAGCGACTCGATCGCCGGCGTCTCCACCCGCAGCCTGGGCGAGGATGTGTTCGCCTCCACCATCCAGGCGAGCCTGGGCGAGACAGGGCATGGTGACCTCGACGAGGCGGAGATCGAGCGATCGATCCGCGAGATCAACGAGGCAATCCAGCGCTCCTCCAAGAAGAAGCCCTGAGTCTCGGCTGACCGATACCCCCGCCGGCGCCGTCAGGCGCCGGTTTGCTTTAGAAGGACTTCGATGACTTACCAACGCACCCAAGGCCGCGCGGCCGATTCGCTGCGCCCCCTGCGCATCACCCGCGGCTTCACCAAGCACGCCGAAGGCTCGGTGCTGATCGAGTTCGGCGAGACGCGGGTGCTGTGCACCGCCTCGGTCGAGGAGCGCGTGCCGCCGCACAAGAAGGGCAGCGGCGAAGGCTGGGTGACGGCGGAGTACGGCATGCTGCCGCGTTCCACCCACACCCGCAGCGACCGCGAGGCCGCCCGCGGCAAGCAGAGCGGCCGCACGCAGGAGATCCAGCGCCTGATCGGCCGCTCGCTGCGCGCCGTGTTCGACCTCAAGCGCCTGGGCGAGCGCACCATCACGCTGGATTGCGACGTGCTGCAGGCCGATGGCGGCACCCGCACCGCGGCCATCACCGGCGCCTTCGTGGCGGCGCAGGATGCGGTGAACGTGCTGCTCTCGCGCGGCGTGCTGGCGCAATCGCCCATCCTCGATGCGGTGGCGGCGGTCTCGGTCGGCGTGGTCGAAGGCACTCCGCTGCTGGACCTGGAGTACGTCGAGGACGTCGGCTGCGACACCGACATGAACGTCGTGATGACCGGCGCGGGCGGCTTCGTGGAGGTGCAGGGCACGGCCGAGGGCGTGCCGTTCACCCGCGCCGAGATGGATGCGCTGCTGGGCCTGGCTGCCAAGGGCATCAACGAGCTGGTGCAGGCGCAGGCCGCCGCGCTGGCGCAGCCGCTGTCGAGGTGAGCATGAAGCTGGTGCTCGCCTCGAACAACGCGAAGAAGCTCGCCGAGCTCGGCCAGCTCTTCTCGCCGCTGGCGATCGAGCTCGTGACCCAGGGCTCGCTCGGCGTGGCCGAGGCCGAGGAGCCGCACCACACCTTCATCGAGAACGCGCTGGCCAAGGCGCGCCACGCCGCCGCGGCCACCGGCCTGCCTTCGATCGCCGACGACTCCGGCCTGTGCGTCGACGCACTCGGGGGCATGCCGGGCGTGCAATCGGCCGTGTATGCGCCGTTTGCGGCCGAGCCGGGCGTGGAGCGTGAGGCGCATCGGCGCGCGCAGGATGCGGCCAACAACGCGCTGCTTCTGCAGCGGCTCGCCGGTGTCAAGGATCGGCGCGCCAGCTTCGTCTGCGCGCTCGTGGCGCTGCGTTCGGCGAACGATCCCGAGCCGCTGGTGG
Source organism: uncultured Ideonella sp. (assembly GCA_946479475.1). Next base: position 841 of record CAMLGG010000339.1, on the reverse strand, counting down.
CCTTCGGGCGCTGGCACGGCGAGATCCTCGAAGCGCCGCGAGGCGAGGGCGGCTTCGGCTACGACCCGCTGATGTTCATCCCGGCGCTCGGCCAGACGGTGGCGGCATTGCCGTCGGCGACCAAGAACGCCCACAGCCACCGCGCGATCGCCGCGGCGCAGATGCTCGCGCTGATGCGCGAAGCCTGGCACCAGTGATGGAAACGAGCGTGGTCGACAAGTACCTGCGGCCCGGCACGCTGAGTCTGGGCGCGCCGCCGCCGCTGTCGGTCTACGTGCACCTGCCGTGGTGTTTGAAGAAGTGCCCGTACTGCGACTTCAACAGCCACGAGATCGGAGCCTCGCGCAACGGCCGCGAAGTCCCCGAGCAGCAATACCTCGACGCGCTGCGGGCCGACCTCGAAGCCAGCCTGCCGCTGGTCTGGGGCCGCACGGTGCAGACCGTCTTCGTCGGCGGCGGCACGCCCAGCCTGTTCTCGCCCGAGGGCATCGCGCGGCTGCTGTCCGACCTGCGCTCGCTGCTGCCGCTGGCGCCCGGCTGCGAGATCACGCTGGAGGCCAATCCCGGCACCTTCGAACGCGAGCGCTTCCGCGCCTTCCGCGATGCCGGCGTCACGCGGCTGTCGATCGGCGTGCAGAGCTTCGATGACGCGAAGCTGAAGGCCCTGGGTCGCGTGCACGACCGGGCACAGGCCCTGGCGGCGATCGAGGAGGCCGCGGCCAGCTTCGCGACCTTCAACATCGACCTGATGTACGCGCTGCCGGGCCAGACGCTGGAGCAACTGGAGACCGACGTCCGCACCGCGCTGGCCTTCGACCCGCCGCACCTGAGCCTGTACCAC
>CAMLGG010000338.1 GCA_946479475.1 uncultured Ideonella sp. | reverse complement strand
TCTTCGGGTTCTTGAACTTGCACCACGGGCCGCCGTCGATCAGCTCGGCGCCGAACTCCTTCTGGGCCAGGGCGTAGGCCCAGTCGCGGAAGCCACCCTCGGTGAACTTCATGATGTTGCCCTTGTGCACGATGGTGACGTTGGGCTTGTCGTTGTCTATCGCGTACTGGATGGCCTTGCGCACCAGGCGCTCGGTGCCTTCACGCGAGACGGGCTTGATGCCGATGCCCGAGGTGTCGGGGAAGCGGATCTTCTTGACGCCCATCTCCTCGATCAGGAACTTGATGACCTTCTTCGCCTTGTCGGTCTCGGCTTCCCACTCGACGCCGGCGTAGATGTCCTCCGAGTTCTCGCGGAAGATCACCATGTTGACCTTCTGCGGCTCCTTCACCGGCGAAGGCACGCCCGCGAAGTACTGCACCGGACGCAGGCACACGTAGAGGTCGAGCTCCTGGCGCAGGGCCACGTTCAGCGAGCGGATCCCGCCGCCCACCGGGGTGGTCAGCGGGCCCTTGATCGAGACCACGTATTCGCGAAGCGCGGCCAGCGTCTCTTCGGGCAGCCAGACGTCCGGGCCGTAGACCTTGGTCGACTTCTCGCCGGCGTAGATCTCCATCCAGTGGATCTTCTTCTGGCCGCCGTAGGCCTTGGCGACCGCGGCATCCACCACCTTGATCATCACGGGCGTGATGTCGAAGCCGGTGCCGTCCCCCTCGATGTACGGAATGATCGGGTTGTTGGGGACATTGAGCGAGAAGTCCGCGTTCACGGTGATCTTCTGTCCGCCCTCGGGCACCTTGATGTGCTGGTACATGTCGCTTGGCTCCGCCTGCGTGCTGGTGGGTTGTGAAAAGGGATTTCGGAAACTGAAATTCTAGTTCAGCCGAGCTGTCGTTCGGCTGACCACCCCTGGCCCGGCGGGTCTACGAGACGCAGAAGGCGATCGCCTGGCGAATGAGGTCGTGGCCGAGCGCCCAGACGGACGCCGCCGCGAGCAGCCCGCCCGCCAGGCGCACCGCCAGCACGTTGACCCTCGCCGACAAGGTGCCGGCGCTGCCCCGGCCAGCGGCCAGGCGGCCCCAGAGCCAGGGCGCCAGGCCCAGCGATGGCGCAGTCGCCATGGCGAAGACGCCCATCGTGGCGGCGCCACCCCAGGCGGAGTCGGCCAGGGCGGCCACGACGAGGGCCGACTGCAGGAGTCCGCAAGGCCAGGCCACCCAGGCCAGTCCCGCCACCCCGGCCTTGCCCGGACCCTGGATGCGCTGCCAGCCCTTGGCCGAAGGCAGCTGGCGCGAAGCGCCCCGCCCTGCCCGCTCCAGCCACGCCGGCTGGCGGCCGCGAACGAGCAGCCACAGGCCGAGGGCCAGTGCTACCACGTGCAGCAACGTCCACACCGGCCTCAGCGCCGGGCTCCACGAGCTCCACTGCGCCACGGCCCCGACGCTGGCGGCGGCCACCGCGCCGGCAGCCGCGTAGCCCGCCAGCCGGCCGAGGTGGAACGCCGACCAGGCCTCGCGCGGCGCCCCCCGGCAGGCCCGGACGGCTGCCGAGCTCGGCGCGCCGCACATGGCCACGCAATGCACCGAGCCCGCCAGGCCCAGCAACAGCGCGGTGAGCAGGAGCGCGAAGTTCACTTCAGATGATGCGGGAGAAGCGTTCGCGGACCTTGTCGGCCCTGAGGTGCTTGTCGAACACCATGGCGATGGCACGCACGAAGAACCAGCCCGCCGGGGTGATCTGAACGGCGCCCGGCTCCAGCACGACCAGGCCCTGGGCCTCGAAAGGCTCCAGTTCGGCCAGCTCGGTCCGGAAGTACTCCTTGACGTCCACCAGGTAGGCCAGCTCGACCGATTCGAACTCCAGGCGCCCCTGGCACATGAGGGCCATGATGACGGCGCGGCGAAGGAGGTCGTCGCGCGTCAACGCCAGGCCCCGCACGACCGGGAACTGGCCCTGGTGGATGGCGTCGTAGTACTCGGGCAGCGTCTTCGCGTTCTGGCTGTAGGTGGCTCCCATGCGGCCGATGGCCGAGACACCCAGGCCGATCAGGTCGCAGTCGGGCTGCGTGCTGTAGCCCTGGAAGTTGCGGTGCAACCGGCCCTGGCGCTTCGCGGCCGCGAGCGAATCTCCGTGCAAGGCGAAGTGGTCCATGCCGATGTAGGCATAGCCATGGCCCATGAAGCTGGCGATGGCGCCCGAAAGCATGGCCACGCGGTCCTCCGGCGGCGGCAGGTCGGCCGCATCGATCCGGCGCTGCGGCTTGAATCGCTGCGGCAGGTGCGCGTAGGCATACAGCGCGATGCGATCCGGACGCAGTTCGCCGACCTGGGCGATGGTGCGCGCGAACGATTCGGGCGTCTGCTTCGGCAGGCCGTAGATCAGGTCGGCGTTGATGGACTCGAAGCCCAGAGAGCGAGCGTCCCGCATCAGGTCGCGCACCATCTCGAACGACTGGACGCGATGCACAGCCTTCTGCACGTCCGGATCGAAGTCCTGGACGCCGAAGCTCAGGCGGTTGAAGCCCATGCGGCGCAGCGCCGCCAGGCGCTCGGTACTCACCGTCCGGGGGTCCACCTCGATGGAGACCTCGGCCCCGGGCGCGACACGGAACGCGGTGCCCAGCACCGCCATCAGGTCGGAAAGCTCGGCGTCGGTCAGGAATGTCGGCGACCCCCCGCCGAAATGCAGCTGAGAAACCGCCTGCGGGCCGCCCAGCGCCGTTGCATGCATGGCGATCTCGGCCTTCAGGGCACGCAGGTACTCGCCGGCGCGATCGTGGTGCCTGGTGATGACCTTGTTGCAGGCGCAGTAGTAGCAGACCGACTCGCAGAACGGGATGTGCACGTAGATGGAGAGCGGCGTCTTGCCCCCGACGCGTGCGCCCTCGGCGCGCTGGCGCAGGGCGCCCTGGTACTCGGCCGGCCCGAATGCTTCCACGAAGCGGTCGGCAGTGGGATAGGAGGTGTATCGCGGCCCCGGCACGTCGAAACGGCGCAACAGGTCCAGCGGCAGGAGCGGCGATGCGCTCGCGGCCTCGGGGCGGCGGGCAGTGGGTGCTTCGAGGGGCTGGATCGTCATGCAGCGATGGTGCCTCGGCACCCCGGGGGTCTACCTTGACTTGCCTCAAGCCAGCCATCCCCGGTCAGGCCAAGAATAGGGCCGCTCTTGAGGAGGATCATGTCGTCAACGCCCTCTACCCCCACGCCCGCCACGACGCGCGTCAAGCCCCAGGCCTTCAAGGTGGCCTGCTCCAGCTGCAACCTGCGCGAGCTGTGCCTGCCGGTGGGCCTGACGCAGGACGACCTCGAACGGATGGACACCCTGGTGGCCACGCGCCGCAGCGTCGCGCGGGGCGACATGCTGTTCCGCACGGGCGACGAGTTCCAGTCGCTCTACGCCGTCCGGACCGGATTCTTCAAGACCTGCGTCTCGTCCGAGGACGGCCGCGACCAGGTCACCGGCTTCCAGATGGCTGGCGAGCTGCTGGGCCTGGATGGCATCAGCAGCGACCGGCACTCCTGCGACGCCGTGGCGCTGGAGGACTCGCAGGTCTGCGTGATCCCGTTCGGCCAGCTCGAGGAGCTTTCGCGCGAGTTCACCGACCTGCAACGCCAGTTCAACAAGATCATGAGCCGCGAGATCGTGCGCGACCACGGCGTGATGCTGCTGCTCGGCAGCATGCGGGCAGAGGAGCGCCTGGCGGCCTTCCTGCTCAACCTCACCCAGCGCCTTCAGGCGCGGGGCTTCTCTCCCTCGGCGCTCATCCTGCGCATGACCCGCGAGGAGATCGGCAGCTACCTCGGGCTGAAGCTCGAGACCGTCAGCCGCACTTTCTCCAAGTTCCAGGATGACGGCCTGCTGGAAGTCAAGCAGCGGCAGATCCGCATCCTGAACCAGGCCGGTCTGTCGAAGCTGGTCAACGGCGCTGCCTGCTGAACTTGGCCCCCACGGCCCCCTGCCAGGGGCCTGCCCCCCGAGGGGGCCCGCGCAGCGGACCGGCAGAGCCGGATCCGCGCACGCCCTGGTAGAGGAGCGGCGCTGCGCGCGCTCCCAGTTCAAGTGGCGTCGGGGTGGGTCAGGAACTGGGTGATTGACGAGGCGAGCGAGATCACCATCCAGAACATCAGGAAGGTGACGGAGTAGATGGTGGTCGGCTGCCAGTCGATGGGGGCCGAGCCGAACCATTGAAGGCCGCCGGGGTCGACCACGGCGAAGACCAGCATCTCCAGCACGCCGGCCATCAGGAAGGCCGGCCACAGGATGCACAGGGCGCGTGTGGGCCGGTCGGTCGGTGGCGCGCTCATGGGCCTAGGCTCAGTGCTTGGCCGTGGCTGCGTGGTTGCGCGCCTGGAGTGCCGGGGTCATCGAGTCGGGTGTGGAAGCCCGCTCGCTGACACCGCCGCGCTCCTGGGTGTCGAGCACGGGGTCGGCGCCTCGCGCGGCGATGACGGCCGTCGTCACGCTGGCGATCACCACGGCCAGCGGGCCGCCGATCACCATCCAGACCATCGGATAGCGCCACCACGGGGTGGGCTGGGCGTCCTCGGAGAGAGCAGACAGCGTCGACATGGAAACCTCGTTGGGGTTTGGCCGCGACTCTAGCGCGGCACGATGAAGGTTGATTTCTCGGTGACCTGGATCGCCGGACCATCGGCCGCCAGGCGCTCGACATGGAACTCGATCGGGTGCGCCCCCTCGCCGGCCTGCGCGGCGGCTTCGGGCGGCACCTGCACCTGCAGAGTGACCCAGCGGGCCTCCGCTGGCTGCGCCGCGAGCTCGGTCGCATTGGCCACCGCGATGCCGGGCATGCCCCGGACCGTCACGCGGTAACGCTGCGCCTGCTCGGTGGCGTTCATGATCTGCAGGCGATAGACGTTCTCGATCCGGCCCTCGTCGGCCAGGCGCGCGAGCGATGCACGGTCACGCACGACGTCGACCCTGAAAGGCTTGCGCACCGCCAGGCTGGCCACGAAGGCACTGCAGATCAGCAACAGGATGGCGGTGTAGACCAGCACCCGCGGCCGCGTCACGCGGCGCAGGATGTCCCGCCAGCCGAGATGCTCCTTCAGGCTGTTCTGCGTGGCGTAGCGGATCAGGCCTCGCGGATACGACATCTTCTCCATGATGCCGTCGCAGACGTCGATGCAGGCCGCGCAGCCGATGCACTCGTACTGCAGGCCCTTGCGGATGTCGATGCCGGTGGGGC
>CAMLGG010000337.1 GCA_946479475.1 uncultured Ideonella sp. | reverse complement strand
CAACCCGCGCGCCAAGGCCCTGCTGGACCAGGCCGAGCAGTTGGGCCATGAGCATGAGCTGCCCGGCGACGTCCTGGGCCCCCTGGAGCAAACCTGGGGCGAGTACTGGCGCTGCCTGGGCGATACGGGGCGGGCGCTGGAGCACAAGCACAAGGCCCTGATCGTCTATGAGCGCCTGGGTGACCAGCGCGCCGTGCTCAACACCTACCGGAACCTCAGTCTCATCTATGGCGAGGCGCGGGATTTCGAGCGGGCGCTGGATTACGGTCGGCGGGTGATCGACGCTGCGAACGCCATGGTCGTCGAGCCCGAGGTGCTTGCAGGCGCCCACGGCAATCTTGGGGTGAGCTACTTCTATCAAGGCAATCTGGATCGCGCCATCGAGGAGTACCAGAGCGTCATTGCGATCCAGGAGACTGCCGGGCTGCGGGCGCACCTCGGCATGGCGCACTACAACCTGGCCGAGGCGTACTACAAGCGCTTCCAGACGCGCGGGAACAGCGACGACGAGGCCATGGGGGATCGGCATGCAGCCACCGCGGCTCGCTTGAGCGCGGAGGACAACACCCCGGGACTCGGTGCGTCCGTACGTGCGCTAAAGCAAGAGACCATGGGGGCAAGCGGGGGCCCAGACCGCCTGATCCCCATCGAGTACGCGGCTCACTTCGAGGAGATGGCCGACATCCAGCGCCTGCGAACCAGCCTCGCGGTGCCTCAGCCCGCCGCACAGCAGGTGCGCACCCATCTCGCCATAGCCCGGGCGTACCTGGCCATCGCAGGCAAGGAGCGTGAGGCTGCATTGGCGCTCGCCCAGCGCCACGGCCTGCAGGACGACTTCGCCCCCGAGCTCGATGCGCTGCGCGCGGCCTTCTCGCGCGAACTAACCAGGGAGCAACGCCTCGCGCAAAGCTGGGCCGAGCGAAGCATGGACCTTCTGGACGCCGACCGCCGGCAATCGGTCCTGGCCCATGTGCTCGCCCAGGGCAGCATCAACAAGAGTCGCTATGCCGAGGTGGCGGCGGTCAGCCTAGCGACTGCTTCCAAGCACCTCGGCCTGCTCGCCGAGCGCGGATTGCTGGTCCAGACCGGCAAAGGGCCCAGCACCCGCTACCTCCTGACCGACGGACTTTCGCCAAAGGCCGAGCCCCCCTTCCTGGGGATGCCGCAGGCAGGACTGGCTCCCTAGCATTGGTTCGCCGAGTGCGAGTACGTGCACGGCCACCTGCCCAACGGGCAGGTGTATCCAACGTCGATCCAAGGAGGACAACATGTCAACGACGACGAAGACCCCAGTCACCCCGATTCGGGTGCTGACGCCCCAGGAAACGAAACAGGTTGCCGGCGGCCCGGCCGGATATCCCGGCCTCAGCGTCCCCAACGACCCCAAGCTCGGCGCCAAGCCGGCCGCCTGAGCCGACGACGGCGCGCCACGCTCCCCGCGGCGCGCCGCTTCTCAGCCCTCTACCAGCCGCCCGTCCCGCATCGCCAGCACCCGGTCGGCCATCGCGATGGTCTCGGGGCGATGGGCGACCACCACGCGGGTCAGGTTCAGCCCTCGCACGGTCTCGTTCACCGACTTCTCGTTGCCTAGGTCCAGGTGGCTGGTGGCTTCGTCCAGCACCAGCATCCGCGGACGCTGATACAGCGCCCGGGCGAGCAGGACGCGCTGCTTCTGGCCGCCCGAAAGGCCGATGCCTGATTCGCCGGTCAGGGTGTGAAAGCCCATCGGCATCGCGGCGATCTCGCGCTCCACCCCGGCCTGCACCGCGCACTCGACGATGCGCTCCCATTGCGGGTCGGGGTCGAAGAAGCAGATGTTGTCGGCGATGGAGCCCGAGAAGAGGCGGTCCTCCTGCATCACCGTGCCGACGAGCCGGCGGTAGTTGCCCAGGCCCAGCTGCTGCAGGCGCATGCCGCCCACGCGCACTTCGCCTTCGGTCGGCGGCAACAGGCCGAGCAGGACCTTGACCAGCGTCGTCTTGCCGCAGCCCGAAGGGCCGGTGATGGCCACGCACTCGCCGGGCTCGATACGCAAGCGCACGCCCTGCAGGACGGGAGGCTCGGTGGGTGAGTAGCGGAACGACACGTCCTGCATCTCCACCGCCATCTCGAGCTTGCCGAGATCCTGTTCGGCCGGTAGCAGTGGAGCCGAATCCTCCTGCGGCTGCCAGACGATGTCCGCCAGGCGCTCGCCGTGCAGCTTGAGCATCGAGAGCTCGGTCAGCTTGTCCACCAGCGCCGCCACGCGCGTCGAGAACTGCCACTGGTAGGCCATGTAGGCGAACAGCATGCCGGCGGTGAACTGGTGGGCCAGCACCAGGCGTGCGGCCAGCCACACGACGACCACCCTCTCCAGCCCGGTGAGCACCACGCGCGCCGTGTCCTGCCCGAGCGCGAGGCGCTGCACCCGCAGGCCGGCGTTGAACTCGTCGGCCAGCATGTTCAGCCAACCGGCGCGACGCACGTCAGCCTTGCCGAACAGGCGCACGCTCTGGATGCCGCCCACGGTCTCGATGAGGTGGGTCTGCTGGCGCGCCGTGTGCACGATCTGCTCGGCCTCGGCCTCGCGCTGCGCGCGAAAGCGCGCGCGCCGCAGCAGCGCATACGCCCCCAGGGCTGCCAGCGAGACGCCGGCCAGGCGCGGGCTGTAGGCCAGCATCATCGCGAGCGTGCCGACGGTCATCAGGCCATCGACCACCGTCTGCGCAAACTGCGTCGTCAAGGTGCGCTGGATGGTGCCCACCGCGCCGAAGCTGGCGAGGATGTGGCCGATGTGCCGCTTCTCGAAGAAGTCGAGCGGAAGGCGCACGAGATGCGCAAAAACGTTGCCCAGCCACTGGAAGTTCAGGCTCGTGCCGAGCACGATCACGAACCAGCCGCGCACCGCGTGGATCACGCCCTGCACCAGCACAAGCAGCGCGAAGCCGAGGCCGAGCACGGTCAGCATGTCGGCATCGCCGGTGACCAGCACGTGGTCCACCACCCATTGCAGGTAGAACGGCGTGGCGAGCGTGACGATCTCCAGCAGCACGGCCAGCAGGCCGATCTGCGCGAGGCCGCGACCCAGCCCGCTGACGCGGCCCATGAGCCCGCGCAGCGAGACACGGGGGCCTTCGTCCTGCGCGACGAAGCTCGGGCCCGGGCTGACCTCGAGCGCCACGCCGGTGAAATGCTTGCCGAACTCGGCTAGGCTCAGGCGCCGCTCGCCCACCGCCGGGTCGTGGATCACCGCCTCGCGCGCGCCCACCGAGCGCAGCACGACGAAGTGGTTCATGTCCCAGTGCAGGATGCACGGCAGCTGCAGCTGCGGCAGCTGGTCCATCTCCAGCCTCAGCGCTCGCGTCTGCAGGCCCAGCGCCTCGGCGATGCGCATCAACGCCTCAAGCGTCGCGCCCTTGCGCGAGATGGCGAAGCGCAGCCGCAGCTGGGCCAGGTCGGCCCGGTGGCCGTGGTAGTGGGCCACCATCGCGAGGCTGCAAAGCCCGCACTCGGTGGCCTCGGTCTGGATCATCACCGGCAGGCGGTGGCTCCAGCCGAAGTTCACAGCGAACGCCCCACGCCCAGCAGCGGCGCCAGGGCCCATTCGACCAGCGTACGGTGCTCCAGCGCGATGCTGGCCTGAAGCAGCATGCCGGGGCGCAGCGGCTCGGCCTGGCCGGTGCGCTGTCGCAGCGCGGCCATGTCGATGCTGACGCGGGCGCGGTAGACGGCACCGGCATCGCCGGCCCCCGGCGTCACCAGGCCCGAGGTGCGTTCGTCGGTGGCGACAGGACTCAGCGACACGCTGCTCACCTGCCCCGGCACCAGGCCGAACTGCTCGTAGGGATAGGCCTCGAAGCGGAGTTGCACGGTCTGGCCCGGATGCACTTGACCCGCCGCCCGCGAGGGCATCATCAGTTCGGCCTCGAGCTGGGCACCCTTGGGCACGAGATGGGCGAGCTCTGCGGAAGCGCCGAGGGCCTGGCCCGGCTGGACCAGCACGGCCGCGACCACGCCGTCGCTCGGCGCGTGCACCACGACCTCGCGTTGAAGCTCGCTCTCGTCCATCTGCTGGCGCAACGCGGCCAGCTCGCGGCGGGTGGCGGATTGATCGCGCTCGGCCTGCAGCGGGGCTTCCTGCAGCTGCGCGCGGACCGCCGACAGCTCGCCTTCGGTCTGCAGCCGGGTCCGGTCGATCCGGTTCAGTCGCGCCTGTTCCTCCAGGGCCTCCGCGCGCTTGGCCTCGGCCAGCAAGGGGCTGACCATGCCTTCGCGCGCGAGCTGGGCCTGGCCCTCGGCCACGCGGCCCACGACGTCGGCTCGCTCCTTCTGGATCCGCCACTCCTCGGCCAATTGCCGGAGGCTCGCCTCGAGGTTGCTGGCCCGCGTGCGCAGCTCACGCTGCCGCAGCGACGCAAGCTCTTCCTGCTGGCGCGCTTCGCGCTCGAGCCGCTCCACCCTCTCGGCCAGGGACCTGCTGATGTCGCCCTGGCTCGCGCCGGTGGAGGCCACACGCTCGTCACGCACGACGAACAGCGGATCACCCGCCTGGACGACCTGGCCGGCGGCGACCTTGACCTCCTGCACCCGGCCCGCCTGCGGCGCCACCAGGCGAATCAGGCCACGGTCGGGCACCACGATGCCGGTCACCACCTCCTTGCGCGTGAAGCCGGCCTTCCAGGCGAAGACCAGCAGCGCGGCCACCAGCAGGGTCAGCAGCGCCGTGACGGCGCCGAACGACCACGGCCGCGCCAGCACCACGGTGCCGTGGAAGCGCTGGCGCTGGTGGTCGACCGCTTCTACGCGGAACAGGGGCTCGTGAATCGGAGGCTCGCGATCCACGGCACTCGTGCGTTATGCGAGGCGCCCGTGGCAGGCCTTGTACTTCTTGCCGCTGCCGCAAGGGCAAGGATCGTTGCGGCCAACGCGCGGCACCTGCGAGGCGAGCGTGGCCGGATCGGCGTCGCTGCTGACGCTGCCATCCTCGTTCGGATGGGTGTAGGTGACGTTGGAGATGCGGTCGGCCCGATCCTCGATCGCCTCGGCGGCCTGGCTCACCTGCTCCTGCGTCTGGATGCGCACCGTCATCAGGATGCGCGTCACTTCCATCTTGACCACGTCCAGCAGTTGCGCGAAGAGCTCGAAGGCTTCGCGCTTGTACTCCTGCTTCGGGTTCTTCTGGGCGTAACCGCGCAGGTGGATGCCCTGGCGCAGGTAGTCGAGCGCCGCCAGGTGCTCGCGCC
>CAMLGG010000336.1 GCA_946479475.1 uncultured Ideonella sp. | reverse complement strand
GAAGAGCGCACGCAGAACGGCCGGCGACTCGAACAGGCCATGCACCGACGTGGCCAGCACCGAGCCCGAGGCCCAGGCCAGCGGCTGGCCGTCCTTGTCTCGCAGGGCGACCGTGGCGCCCTGCCCTTCGAGCGAGGCGGTGCGGCCCTGGCGGATCTCGTAGCCGGTGATCTCGGCGCCGTTCAGCGGCCGCCACGGGCCGGCGGCCAGGCCGGTGAACTGGCCGCCGGCCCGGCCCACCCGCTTGGGAGCCTCGTAGCGGGTCACCAGCGGCAGCAGGTCCAGGCCCGGCCAGTTGCCCGCCTCGCCATCGACACCTTCGGGGTCGGACAGCGTGCGCCCGAGCATCTGCAATCCGCCGCAAACGCCCAGCAGGGGCCGTCCGGCCGCCGCGTACAGGCGAAGCATCCGGTCCATGCCTTGCGCGCGCAGCCAGGCCAGGTCGCCGCTGACCTGCTTGGACCCGGGCAGGATGATCCAGTCCGCGCCATGCAGCTGGGCCACGCTGCGGGCCCAGACCAGGCGCAGGCCCGGCACCTGGCGCAGCGGCTGGAACTCGTCGAGGTTGCTCACCTGGGGGTAGGCGACCACCGCGACCGTGCGCACGGGCGCGGCAGGACCCTGCGGCGGCGCGGCGGAGCCGATGGGGTGGTGGTCGAAGACGCCGTCTTCCTCCGGCACGCCGTGATCTCGCCGCATCGGGAGCACCGCGGCGACCGGCACGCCGGTCATCTGCTGGAGCTGCTCGGGGCCGGGCGCGAGCAGGCCGGCATCACCGCGGAACTTGTTGAAGACGAAGCCGGCGAGCGTAGGCCGCAGGTCCTTGGGCAGAAGGGCCCAGCTGCCGTAGCAGTGGGCGAACGCGCCTCCGCGGTCGATGTCGGCCACCATCAGGCTCGAAAGCCGGCCGCTCTCGGCGGCCCAGCGCGCGGTGCCGAGGTTGACGTAGTCCTCGGCCGCGAGGTTGATCTCGGCAGGGGAGCCCGCGCCCTCGATCACCAGCAGCTCGTGGCGTGCGCGCAGGCGGGCGAAGCTCTCGCGGGCGGCCATCGCCAGCTGGTGGCTGCGCTCGCGCCAGGGCAGGCGCGAGAGGCCCGGCGCCACCTTGCCGTTGACCACCACCTGGCTCGCCGTCTCGCCCTCGGGCTTGAGCAGCACCGCGTTCATGTCGGTACTCGGCTCGACGCGAGCTGCCAGCGCCTGGAAGTACTGCGCGGCGCCTATCTCGCCATACCGGCCGTTCTGGCCCGCGACCACGCGGGCGTTGTTGCTCATGTTCTGTGCCTTGAAGGGCGCGACGTCGATGCCGCGTCGCGCCGCCCAGCGGCACAGGGCCGTCGTCAGCAGGCTCTTTCCGGCGCCGCTGGAGCAGCCCCACACCATGATCGCGCGTGCCGTCGTCATGAGGATCCCGTGGTCTTCAACAAGGTGTCTTCCCGAAGCTCTTGCAGCGCCTGGCCGAGGGCCTCCAGGGACGCGGGCGGCTGCGCGCTCAAGCGTACCCAACCCGGCAGGCCGAACGAGGCCGCGTCGCGCACGCCGACGCCGCGAGTGCGCAATGCTTGGGCCGTTGCGTGCGCGGGCAGACGCGCGCAGACGAAGGGCGTCACGCTCGGCAGCACTTCGGCGTCCGCACGCTCCAGCAACTGAACGAGCGTCCGCTTCCATCCGTGCAGACGGGGCCTCCGGGCAGCGAGCCATCGCTGCGCGGGCTCATCGGACCACGCTTCGAGAAGCGCCACGCCATGCGCGCCTATCGGCCAGGAGGGCTCGGCGGCCCCAAGGCCGTCGCACCAATGCCCCGCGTCGCCGCGCGGCGCTATTGCGTAAGCCGCTCGCACACCCGGCACGCCCAGCGCCTTGTTGGGGCTGTGCAGCTCGAACGCGGCATCGCGCTTGTCACGGCCCCACGCACTCGTGCCTTCGAGCCGCAGCGGGGCATAGACCGCGTCGAGGACCGTCGCGCAGTCCGGCACCTCAGCCGGCACAGGGCTGTCCTGCCCCAGCGGGCTGGAGGGATCGGCGCACCAGCGCAGCGTCGGCACCGCGCCGACGCCCTGCCCTTCGACCACCACCGGCCGTCCGTTCGCCTGCGCCGCTGAAGCGTAGTCGCCGTAGGCATGCAGCGGGACCTGCACCGGGCCCGGCGCCAGCCGTGCCCCCACCACCGTGATGCGCTGGATGAACTCGCTGGCGCTGGCCGCGACGACGATCCGCGAAGCCGCCACGCCGTGCCATGCGGCGAGCCGCTCGCGCAGGGCGTGGTACCCAGGGTCGGGATAGCGGGAAGGCTCCGCGCGCCTGAGCGCATCGAGCGCGTGCGGGCACGGGCCGGCAGCGTTCGCGTTGGTGGAGAAATCCCAGCGCGCAACGCCGAGCGCATCCGGCCCGCCGTGCACCCGGCTCATGAAGCGAGTCCCTTGGCGAACAGCGCGAGCGCGGTCACGGCCAGCGCCGCCCAGGCCGCGAACCCTGCGCGAAGCAAGGCCGCGCGAAACGCAGACCCGTCCGGGGACGCAGCCTCGGCGTTCAGGGCATACACGCCAGGCTTGGCGAGCCCGATCCCGAGACGCAGCGCCATCGCGCCCATCGGCCAGCCGCCGTTGGGCGACGGCGTGCGACAGGCCTCCTTCGCCAGCGCCGGCCAAGCCCCCGGCCGCCAGCCGAGCAGCAGGACGGCCGTGACGCGCGCCGGCACCCACGACAGCACGTCGTCGGCCCGGGCTGCCCACTTGCCGGCCCACTCGTAGCGGCCGCGGTAGCCCCACATCGCATCGGCCGTGTTGGCGAACCGGTAGACCGCCGCGCCGGCCAGGCCGAAGACGGCGTACCAGGCCAGTGGCGCGACCACCGAGTCGTTGAGGTTCTCGGCCAGCGTCTCGATGGCCGCCTCGCGCACCGCTGCCGCATCGGCCTGCATCACGTCGCGGCTGACCAGGCGTGCCAGCCGCGCACGCGCAGCTTCGAGGCCCTCGGTCCCGAGTGCCGCTTCCACCGCGCCGACCTCTTCGCGCAGCATGCGCCAGGCGAAGCAGGGCTTGAGCAGCACGCCCAGCGCCACGGCCGCGCCGGCGGCGGGCCAGCGGGTGGACAGCACCGATTCGATCGCCCAGGCCACCCCACCAATCAACGCAGCCAGGGCGATCCACGAGGCAGCCCCAGCCACGAAGGCGGGCCGTGGCGCCCAAGTGCTGATGCGGCGTCCGAGCGGCCCCAGCACGCGGCCCAGCGCGGCCACCGGATGCCAGCGGTTCGGCCACTCGCCGAAGCAGGCATCCAGCGCCCAGGCCACCAGAAGCGCCAGCGCGGCGATCGTCACGCCAGCAGCTCCGGCGGCTGGAACACGAGCTCGGTGGGCGACAGCGGCGGCCGCGAGGGCTCGCGGCGCGGCGCCCCTGCCCCGAGCTTCAACGGCGCCGCAAAGCCCGGCCCGCCCCAGACGAAGGTGTGGAACTCGCCTTCCTCTCCGCAGGGGCACACGCCGGCAGGCAGCCGCGCCAGCAGCGCCGCGTCGTATTCGGCCCCGCAGAAGGAGGCGTCCAGCTTCGCCGTGTCGATGCAGACGAGGCGCGCGCGGATGCCGCGACGCACGATCTCCCCGGCCAGCGCCGCGCGCGGCTCGCCCCACAGCGGGAACACGGCCTGCAGGCCGGCGCGCTCGCACATCGGCTCCAGCCAGTCGCGATGGGCCTGCAGGTCGATGTCGCCGAAGACCATGTGGCTGTGGCCCCCTGCCTTCAGCGCCTGCAGGGCGGCGACGAAGGCGTGGCCGTAGTCGCCGGGAGCGACGAGGGCGGGAAGCCACGTGCCTCCAAGCGCCGCGACCTGCGCGGCGACCAGGGCGGATGGCAACGCGTGGCTCTTGCTCGTCCCGTCGGTGTCGCACATGGTGAGGAAGGTCCGCACGTCCAGCCCCGCCTCGCGCGCGCGCAGCAGCGCAAGGCAGGAGTCCTTGCCGGCGCTCCAGCTGATCGCGGCGCGCATCAGTCCTCGATCCCGCGCTGGGCCGGCACGCCGGCCTGGTAGTGGTGCTTGACCAGCCGCATCTCGGTCACCGTGTCGGCCAGCTCGACCAGCTCTTCCGGTGCGCTGCGCCCGGTGAGCACGACGTGCGTGTGCGGCGGCCGCCCGCGCAGCGCCGCCAGCACCGCCTCCAGCGGAATCCAGCCGTAGCGCAGGGGGTACATGATCTCGTCGAGCACGACGAGGAAGTGCTCGCCGGCGCGGATCGTCGCCTCGGCGCGCGCCCAGCCCTCGCGCGCGAGCTGCGCCGAATGGTCGAGGTCGCGGCTCTTCCAGCTGAAGCCGTCGCCTAGCCCTTCGATGGGCACGCCGAGCTGCTCGAACAGGCGGTGCTCGCCGAAGCGCGCCGAGGGCACCTTCATGAACTGGTAGACCTTCACCGGCTTGCCGCGGCCGTGGGCGCGCAGGGCCAGGCCGAAGGCCGCCGTGCTCTTGCCTTTGCCGTCGCCGGTGTGGACGAGCACCAGGCCGCGCCTTTCGCCTTCGGGCCTGGACGTGGTCCGCTTGGTGGGTGGGGCTTCGATCTGCATTCAGTCCTCCAGGCGCGGCAGGGCCACCGGGTGGCCGCCGCAGTCGTCGATGTGGATGGCGTGGTCGAAGGCCGCCTGCAGGGCCGAGCGGACCGCAGGCTCCGTCGACGGACCTTCCGCCCGCACGGCGCCATCGCGCATCACGAGCAGGCGGTCGGCCCGCAAGGCGAGCGTGAGCTCGTGCAGGACGGTGACCACGGTGTGCGTGGCGGCCAGGCGGCGCAACAGCTTCACCAGCGAGACCTGGTGCGGCGGATCGAGGTGCGCGGTGGGCTCGTCCAGGAGCAGCACCGGCGCGCCTGTGGCCAGGGCGCGAGCCAGCAGCACGCGCTGTCGCTCGCCGCCGGACAGGCCGTTCAACCGGCGCGCGGCCCAGGCGGTGCAGCCCGTGGCGTGCATGGCCGCATCGATGGCCGCCTCGTCGGCGCGGGTGGAAGGGCCGAGCAGGCCCTGGTGAGGCAGGCGGCCCAGCGCGACCGTCTCGCGCGCTGTCAACCCATCGCCGACCGGCCCGGCCTGCGCCAGCCAGGCCAGGCGCTGCGCCCTTTCGCGGCGCGACCAGTCGAGGAGCCTCTTTCCCCCGAGCCGCACTTCACCGTTGCGAGGCTCGACGAGGCCGGCGAGCGCGCGCAGCAGCGTCGACTTGCCCGCGCCGTTCGGGCCGACGATGG
>CAMLGG010000335.1 GCA_946479475.1 uncultured Ideonella sp. | reverse complement strand
GGCATCTGCGACGGCAACATGCAGGAAGGCTCCTTCCGCTGCGACGCCAACGTCTCGGTGCGCAAGCCCGGCGCGCCCTACGGCACCCGTCGCGAGATCAAGAACCTCAACAGCTTCCGCTTCCTGCAGCTGGCGATCGACGCCGAGGTGCAGTGGCAGATCGACGAGATCGAGGACGGCCGGCAGATCCAGCAGGCCACGGTGCTGTTCAATCCCGATGCCAACGGCGGCCGCGGCGCGACCCGCGCCATGCGCACCAAGGAAGACGCGCACGACTACCGCTACTTCCCGGATCCCGACCTGCCGCCGCTCGTGATCGCGCCGGAGTGGGTCGACCAGGTCCGCGGCGCCATGCCCGAGCTGCCCGGCGCGATGGCCGAGCGCTTCGTGCTGGCCGACGGCCTGCCGGAGTACGACGCTTCGATGATGACGCAGAGCCTGGCCTTCGCCCGCTACTACGAGGCGGCGCGTGATGCGAGCAAGGCGCCGAAGCTCGTCGCCAACTGGCTGATGGGCGAGGTGAGCAAGCGGCTGAACAGCGAGGACCGCGAGATTGCCGACGCGCCGGTGGTGCCCTCGGCGCTCGCCGCACTGATCGGCCGGATCCAGGACGGCACGATCTCGAACAACGCCGCCAGGCAGGTCTTCGACGCGCTGTGGAGCGGCGAGGGCACGAGCGTCGATGCCGTCATCGAGGCCAAGGGCCTGAAGCAGATGAACGACCTCGGCGCGCTGGAGAAGATCGTGGATGAGGTCATCGCGGCCAACGCCAAGTCGGTCGAGGAGTACCGGGCTGGCAAGGAGAAGGCCTTCAACGCCCTGGTCGGCCAGGTGATGAAGGCCAGCAAGGGCAAGGCCAATCCGGGCCAGGCCGGCGAGTTGCTGAAGGCGCGCTTGAACGCCTGAGCTAACGGGCGCGCTGGCGCTGGGCGATCCAGGCCTGCACCTGGGCCCAGCTCACGCTGCCGTGCCCGCCAGCATCGATCTCCTCGAAGTGCCGGGCGACGTAGCCCAGCCCCGCGGCCTCGGCCTGGGCCCGGCTGATGTGGCCGGCGGCGGTGGTGTCGGCGGCGTCGAAGCCGGCCTTCAGCTTGGCCTGGACCTGGGCCTGCAGGGCTTCGCCGCGGGTCTCGGCGGCAGGGCGAGCATGGCGCAGCGCCTCGGGCACCGCAGGGTCGCGCAGCACGTTCCCCGCCCCCGCGCCGGTCGCCAGGAGCGAGACCGCCATGGCCAGCAGGAACGCTTGCCACTTGCTTTTCATCGCGCCGCTCCTCTTCGGGCAGCCCGCGCTGCCGTGGCAGCCGCCGAGCGGTAGAAGCTGGCCAGGTCGGCCTTCTCCGCGGCGCGCGAGCCGTCGTCGAGGTAGGTCATGTGGCCGCCGAGGTAGGTCTTCACCGTGAAGCGCGAGGCCAGCCCGGGCAGCCTGTCCAGGTCGCGCTCGGTCTGGAAGAACGGCGTCGCCAGGTCGTCCACGCCGGCTACGGAGAGCACCTTCAGGTCGGGGTTGATCGCCATCGCCGCGGCCAGGTCCGGCACCGCGTCGGGCAGCTGCTGGCCGTCGTGGCCGAAGTCCCAATAGCTGATCGCGTCGCTGAGCGTGGTGTAGTGGCTGCGGGTGCCGTAGCCCAGCACCGAAGGCAGGTAGGCGTTGATCGCGGTGTCGAACTCGCCGCTGATCACGGTCGACGAAGGGTCGCCCTCGCGCGCCAGCGGGCTGCCGTTCGGCACGGCCATGCGGGCGTCGTAGCGGCCGGTGATCTGCCCCGCCTTCAGCGTGCGCTGGAAGCGGTCGGGCCCGAGACTGAACTCGAGCTGCCACTGCGAGACCGCCTCGCCGGTGTTGGCCTGCAGCGCGTCGAGCAGGCTGGCAGCGGGGGGCGTGGAATCGGCGAGCCAGTCCACCACCGCCGGGTGGTAGCTCGTGTCGGCGAAGACGCGCATCTCGCCCAGGAAGGCGCCCAGGTCGTCCGGCACCGGGCTGGTGAGGCCGAACCAGGCCCCGACCGCCGAGTAGCTCGGCAGGTAGCCGGTGCAATCCACCGTGCCGGGCGAGAAGACGCCGCAGTTGCTGTTGTAGTTGAGGATGGACGACTGCAGGATCACGCCGGCCAGGGGCACGCCGGCCGACTCCAGCCGCTCGGCCAGTACCGCGCTGCGCAGGGTGCCGTAGCTCTCGCCGAAGAGGAACAGCGGCGAGGCCGTTCGCCCGTTGAGCGCCTGCCAGCGGCGGATGGCGTCGCGGAACAGGTCGGCGTCGGCGTCCACTCCCCAGAAGCTGAGGTTTCGCCGGGGTGCGATCGCTTCGGAAAGGCCGGTGCCGACGGCGTCCATGAAGACCAGGTCCGACTCGTCCAGCAGCGATTCGGCGTTGTCGACCAGGGGGAAGGGCTTGGTGGGCGAGGTGCTGGGCGCTCCGGTGACCAAGCGCTTGGGGCCGAAGGAGCCGAGGTGCAACCACACGCTCGCCGAGCCGGGGCCGCCGTTGTAGAAGACCGTGACGGGGCGGGTCGCCGGGTCCGCGCCGTCGAGCGTGTAGGCCACGTAGAACATGCTCGCCAGCGGTGCGTCGCCGACCAGGGCATGGGCCGTCAGGTGGCCGGCGGTCGCGGTGTAGGCGAGCGCGCGGCCGCCGAGCGTGATCTGGTGGTGGGTGACGGCGCTTGCCTCGGTCGCGCTGGCGAGCGAGGCATTGGGGCTGGTGCTGTAGGCGACAGGGTCGTCGTACGCGAGTGGCGTGCCGCCGCCGTCGCCCGGGCTGCTGCCGCCCCCGCCGCCGCAACCGGCCAGCAGCGCGGCCAGCAGCCACGGCAGCAGCCGTGAGAGCCATCGGTGCAAGGGCGTGCCGCGCATGGGGCGCAGCTTAGCGCGACAGCCGCGGAGGCGCGATCAGCGCGTATCCGTGGCGGCGGCGGCAGGGGCGACGCCCAGCGCCTCGGGCCGCAGGGCGCGCACCACCAGTTTGCAGGCCACCGAGGCCTGACCCTTGCGCTCCAGCGTGGCCTGGCTCTTCAGCAAGGTGATGGTGACGCCGGTCCGGGCCGACACGTAACGCGCCTCGCGCGCCTCGCGCACGCGCTGCAGCGTCCAATGCTGCCCTTCGTAGCGCACCTGGGCGGAGCGGGGCGAGAAATCGGCCGTGAGCGTCGAGCCCCCGTCGCACTGGTAGTCGGCCGGCGCGGCCGAAGCGGCAACACAGGCCAGCGCGAGGGCGGCGGCGGCCAGGGCGGGCAGGCGGATGGAGCGCATCGGCGGCTTTCGTCGGTTCGAAGATTCAGGGTGCGGAGGCGGGCCGGGAGGCCGGCACCGCCGGCGCGGAGGACGGAAGCACCATCGGCCCCATGCGGCCCGGCGTTGCGCCCGCCCACAGGGCCCGCAGGCGCGCCAGCTCCTGGTCGAACTGCTGGTCGATCCGCTGGATCTCGGCCTGCTGGTCGCGAAGGATCGTGCGCTGCGCGTCGATGGCGCCTTCGTTGGAGGCGATGCGGGCGCGCAGGGCCTGCGGCAGCGTCTTGGAGGTGACGGCCTCGCGCTCGTGCGCGAGCGCCTGCGTTTCCACGTCCAGCTCCTGCAGGCGGCGCTCTGCGGCCTGGATCTGGCGGTTGACGGGCTCCAGCGCGCGGCGCCGGGCCGCGTCGTGGGTGGCCTGGTCGGGGTAGCGGGCCAGCAGCGCGCGGTCGCGCCGGGCCTCGGCCTCGCGTGCGAGGCGCACCTGCTCGGCCTGGCGCTTGAGGGTTTCCTGCCGGACCTTCTCTTCGGTGCTCTGGGCCGGCGGCACCACGGCCTTCAGGGTGCCGTCGCGGTTCAGCAGGCGCTGGTCCTGGGTCATGCACTCCGGGATCGGGCGGTCGGAGCTGAGGCGATGCCCTTGCGCATCGACGCAGGTGTAGATCGGCGTGTTGGTGGGCGACGAGCCCGGCTTCGGGGAGGTGGCCGCGCAGGCGACCCCGGCCAGGGCCCACAGCCCCAGAGCGGTCAATCCGTTGCGCATGGGCAGGCTCACACCCCGTAGCGCGCGCGGTAGGCCGCGACGCGCTCGGTGTTGGCGCGCAGCGCCGGGTCTTCCGTCACGGCCAGGAACTGCATCAGGTCGGCCAGCGTGGCGATGGAGACCACCTTCAGGCCGAGATCCTGCTCGACGTACTGGACGCCCGATCGGCGGTCGCCACTCGAGTCGCTGGCGCGCTCTTGCCTGTCCATGGTGATGGCCACGCCCACCGGCGTGGCCCCGGCCGCGCGGATCATCTCGGCGGCTTCGCGCTTGGAGGCGCCGTCGGTGATCACGTCGTCGATGATCAGCACGCGGCCCTTGACCGGCGCGCCGACGAGGGTGCCGCCCTCGCCGTGGTCCTTCGCCTCCTTGCGGTTGTAGGCGTAGGGCACGCTGCGGCCCTCGCGCGCCAGGCCGATGGCCACGGCGGCGGCCAGCGTGATGCCCTTGTAGGCCGGGCCGAAGAGCATGTCGAACTCGAGGCCGGAGGCGATCAGGCGGCGTGCATAGAATTCGCCCAGCTTCGCGAGCTTCGCGCCGTCGTCGAACAGGCCGGTGTTGAAGAAGTAGGGCGACTGGCGGCCGGCCTTGGTCTTGAAGTCCCCAAAGCGCAGCACCCCGGCCTGCACCGAGAACTTCACGAATTCCTGCGCCAGCGGGTCCGGCGACTCGTTGTGGGCCATGTCTTGCACC
The DNA here is from genome assembly GCA_946479475.1 of uncultured Ideonella sp. The sequence goes on along the minus strand of CAMLGG010000335.1, from coordinate 549 downwards.
GAAGGACTACTACACGAATGGGATTCCGCCTGGTCACGCTCAATCTCAACGGCATCCGCTCGGCGGCTGCCAAGGGTTTCGTCGAATGGGCGGAACAGGCCCGCGCCGATTGTATGGGGGTGCAGGAGGTCAAGGCCCAGCACGCCGACGTGGCGGGCCGGTTCGAGCGCGTCGCCGGCATGGACGGCCACTTCCACTTCGCGCAGAAGAAAGGCTATTCGGGCGTCGGGTTGTACACGCGCCACGCGCCGAGCGACGTGATCGTCGGCCTGGGCGTGCCGGAGTTCGACGACGAAGGCCGCTATGTCGAGGTGCGCTTCGACAAGCCGGGGCGGCCGCTGAGCATGATCAGCTGCTACTTCCCCAGCGGCTCGTCCGGCGAGGAGCGCCAGGCCGCCAAGTACCGCTTCCTCGAGGTGATCTATCCGCACCTGCTGTCTCTCAAGGGAAAGCGCGAATTCATCCTCGTGGGCGACGTGAACATCGCCCACAAGGAGATCGACCTGAAGAACTGGAAGGGCAACCTGAAGAACTCGGGCTTCCTGCCCG
>CAMLGG010000334.1 GCA_946479475.1 uncultured Ideonella sp. | reverse complement strand
CGGAGATGCCCTTGCCCGCCTGCACCATCGGCCAGACGTTCTCGGTCGGGTCGGTGCGCACGTCGAGGAAGACGGTACGGTCCTTCAGGCGGATCAGCTCCTTGAGTGCCGGCTCCACTTCCGAAGGTTTCTCGATCTTGATGCCCACGTGGCCGTAGGCCTCCGCGAGCTTCACGAAATCCGGCAGGGCATCCATGTAGCTGTGGGAGTAGCGGCCGCCGTAGTCCAGCTCCTGCCACTGCCGCACCATGCCCAGGTAGCGGTTGTTCAGCGAGATGATCTTGACCGGCGTCTTGTACTGCTGGCAGGTCGAGAGCTCCTGGATGCACATCTGGATCGAGCCCTCGCCGGTGATGCAGAAAACGTCGGATTCGGGCTTCGCGAGCTTGATGCCCATGGCGTATGGCAGGCCCACGCCCATCGTGCCGAGGCCACCTGAGTTGATCCAGCGACGGGGCTCGGCGAAGCCGTAGAACTGCGCGGCCCACATCTGGTGCTGGCCGACGTCCGAGGTGATGTAGGTGTCGCGGTTGCGCGTCAGCTTCCACAGCGTCTCGATGACGTGCTGCGGCTTGATCACCTCTTCGCTCTTGCGATAGGCCAGGCACTCCTTCTTGCGCCAGTCGTTGATCTGGCTCCACCAGCCATTGATGGCGTCCTTGTCCGGCTTGGCCGAGGACTCCTTCAGGTGGGCGATCATCTCCTGCAGCACATCCTTGACGTCGCCGACGATGGGAATGTCGACCTTGACGCGCTTGGAAATCGACGAAGGGTCGATGTCGATGTGAATGATCTTGCGCTCCACCGAAGCGAAGTGCTTCGGGTTGCCGATCACGCGGTCGTCGAAGCGCGCGCCGACGGCCAGCAGCACGTCGCAGTGCTGCATGGTCATGTTGGCTTCGTAGGTGCCGTGCATGCCCAGCATGCCGAGGAACTTCGGATCGCTCGCCGAGATGGCACCCAGGCCCATCAGGGTGTTGGTGCAGGGGAAGCCCAGCAGGTCGGCCAGCTCGCGCAGCTCGGGCGCGGCATTGCCCAGCACCACGCCGCCACCGGTATAGATATAGGGCCGCTTGGCACCGAGCAGCAGCTGCGCCGCCTTGCGGATCTGGCCGCCGTGGCCCTTCTTGACCGGGTTGTAGGAGCGCATCTCGACGCGCTCGGGGTAGTGGAACGGTGCCGTCTTGAGCGACACGTCCTTGGGGATGTCCACCACCACCGGGCCGGGGCGGCCGGTGCGCGCGATGTGGAAAGCCTTCTTGATGGTCGACGCGAGGTCGCGGACATCCTTCACCAGGAAGTTGTGCTTGACGATCGGGCGCGTGATGCCGACGGTGTCGCACTCCTGGAAGGCGTCCAGCCCGATCGCCGGGGTCGGCACCTGGCCGGTGACGATCACCATCGGGATCGAATCCATGTACGCCGTCGCGATGCCCGTCACCGCATTGGTGACGCCCGGGCCGGACGTGACCAGTGCAACGCCGACCTCGCCGGTCGCACGGGCGTAGCCATCAGCCGCGTGGATGGCCGCCTGCTCGTGGCGCACCAGGACGTGCTGGATGCTCTCCTGCTTGTACAGTGCGTCGTAGATGTAGAGGACCGCGCCGCCGGGGTAACCCCACAGGTACTTGACGCCTTCGGCCTGAAGGCAGCGGACGAGGATTTCGGAGCCGTTGGGCTCCTCGGAGGGGGATGAGGGGTGCGGTTGTGCCGAAGCGGCACGCTTGACTTCCGCGGCAGACATGTCCATTTCGAACCTCTGTGAATTTCTCTGACGAAAAACCATCGGTGCCCCTCCTCTCGCCCTTGTGGGGCGGACTTGGAACCTGCGCGTTTCAAAGATGCCGGTAGCCCGCGGTCGGGTCGGCCTGAACGACGAGTTCGCAAATTGTGCGAAGCAGCATTATCGCACTGTTGCCGAAGTCCGACGATCTTTTCGGGGCCGATGACATAATCGCCGCCGATTTCGCAGGGGCCGCCGGCCACCTGACGCACGCTTTGGCCACCGACAAAGAACTCACCGACTTCCTCAAGAGCGTCGAAAAGCGCGCGTTCAAGCGCACGGTCTACGCCGTGCGCGACGACGACGCCGCCCTGGACATCGTTCAGGATTCGATGATCCGGCTGGCAGAGAAGTACGGCGACCGCCCGGCGGCGGAACTGCCGCTGGTCTTCCAGCGCATCCTGTCCAACGCGACGATGGACTGGTTCCGGCGCCAGAAAGTGCGCAACGCCGTCGTCCAGAACCTTTCGGATTTCGACACCGGTGACGATGAAGGGGACTTCGATCTCCTCGAGCTGCTCACCACGATGGAAGGCACGCTCGGCTCCGAAAGCGCAGCGGACACCGTCGGAAGGGAACAGATCTTGCTTTTAATAGAAAAGGAGATCGCCCTCCTTCCCGGCCGTCAACGAGAGGCTTTCCTGCTCCGTTACTGGGAGGAACTGGATGTTGCAGAGACAGCCACGGTCATGGGTTGCTCGGAGGGCAGCGTGAAGACGCATTGCTCGCGGGCGGTCCATGCCTTGGCCAAAGCGCTCAAAGCCAAGGGAATCGCGCCATGAACAGCACTGTCACCCGCCAGGCTGCCGAAGCCGAGCGCCTGGAGGCCCGCTTCGGGCTCCGTGTCGGCGCCCTGCTGAACGAGCAGGCCGCCCGCACGCCGCACGACGTGTCCGAGCGCCTGCGCGTCGCGCGCGAGCAGGCGCTTTCGCGCGCGCGGGCAACGCGCGTGGCCACCGCCGGCGCGGAAGCCGTGGTCGGCAACGGCCGCAGTGCAACCCTGGGCCGATTGCCGGGCTGGCTGTTCCGATTCGCTTCGGTCATGCCGCTGGTGGTCCTGGTCGCCGGAATGGTGCTGATCGACGAATGGCACGACCGGGCCCAGGTCGAGGCCGCCGCCGATGTCGATGTCAGCCTGCTCTCGGACGAGTTGCCACCGGACGCCTACAGCGACGCCGGCTTCGTCGAGTACCTGAAAGAAGACGCGCAGTGATCCGAGGCTCCGTGCTCGTCGCGATGGGACTCGGCTTGGTGCTGGGCCTGGTCGCGCCTGCCATGGCGCAAACCTGGGCGGAGCTCACCCCCGAACAGAGGACGGCCCTCGCCCCGCTGAAGGATGACTGGAACTCCCTGGATCCGGCGCGGAAGCAGAAGTGGCTGGAGGTCTCCTCGCGCTTCGGTTCGATGAAGCCGGAGCGGCAGGAGCGCGTCCGTGAGCGGATGAGCAATTGGGCCCGGCTGTCGCCGACCGAACGCTCCGAGGCGAGGATCAACTACCAGCAGTCCCGGCAACTTGCTCCCCAGAGCGAGCGGGCCGCACGGTGGGAGGCCTACCAATCACTGTCCCCCGAGGAGCGCGCCGCGCTCGCCGCCCGCGCGAAGCCGATCGACAAGCCGCCGCCCGTCAGCCCGGCTCAGGCCTTGCGCAGGGCGCCGGTCGACGCCCAGGCTCCGAAGACGAACCTCGTCGCACCCAGCCGGGTCGCCGTGCCGCCGCTGAAGCCGGTCGCCCCGACGGTCGTCCAAGGCAATCCCGGGGCGACCACCTCCCTCGTGACGGCCACGCGCAAGCCGCCGCCGCACCAGCAACCCGGCCAACCCAAGATAGCCGCCACGCCCAAGCTCGTGGACAAGACCACCCTCCTGCCCAAGAGCGGCCCGCAGGCCGCCGGGACCTCGACGAAGCCCCCGCGACCGGCTGGCCCACCCCAGGGCCAGCCGTCGTCGAAGCCGCAGTGAGCGGCGCTCTCCCGAAGGGGGAATCGCACGGCCTGAAGGCCCCCCCGCTGAAGCGACGCCTGGCGGCCTTCGTCTACGAGGGCGTGCTCCTGTTCGGTGTGCTGATGATCGCGGGCATTGCCTATTCCGCTTCGACGGGCCTGCGCGACCCGGATGCGCAGGGCACCCTGGGCCTGCAGATCTTCATGTTCCTGGTCCTCGGCCTGTACTTTGGGTGGTTCTGGTCGCACGGCGGGCAGACTGTGGCGATGAAGGCCTGGCACGTCAGGCTGACCGACGCCCATGGCGACCCGGTCTCCATGCCGCGCGCTTTCGCCCGCTACGTGCTGAGCTGGCTGTGGTTCATTCCCGCCTTGTCGACGGCCCATCTTTCGGGCCTGAAGAGCGGCGGCAGCTTCTTCGGCATCGTCGCCACGGGGGTGCTGGCCTACGCGGCCTTGTCGCGCCTCAATCCGGAGCGTCAGTTCTGGCACGACGTGGTCTGCGGCACACGCCTGGTGGACGTCAGGCCGCTGAAGGGCAAGCCGGCCTGACCGCGGTCGGGCCGCCTGTCAGAATCAGGCGATGAAGAACAAGCCGTTTTCCGTCTGCGTGTACTGCGGCTCGCGCTTCGGCGCCTCGCCGTCCTTTCTTTCAGCGGCCCGGGTGTTGGGCGGGGAGATCGCCCGGCGAGGCTGGCGGCTGGTCTACGGCGGCGGCAACGTCGGGCTGATGGGCGCGACGGCCGATGCGGCGCTGGCGGCTGGCGGCGAAGTCGTAGGCGTGATCCCCGAGCGGCTGATGAACCGCGAAGTGGGCCACCGCGGCCTGACGGAGCTGCACGTCGTCGAGACGATGCACGAGCGCAAGCGGGTGATGGCCGAACTGGCCGCAGCCTTCGTTGCCCTGCCCGGGGGCATCGGCACGCTGGAGGAGCTGTTCGAGGTCTGGACCTGGCGCCACCTGGGCTATCACGACCAGCCCATCGGCCTGCTCAACGTGAACGGCTTCTATGACCCGCTGCTGGCTTTCATGGCCTGCACGCGCGAAGCCGGCTTCGTCGACGACCTGCAGCAGGCCATGCTGACGGTTTCGGCGGACCCTGCGCAACTGCTGGACCGCCTCTCGGCAGAGGCCGCCCGCGCTGGCGGCCCCGAGGACTTCAGCCGGATCTAGACGGCGGCCTCGTCGGTCTCGCCGGTGCGGATGCGCACCACCTGCTCGACGCCGGTGACAAAGATCTTGCCGTCGCCGATCTTGCCGGTCTTGGCGGCCTTGACGATGGCCTCGATCGACCTTTCGACGTCGTCGTCGCGCACCACCACCTCGACCTTCACCTTCGGCAGGAAGTCGACCACGTACTCGGCGCCACGATACAGCTCGGTGTGGCCCTTCTGGCGCCCGAAGCCCTTCACCTCCGTCACCGTCAGGCCCGAGACGCCGACCTCGGCCAGGGCCTCGCGCACTTCCTCGAGCTTGAAGGGCTTGATGATGGCGGTGATCTGCTTCATGGCGGGCTCCGTTGGGT
>CAMLGG010000333.1 GCA_946479475.1 uncultured Ideonella sp. | reverse complement strand
CGCTTCGTGATGGACCACCGCATCTTCAAGGTGCCGGTGCTGGGCTGGCTGTTCAGGCTGGCCAAGGCCATCCCGATCGCGCCGCGCGGCGAGGATCCGGCGGCCTACGAGGCGGCCTTCGCCGCGGCGGATGCGGTGCTGGCCGAGGGCGACCTGCTGGGCATCTTCCCGGAAGGCGGCATCACCTCCGACGGCCGGCTGCAACCCTTCAAGGGCGGCGTGATGAAGATCCTGGAGCGGCGGCCGGTGCCGGTGGTGCCGGTGGCGCTGGTCAACCTGTGGGGCTCGTTCTTCTCGCGGGCCGAGGGCGGGCGGGCGATGGTCAAGCCCTTCCGGCGCGGGCTCTTCAGCCGGGTCAGCGTGGTCGCGGCGCCTCCGGTCGCGCCCCATCGCGTGACGCCGGAGGGCCTGCGTGATGCGGTGCACGGGCTGCTCGTCGCCCACGGCGAGCGCGTGCTGGTCGAGAACCGGGAGGCGGCCGCATGAACGGCGATCCGAACGAGAGCCCGCAGGCGCAGGCATCGGCCCCGAGCGGCTTCACCCGGTTCATCGTCGTGTTGCTGCTGCTGTTCGCGATCGGCGGCTTCGGCTGCGTCACGCTTTGCGGCGCCGCCTTCACCCTCGGCAGCCTCGACGCGAGCGGCTACGAGGCCGGCATGCTGTCGATCGCCCTGCCCTCGCTGCTGATCGGCGGCGCGCTGACCTGGCTGTGCATCCGGACGCTGCGTCGCTACCTGAACAAGCCCAAGCCGTGAGGCTCGACCTGGATGCCGCCCAGGCCGCGGCGCTGCACGGCGCCTTCGAGTACGGCGGCATCGCGCTCGGAGCCTGGCTGTACCGCCGGGCGCTGCGCGGGCAGGGTCGCGGCGGCCCGCTGCAGCCGGGCAACTTCGCGGTGGTGGTGGGGCTGCTCCTGGGCGCGGCCATCGGCAACAAGGCCGTCTTCCTGGTCGAGCGGCCGGACGTGTGGCAGCGCCTCCTGGCCGGCGAGTGGGTGCTGCCGGGCCAGAGCATCGTCGGCGGGATGCTGGGCGGACTGATCGGCGTCGAGCTGGCGAAGTGGCTGACGCGCCAGAGCCGCAGCACCGGAGACGCGCTGGTGATGCCACTGGTGGCCGGTATTGCCGTCGGCCGCATCGGCTGCTTCCTCGCCGGGCTGCACGACGACACCTATGGCGTGGCCACCACGCTGCCCTGGGGCGTGGATCTCGGCGACGGCGTGGTGCGCCATCCCTCGCCGCTGTACGAGATCGCCTTCCTGCTCGGGCTGGGCGGCCTGCTGTGGCGCGCCCGTGTTGCGCTGTCACCTGTGCCGGGCCTGCAGTTCAAGCTCTTCCTCGCCGCCTACCTGGCCTGGCGCCTGCTGGGCGATGCCCTCAAGCCGGTGCGCATCGCCTACCCTTTCGGCCTGTCCGGCATCCAGTGGGTGTGCCTCGTCGCGCTGGCGGCCTACCTGCCGTTGGTCTGGCGTGCCGGTCGGCAGCTGACACTCCGAGTGCAAACCGCATGAGCGCCGACCGCAAGACCCGCCCCTACCTTTTCTACGACACCACCCAGTCGGTCTGCACCACCTGCCTGCGGCAGGTCGAAGCCAAGATCGTGTTCAAGGAGGAGCGGGTCTACATGGACAAGTGGTGCCCGGCGCACGGCACCGAGCGCGTGCTGGTGAGCGACGACGCCGCCTACTACCGCCTGTGCCGCGAGGTCTACGTCAAGCCGCCGGAGATGCCGCAGCGCTTCGCCACCGACATGCGCCACGGCTGCCCCTACGACTGCGGCCTGTGCCCTGACCACATGCAGCACAGCTGCCTGGCCATCGTCGAGATCACCGACCACTGCAACCTGCGCTGCCCCACCTGCTACGCCGCCTCCGGCCCCGAGCGGCTCACCCACCGTTCGTTCGAGGAGGTGATCGCCATGCTGGACGCGGTGGTCGCCAGCGAGGGCCAGGCGGACGTGGTGCAGGTCTCCGGCGGCGAGCCCACGCTGCACCCGCAGCTGTTCGAGATCCTCGATGCCGCCAAGGCCCGGCCCATCCGCCATCTGATGCTCAACACCAACGGCATCCGCATCGCGCAGGAGCCGGGTTTTGCCGAGCGACTGGCCGCCTATGCGCCGGGCTTCGAGGTCTACCTGCAGTTCGATTCGCTCCGGCGCGAGCCGTTGATGGACCTGCGCGGTGCCGACCTGCGCCGCATCCGTGAACAGGCGCTGGAGCGGCTCAACGCATTGAACGTGTCGACCACGCTGGTGATGACGGTCAAGCGCGGCGTCAACGACGAGGAGATCGGCGAGGTGATCCGCTTCGCCGCCTCGCAGCCCTGCGTGCGCGGCGTGACGCTGCAGCCGGTGCAGGACGCCGGCCGCAACGAGGCCTACGACGCAACGAGGCACCGCCTGACGGTGAGCGAAGTCCGCCGCCGCATCGTCGAGCAGTCGGGACTCTTCACGGCCGAGGACGTTGTGCCGGTGCCCTGCAACCCCGACACGCTGGCCATGGCCTACGCGCTGCGCGGCGACGACGGCACGCTGCAGCCGCTGACCCGCTACCTCGACCCCACCACACTGGTCGAGGCCAGCAGCAACACCATCGTCTTCGAGCGCGACCCCAAGCTCAAGAGCCAGGTCTTCAAGCTCTTCTCGACCAACCACTCGCCGGAGTCGCAGGCCAGCTGCCTTTCCGAGCTGATGTGCTGCCTGCCGCAGATCGCGGCGCCGGCGGAGCTGGACTACCGCCGCGTCTTCCGCGTGCTCGTCGTGCAGTTCATGGACGCCCGCGGCCTGGACATCCGGGCGCTGAAGAAGAGCTGCATCCACTTCGCCCGGCCGGACGGCAAGATGATCCCCTTCGAGAGCTTCAACCTCTTCTACCGCGACGAGCGGGCCGTGACGCTCGACGCGCTGCGGGCCGAGCTGGATCGCTTCCACGCCGCACGGCGCGTGACCGTCCCGACCTAGCCGAACGAATCGCGCCAGCGCCGCCACTGCAGCCTGACGCGGCGGCGCAGCGCCCGTGCGGCGCGCCACGCGGCCGAGGCACGCGCCCAGGCGAGCAGCGATTCCTTCCATGCCGACCAGCGGGCATAGAGGCGGGCGAACCAGCCCAGCCGCATCAGGGCCGGCTGGGTCAGCGTGAACAACCGCGCGACGATGGCCGTGCCTATCACCTTGGTAGCCAGGATCACCAGGGCGCCGAGCAGGGCCCGGCCCTGGCCGATCAGCCAAAGCGCCAGCAGCTTGATCGGCAGCAACGCGAGGGCCGGCAGGGCGAACAGCGCCAGCGCGGCATACGGCGGCAGGCGCTGGATCCACGCCGCCACCGCCGTGAGGCCGAGCTTCTCGCCCAGCCAGGCCAGGCCGCGCTGCAGGGGCTCCCAGCCCCACTCCTCGAACAGGATCAGCAAGGCCAGCGGCCATTGCCAAAGCGCGCGCAGCAGGCGGCTGACAACGCCTCGCTCAGGGTCCTGACGTGGGCGGCGAGGCATCGGCCACGCTCAGAGCAAGTCGGCCAGCTCGGCCTGCCACGCTTCGAGCGCGGGGCCGCGCAGGAGCGGGCCCGTCAAGCGCGTGGCGGCTTCGGCGGGCACTGCTTTCGCACGCCGGGCCATCACGCTGCCTTCCGGCAGCAATTGCCACACGGGCACTTCACGCTGGGCGGCACCCGGCCGCACGCGCTGCAGGCGGCGCGCGAGCGCATCGGAAGGCCAGGGCGTGTCGAGGTGGATGACCACCGGCGCGGCGAGCTGCACGCCGATGCGCGACTCGGCGCCTTCGGGCGCGTCGGTCACGAGCAGGATCTGCGCACCCTCCGCCTCACGGAAGGCCCGCAGGGCCTGGTCGGCCAGCCGGGGCGGACCGGCATGCGGCAGCGCCTCCACCGGCAGGCCGTCGGCCTGCAGCGCGCTGGCCAGCGCCGGCAGCGCGGCCGCGTCCTCGGTGAAGACGACGATGCGCCCGGCGCCGCTGGCCAACGCCTCGCCGAGCAGCGAAGGCAGGGCCGCGATGTTGGCGGCGCGGGCCGCCTCCCACAGCGATTGCAGCGTGCGCCGCAGGCCGAGCTGGTCGCTGTCGGCGAGATAGCCGCTGCGCTGCCAGCGCTCCAGGCGGCGGGCGAGATCGTCGCGCAGGGATGCCTCGCCGACCGTCGCGGCCGTCTCGCGCGCCGACGGCGCCCAGGCGGGCCACTGCGAGGCGACATCGGCGAAGCGGCGGGCCAGCAGCACGGGCGCCAGCGCGCCGGCGTCGCCCTCGGCCTGCCATTGGGCGAGGCCGCCCTGGCGCAGCTGGTCCACGGCGCTGAACAGGGACAGCGCTTCGGGCCGGTCCAGCACGTCGTGCGGCGCCAGGACCCACAGCCAGCCCGCGGCCTGCGCCACCGGCGACTCGACCGGCGGAAGATCGAGGCCGCCTCGCTGGTCCAGCAACAGCAGCTCGGTGCCGGACGGCACACTGGCGTCGGCGGGGAGCAGCGTGATTGCCGGCCGCTCCGCTTCTTTCGACCAGAGTCTTTCCCATGCCGCCTGCCAAGCGGCATGAGCCCCAGCGGGCGCCTGCACCACCGGCGCAGGGCTGCCGAAGTGCTGCATCACCAGCCGGGCGGCCAGCAGCAGCTCTTCCTCGGGCCTCAGCGCGGCCTCGTCGGCCAGCACGCAGCGGCCTACGCAGGCCGCGAAGAAGGCTGCCTCGAGCTGGCAGGCGCGCCATCCGGCCAGCAGGCTGCCTTCGGGCTGCACGGCCGGGTCCAGGCCCTCGGGGTGGCGCGATTCGAGGTGGGCGATGCGGCCCTGCAGGTCGCCCAGGCGGGCGAGGTGCGTCCACACGGCCTCGTCGACCTCGACCGGGTGGCCGGTGCGGGCGGCGATGGCGAGCAGCTCGGTCAGCTCGTCGAGGTGGGACAGGGCCAGGCTGGCTTCGCCGCGCGGCTGCCAGCGGCGCACGGCCTGGGCCAGCGTGTCGGGGCAGAGCGAGCCGGCCTGCCAGCGCAGGCGGCGCTGCAGGCCGTCCTCCAGGACCAGGCTGCTGTTGTCCGGCAGCGGCGGCGCGGGCGGCTCGACCGGAGCCACGGCTTCCTCGGAGGCTGGCTCGTCCGCGGCCGGCCCTGCGGGCGCCTCCACGGACGGTCCCGGCTCGACGGGGGGCTCTTCGACAGCCGCCGGCGCCAGTTCGGCTTCCGCTGGCGCGGGGGACTCGCTCGCCGCGGCGGCCGCGCGGCTGCCGCCTCGGCGCGGGCGGGGCGGTTCGGCCGCAGGCGCGGCCGC
>CAMLGG010000332.1 GCA_946479475.1 uncultured Ideonella sp. | reverse complement strand
CAGCCGGGCCTCGCGGACTGGGTGACGTATTCTTAGCCCCCACGCCCCCTTGCCAGGGGGCTGCCCCGGGGCCTGTCAAGGCCCCCTTCGTGGTCTCCGGGGCTCGCGCAGCGGATCCGGCTGCAGCCGGATCCGCGCACGCCCGTGGATGGCAGCGTTGGTGCAGCGCGGTCCAGTCACGCCACGATGCCAAGGAGCGCTCGCGCGCGGTCGCGGATCTCGATGCGGCGTTCGGCCGGGATCGCGAAGTAGTTGGTGGTGCGCCGCGGGTAGGTGTGGCTCTCGACGAAGCCCTCGAGGCTCAGGCCTTCGTCGTTGTGGGCCACGCGATTGGGCACGTGCAGGCTGTAGCGCGCGTCGGCGAAGAACTGCCACATGGCCGGCTTGGTGTAGCCCAGACCCTCGGCGTCGCCCGGGCCGCTCTCGAACATGATCACCGGGCGGCTGGCGGCGATCAGCCGCTGGCTGCCGCGAAGGACGCCGAGCTCGGCGCCCTCGACGTCGATCTTGATCACGTCTATGCCCTCGGGTGCCACCAGGTCGTCCAGCCGGCGGATGGGCACGCGGACCTCGCGGATGCCCTCGTCGCGGCCGTCGCCCGGGTCGGCACCCGGCGCGGGCCGGCCCAGCGAGCTGTAGCCCGACTGGCGGGTGTGGATGAAGAAGGAGACTTCGCCCTCCTGGTCGCCGACCGCGCAGGCATGCACCGGCACGTTCGGGAACTTGCGGCGCAGGCGGTCGGCCTTCTCGGGGATCGCCTCCACCGCGACGATGCGGATCGAGGGATCACGCTGGGCGACCGCCGTGATGATCGAACCGATGTGCGCGCCGACGTCGATGAAGACCTGGCCGGCCCGGGGCAGCCGGGTGACCAGCAGCGTGGCGAGCTGGTCGTTGGCCAGGGTGCCCACGCTCTCGGGGTTGCGCAGCGCCGCGCGGACCAGGTCGAGCGTGTCGCGCCCGGACATGAGCAATCGCCCGATGGGACTGCCCAACATCCATTGCTTCGCGCTCTGTTCCAGCATGCTGCCCTCGACAACCCGGGTGCAGGCTCCGCCACCGCGGCGGGCACCTTCCGGGCCGAGAGCATATCCGGTGATGGTTGTCCAAAGCCGGTGCCGCGCAAGCCGCTTCGACCGAGCGGCTTCTGCCGCTCACGCTGCGAGGGCCCAGCCCTCGGTGGCGCGGTGGGCCGGGTGCCACTGGGCCCGCTGCGTGCCCGGGATGCCATTGGCCAGGCCCTTGGCGACCAGCTTCTGCACCAGGCCGTCGGCCTGCTCGGCGCTGAGCTGCACGGCAAAGCGCTGCCAGCGGCGCAGCACGTCGGCATCGCCCCAGGCGTCCTCGAGGCGCTCGCGCATCACCTCGACCGACTCGGGCCGCCCGCCGCGCCAGGCGCGAGGCAGCAGGCTGTGGAAGAAGAGGTGGAAGTCGCGGCGGATCTCCAGGCCCGGCAGCAGGCTGACCAGCTGCGCGATGCGCACCGCGAAGCCGTCGTGCGTCAACTGCAGCGTGATGAGGGCCTGCAGGCCCTGGATGGGATTGATCAGCCGAACGCGGTTGGGCGGCAGCACGCGCAGCGGCAGGGTGGCAGCGAGTTCGTGCGGCAGTGGCGTGGCGAAGCTCATCAGCGTCGCCAGGCGGGCCCATTCGGCGCTGCCGAGGCCCTCGACCGGGCCGGCGCCCTCGGCCTGGCGCGCTGCGGCGAGCACGGCCGACAGTCGGGCCTCGTCCCAGCGCTTGCCGCCCTTGGCCGCCCGGGCCAGCGGGCTCAGGGCCACCAGGTTGCCGGCGGCGTATCCCGCGCGGTGGTTGACGCGCTCGACCATGGCCTCGCCCTGCGGCAGTTCGACGCGGGTGACGGGGCAGCGGCGGGTGTCGATCTGCGCCAGGAAGTTCGGGGTGACCTGCACGTCCTCGAAGGCCCGGCCTTCGCTCCAGGCGGCCAGGCGCAGGGCGAGCCATTGCTGCACGGCGCGGCTGCCGCGCAGGGTGCGGGAGCCGAAGGCCGCCCGGCCGGCCTGCCAGCCTTCGCGCAACGGATGGCCGGGCAGCAGGTGCTCGGCCGGCGGCACCAGGCCATGGTGGGCGTACTCCCAGCCCAGCATGAAGGCGGGATCCGGCATGGCGTCGTCCTCGCCAGCCTGGGCGCTCGCGGCGACGGCCAGCATGGCGGCACGGCCGGTGCGGGCCAGGGGCAGGCGGCGCTGGGGCGGCAGGTCGTCGAAGGCGAGGGCGGCTTGGGCGGTGGCCATGGTCGTGCTCCTGGATGGATCGATGAGGTTCGATGACAGCGTGGAAGGCAGTCTCGGCCCGCACAGGCTCATGGAATGAGCCTGTGCGAAGAAAGTCGGCGCAAAGAGAAGCCGAGGCCAGGCTCACGCCATGAGCCTGTGGTAGCGTGCGCCGCCATGGACCGCACCGAACGTTTCTACCGGATCGAGCTGCTCATCAAGTCGCGCGGCGGCGTCAGCTTCGAAGAGCTGCTGGAAGAGCTCGAGGTCTCTCGCGCCACCCTCAAGCGCGACCTGCAGTACCTGCGCGACCGGATGGACGCGCCCATCGTCTACGACCGCTTCGACAACGTCTACCGCTTCGAAGGCGTGGCGGCCGGCGCCGCGGCCGGCAGCGCCCCGGCGCACGAGCTGCCCGGCGTCTGGTTCAGCGAGGCCGAGATCCACGCGCTGCTGACCATGCACCAGCTCATCAAGGGCCTGGACGCCGGCGGCGTGCTCGGCCGGCACCTGCAGCCGCTGCTGGACAAGCTGCACGGCATGCTGGGTGCGAGCGAAAGCGAATCGCGCGAGCTGATGCGGCGGGTGAAGATCGCCTCGCCGGCTCGCCGCCCGGTGCCGCCTCGCTGGTTCGAGGCGGCCGGCAGCGCGCTGTTGAAGCGCCAGCGCATCGCACTCGTCTACTTCACCCGCAAGCGCCAGGCCGAGAGCCGGCGCGAGGTCTCGCCGCAGCGGCTGATCCACTACCGCAACACCTGGTACCTGGACGCCTGGTGCCACTCCAGCGAGGGCCTGCGCCGCTTCGCGTTGGACGCGGTGCGCTCGGCCAAGGTGCTGGAGCAGCGCGCCAAGGATGTCGCCATGAAGACGGTCGAGGCCGAGCTGGACGGCGGCTACGGCATCTTCAGCGGCAAGGCCGGGCAGCTGCAATGGGCGACGCTGCTGTTCGATGCCGACGCCGCCCAGTGGGTGGCCCAGGAGGAGTGGCATCCGCAGCAGCGCCTGGCAGCCCAGCCCGATGGCTCGCTCAGGATGGAGCTGCCCTACGCCGACGCGACCGAGCTCGCAATGGACATCCTGCGCCATGGCCCCCAGGTGAAGGTGCTGGCGCCGGCGGCGCTGGCCAGGATGGTGGCCGGGCGGCTGGCGGATGCCGCGGCACGGTATCACCAGAGTTAGGGGATCTGTCCGCATCCCGACCCCTAGATTCATGGATCGACGGTCCCTAGCTAACTTCTAGACTGGCCTGATCCAAGAAACCAGGAGGGTCAGCATGCCGGCATTTGCCAAGGCCGTGGCAGGGGCGTTCATCGCCCTGCAATTCGTCGCGGCGCACGCCCAGTACACCGCCCGTTTCATCGAGAACTCCAAGGCCTGGGGCTCGGTGGTGGCCGATTTCAACCACGACGGCCACGACGACATCTTCATCACCGGGCACGACACCGACGACCGCATCTGGTACTGGACCCCCGGCGGCTACAGGCCCTCGGAGCAGGTCCTCGTCTGGGTCGACCGGCACGACTGCGACGTGGCGGACTTCAACCGCGATGGCCGGCTGGACTTCTACTGCGGCGTCGGCGCCGAGCGAGGCACCGGCGAGGGCCTGAACGAACTCTGGCTGCAGGATGAGAACGGCATCTTCACCCAGGCGGTCGACCATGGCGCGGAAGACCGCTACGGCAGCGCCCGCATCCCCGTCGTCCTGGACTTCAACCACGACGGCTACCCGGACGTCTACATCACCAACGAGCGCCGCGACCGCACCGACGGCAACCTCAGCATCAACCGCCTGTTCATCAACCAGGACGGCTCGCACTTCGTCGAGGCGACCACCGGGGCGACGGGCGAGAAGGGCTCGGCCTGCGCGGTTTCCGGCGACGTCAACGGCGACGGCTGGGACGACCTGCTGGTGTGCGACCTCGAAGGGCCGCCCCACCTGTACCTCAACGACCGGGCGGGCAACTTCACCGAGATCTTCCCGCCGGCGATCAACAAGCGGTGGCGCCAGGTCAAGCTCGCCGACATGAACGGCGACGGCCGACTGGACCTGGTGGCCCTGGTGGAAGGCAACGACCTGCAGGTCTGGTTCAACACCGGCGGCGGCAGCTACTTTTCGACGACCGCCTACAGCAACCACTTCTCCTACACCGCCAAGTCGATCACCGTCGGCGATTTCAACCACGACGGCCGGCCCGATGTCTACGCGGTCCTGATGAACGTCGACTGCCCCAAGACCTTGAACGACCTCGGCGCCGACGCCCTGTTCCTGGGCCAGGCCAACGGGACCTGGAGCAAGGTCCGCCTGAACCAGGCCTATGCCGGCTGCGGCCACCTGGCCGACACCATCGACGGCGACAAGGTGCTGCTGATGAACGGCGGCATCAGCTGGGTCGGACCGAACTACGTCGTGAGCTGGTTCCCCTGGCTCACCACGCCCTGA
Source organism: uncultured Ideonella sp. (assembly GCA_946479475.1). Next base: position 601 of record CAMLGG010000332.1, on the reverse strand, counting down.
CAGACCGCCGCGTCCTCAGCGGCTCGCCTCCACCCGGACCGAGGCGAACCAGGCGGCGATGGCGTCGATGTCCTCGTCGCTGAGCGGCCTGGCGATGACCGACATGATCTCGTGGCGTCGCGTGCCACTGCGGAAGGCGTTCAGCTGCGCGGCCAGGTAGCTGGCCGGCTGCCCGGCCAGGTGAGGTGTCTCGGGCTGGGTCGCGACGCCCAGCGGCCCGTGGCAGACCATGCAGGGCCGGGCCTTCGCTTCGCCCGCCATCGGCTCGGCGGCGCCCGCGCCCAGGGTGAGGAGCGCGAGCGCGAATGCCGGGGAGGCCCGCCTCACGGCGCCGAGTAGGTGACGCGGTAGAGGGCGCCGGCGAAGTCGTCGCTGATCAGCAGCGAGCCGTCCTTCATCACCGCCACGTCCACCGGGCGGCCGCGGTAGGTGCCGGTGTCGCTGTCCAGCCAGCCGTCGGCGAAGACCTCGGTCTTGTCGGGCAGGCCGTCGGGCTTGAGGTAGGTGACCATCACCCGCGCGCCGATCGGCTTGGTGCGGTTCCATGAGCCGTGCTGGGCCGAGAACAGGGCGCCCTGGTACTTCGCCGGGAAGGCCTTGC
>CAMLGG010000331.1 GCA_946479475.1 uncultured Ideonella sp. | reverse complement strand
GAACGCGCCGTACTCGGTGATGTTCTTGACCACGCCGTGGACGATGGCGCCTTCGGACAGGGTCTCGAGCAGCTTGGCGCGCTCTTCACCCATCGAGGCTTCGACCACCGCGCGGCGCGACAGCACCACGTTGTTGCGCTTGCGGTCGAGCTTGATGACCTTGAACTCCATGGTCTTGCCCTCGAACGGCGACATGTCCTTGACAGGACGCGTGTCGAGCAGCGAGCCGGGGAGGAAGGCGCGGATGCCGTTGACCAGGACGGTCAGGCCGCCCTTGACCTTGCCGGAGACGGTGCCGGTGACGAAGTCGCCGGATTCCAGCGCGGTCTCGAGCGCCAGCCAGGAGGCCAGGCGCTTGGCCTTGTCGCGCGACAGGATGGTGTCGCCATAGCCGTTCTCGACGGCGTCGATGGCCACGGAGACGAAGTCGCCCACCTGGACCTCGATCTCGCCCTGGTCGTTCTTGAATTCGTCGATGGGCACGTAGGCTTCGCTCTTCAGGCCGGCATTGACGACCACGAAGCTGTGCTCGATGCGCACCACCTCGGCGGTGATGACCTCGCCCGAGCGCATCTCGGAGCGCTGCAGGCTTTCCTCGAACAGGGCGGCGAACGATTCACCACCGGTGCTGGCGGCGACTTGAGTCTGGGACATGTGATTTCCTCGGGGCCGGCCCGCAAGGTGCCGGCAGCTTGCGGCGCGTGACGCCGCAGGGGTTAGGTTGACGAGTTCACCGCCCTCGATCGACCCATGCGGGCCTGGAGGGAAGGGCGGTGGGCCCAACAGCCCTTCTGTCTTGCCTTCAGAAGGGCCTGGCCGCCCTGAACCAGGGGCTCAGAACGGCCTGCGCTGCTGCCACCAGCTCAACACCTGATCGACCGATTGCTCGACCGAAAGGCTGGAGTTGTCCAGCAGCATCGCGTCCTCGGCCGGCTTCAAGGGGGCGACGGCGCGGCTTCTGTCGCGCTCGTCGCGCATCTGGATGTCTGCGCGAAGACCGTCGATATTAGCTGGATTTCCCTTGGAAATCAACTGCTTATGGCGCCTGTCGGCACGCGCCTCGACGCTGGCGGTGAGGAAGACCTTGAGGTCGGCGTCCGGGAAGACGACGGTGCCCATGTCGCGCCCGTCGGCCACCAGCCCCGGGACGCGCCGGAAGCTCAGCTGCAGGCCGTGCAGCGCCTGGCGGACGGCTGGATGCACGGACACCCGCGAGGCCATTCCGCCGGTCGACTCCAGCCTGAGCGGGTCGGTGATGTCGCGGCCGTTGAGGAAGACCTGATGGCCGGTGAAGCGCAGCTCGAGGCGGCTGGCGAGCGCGGCCAGCGCGGGCTCGTCCTCCAGCGGGATGCCGGCGTCCTGGGCCGCCAGCGCGGTGGCGCGGTACAGCGCGCCGGAATCGAGCAGGTGGTAGCCGAGCTGGGCCGCCACCTCGGCCGCCAGGGTGCCCTTGCCGGAGGCGGTCGGGCCGTCGACGGTGATGACCGGCACCCCGGCTGCGACTGGGGTGACCAGCTCGAAGAGGGCCTCGAAGTAGTCCGGGAAGGTCTTGGCCACGCAGCGCGGATCCAGGATGCGCACCGGCAGCTCGGCGCCGCCCGCCAGCGGATTGAATGCCGCCAGGGAGCCGCACATGGCCATGCGGTGGTCGTCATAGGTCTTCAATGCGGCGGGCTGCCAGCGCGCAGGAGGGTGGACCTCGATCGAGTCGGGCCCGTCGACGACCTTGGCGCCCAGCTTCCGCAGCTCGGCTGCCATGGCGGCTATCCGGTCGGTCTCCTTGACCCGCCAGCTGGCGATGCCGGTGAGGCGACAGGGGCCTTCGGCGTAGAGCGCCATCATCGCCAGGGTCATGGCCGCATCCGGGATGTGGTTGCAGTCGAGCTCGATGGCGCGCAGGGGCCAGGCACCGCGGCGAACCTCCAGCCAGCCCGGCCCGCCTTCGACCGAGGCGCCCATGGCGCGGGCGGCTTCGACGAAGCGGATGTCGCCCTGGATGGAATCGAGGCCGACGCCTTCGATGCGCACCGGCGCATCGATGCCGGCGATGGCGCCCAGGGCGACGAAGTACGAGGCCGAGGACGCGTCTCCTTCGACGTGGATGCTGCCGGGAGAGCGGTACTGCGCGCCCTGGGGAATGACGAAGCGCGCGTAGCCTTCGCGGAGGATCGAGATGCCGAAGCGCTCCAGCAGCCGCAGGGTGATGTCGATGTAGGGCTTGGAGATGAGCTCGCCCTCGACCTCGATCGCGACCTCGCCGCGGATGGCGACCAGCGGCAGTGCCAGCAGCAGGGCGGTCAGGAACTGGCTGGAGACATCCCCGCGGACGCGGATGGGTGCGTCGGTCTGCAGGGCGTGCACTGCGCCGTCTCCCACGCGCAGCGGCGGGTAGCCCGCTCGGCCCAGGTCGGCGATGGGGCAGCCGAGCTGGCGCAGCGCATCGACCAGGTCGCCGATCGGCCGCTCGTGCATGCGGGGCACGCCGGAAAGCTCGAAGCGGCCGCCTTGCGTGGCCGCCAGGACGGCGAGTGCTGCGGTCAGTGGCCGCATCGCGGTGCCGGCGTTGCCGAGGAAAAGCTGCGCCTCGCGCACATCCAGCCGGCCGCCCAGGCCGGTGACGTGCAGCACAGCGCCCTCTCGACGCAGGCCGCAGCCGAGGGCTTCGAGGGCCTCCAGCATGACGCGCGTGTCGTCCGACTCGAGCAGGTCGTGGACGGCCGTCGTCCCGGCGGCCAGGCCGGCCAGCAGCAGCACGCGATTCGAGATGCTCTTCGAGCCGGGCAGGCGCACGATGCCGCCTGCGCGGACGAATGGAGGAAGGTCGAGGAACGCGGTGCTGTACATGCGGATCCGGCCCGGAGGATGGCCGACTACTTCTTGGAGGGACGCCCGCTGCCCATTCGCCAGTGGCTGCGGGTGTGCGAGACGCCGGTGATGAGCGCCTCGAGCGCCTCGCCCTGGCAATCGCGCAGCACCTGCTCGAGGACGCCCAGGGCGCCGCGGAATCGCTCGCTCTGCTTCAGGATCTCTTCGCGGTTCGCGATGAGAATGTCCCGCCAGATGGCGGGGTCGCTGGCCGCGATGCGGGTGAAGTCGCGGAACCCCGGGCCGGCGAGGGACAGGAACTGCTCGCTTTCCTTCTGCTGCAGGATGCCGGTGAAGTAGGCGAAGGCCAGCAGGTGCGGCAAGTGGCTGACCGCGGCGAAGGCCGCATCGTGGGCCTCCGGCGACATCACCTGGACACGGCAGCCCAGGGCCGTCCAGACGGCCTGGGCCTTCTCCACCAGCACGGCGGAGGTCTGCTGGATGGGGGTGAGGATGACCTGCCTGTCCTTGTAGAGGTCGACATCGGCGTTCTGGACGCCGGCGAGTTCCTTGCCGGTGATCGGATGCGCCGGCACGAAGGCACCGACCCGCTCCTTCAGCACCCGCCGCGCTGCATCGACGACATCCCGCTTGGTGCTGCCGACGTCCATGAACAGCACGTCCGGGTTCACCAGGTGGCGGATGGCGCGGAAGGTGATGTCGGTCGCCGCCACCGGCACCGCCAGCAGGACGATGTCCGATCCCGAGACGGCCAGCAGCGCGGATTCGGCAGCCTGGTCGATCACGCCCAGCTGGCGCGCACGCTCGGTGGTGGACGGCGACTTGGAGTAGCCGATGATGCGCTCGACCAGGCCCGCCTGCTTCATGGCCAGGGCGAAGGAACCCCCCATCAGCCCGCAGCCGATCAGCCCCAGCTGTCTGAACATCGCCGCCATCAGTGGACGTCGAGAGGGTAGGTGCCCAGCACCTTGAAGAAGGCGCAGGCGTCGCGCAGCTCCTTCAGGGCGGTACTGACATTCGCGTCATCGGGATGGCCCTGCAGGTCGATGTAGAAGTAGTACTCCCACTGGCCGGACCTGGCGGGGCGCGACTCGAATCGGGTCATCGACACGCCATGCTTCTTCAACGGCACGAGCATGTCGTGGACGGCGCCGGGCCGGTTGGTCACCGAGACGATGAGGCTGGTGCAGTCGTGTCCCGAGGCCTTGGGCGCCGGATGCCGGTGGGGGTCGGTGACGATCGCGAAGCGGGTGCGGTTGTGCGGATCGTCCTGGATGGCCGGGGCGACCACGTGCAGGCCGTACTCGCTGCCGGCACGGACGCTGGCGATGGCGGCCATCCTCGGATCGTGCGCCGCCAGGCGCGCGCCTTCGGCATTGCTGGAGGCCGGACGGCGCTCGGCGTGCGGCAGGTGGTTCGACAGCCAGCCATGGCACTGCGCCAAGGCTTGCGGATGCGCGCACACCACCTCGATGCCTTCGAGCGAGTTCTCCTTGCGCAGCAGGTTCTGGCGCACGAAAAGGCTGGTCTCGCCGATGATGAACAGTGGCGTCGTCAGGAGGATGTCGAGCGAGCGGGCGACCACGCCTTCGTTGGAGTTCTCGACCGGCACGACGCCGAAGTCGGCCGCGCCGGCAGCGGTCATCGCGAAGACCTCGTCGATGCTGGCGCAGAGCACGCGCACGATCGAAGAGCCGAAGAAGCCGAGGGCGGCTTCCTCGCTGAAGGTGCCGGCCGGTCCGAGGTAGGCTACGCGGGTGGGCGTCTCGAGCGCACGGCAGGCCGACATGATCTCGCGCCAGATCGGGGCCACGCTCTCGGTGCCCAGCGGCCCGGCGTTCACCGCCTTCAGGCCATCGATGACCTGGGCCTCGCGCTCCGGGCGGAAGACGACCGAGCCTTCCTTCTTCTTCAGCGCGCCCACGGCCAGCGCCAGGTCGGCGCGGCGGTTCAGCAGCGCGAGCAGGTCGCGGTCGATCGCGTCGATCTGCTGGCGCAGGGCCAGCAAGGCGGGTTGGATGTCTGTCTCGCTCGAGCCGGGCGGGGCCGGCGTCGGCGCGGGTTGGTCAGCCATGGTGGCGGGCGAAGTCCTGCATGTAGCCGACCAGGGCCTGCACCCCGGCCAGCGGCATGGCGTTGTAGAGGGAGGCCCGCATGCCGCCCACGGACTTGTGGCCCTTGAGCTGCAACAAACCGGCTTCGCGTGCGCCGGCGAGGAAGGCTTCGTTGAGAGTTTCGTCGGCGAGGAAGAAGGGCACGTTCATCCGCGAACGGGCGTTCTTCTCGACCTTGTTGAGGTAGAAGCCGCCGGAGCCGTCCAGGCAGCCATAGAGCAGGGCGGCCTTCTCGGCGGCGCGGCGATCCATCTCCGCCACGCCACCTTGCGCCTTCACCCACTGGAACACCAGGCCGGCGATGTAGATGCCGTAGGTGGGCGGCGTGTTGTACATCGATTCGTTTTCCGCCACGTTCT
>CAMLGG010000330.1 GCA_946479475.1 uncultured Ideonella sp. | reverse complement strand
TGAAGGAAACAGTCAAAGCTTGACAACCCGGGTCCTCATAGAAGGGGGCTCGGGGAGCCCAGCATTCGGCCGGAGGCTGGGAGTCGAAGCGGCTCGGGCCGCGCAGACTCCCAGCCCTACCGCACCGGGATCGGCGTGGCGCGGTCCACCGGCACGGCGGTCACGCTGTTCTGCGGCGAGCCTTCGATGACCCGGTCCGAGTAGGTGAGGTAGACGAGCGTGTTGCGTGGCGCATCGACCATGCGTACGACGCGCAGGCGCTTGAAGACCAGCGAGATGCGCTCGCTGAACATCTCCTCCTGCTCCCTCAAGGGCTTGGGGAACGAGATCGGGCCGGTCTGCCGGCAGGCGATGGACGCCTCCGACTTGTCCTCGGCCAGCCCCAGCCCGCCCTTGATGCCGCCGGTCTTGGCGCGCGAGACGTAGCAGGTGACGCCCTTGACGCCGGGATCGTCGTAGGCATCCACGACGATCTTGTGGTCCGGGCCGATGAGCTTGAACACGGTGTCGACTTCGCCCACGCGCTCGGCGCGCGCAGCGAAGGTCGAGGCAAGCAGGCAGGTCGACAGGAGGAGGCGTCTCATGGCCGACATTGTGACCGCCGCAGGCTCCGGTGGGGGCGCCGATCCCCGGTGCTACAGTGCCGCCGCCCGCCGCCTCCGTCGCGGGCAGCCCGCTCGCCCGCGTATCCGTGCCGACTTCGAAGCCGAAACCGCCGACCCCCACCCCGCCGAAGACGCGACGCCGCAGCGATGCGCCGACGCTCATGGACGTCGCCCGGGCAGCCGGAGTCTCGGAGATGGCTGCGTCCTCTGCGCTCAACGGCGGCCGTCGGGGTTCGGCACGCGTCTCGGCCGAGACGCGCGAGCGGGTGCTGGCCGCGGCGCAGCGCCTGGGCTACCGGCCGAACGCCACCGCGCGCGCGCTCGCCAGCCAGCGCACGAACGCGCTCGGACTCGTCACCACCATCCTGGGCGATGAGCCGAACCTGTACTTCCTCGAAGTCTTCAGTGGCGTGATGCAAGGCGCCACGGCCGCTGGGCAGACGACGGCCGTCTTCACGCTGAACAGCTGGGACGAGGCCAAGGTCCGCATCCCGGCGCTGTGCGATGGCCGCGTCGATGGCCTGATCCTGCTCGCCCCTGTCCTGCCGGATGACGGGTCGACCTGGTTGCCTCCGCACACGCCCGTGGTGTCGATGCACTCCGAGCGTCCGGCGAGCGGGGTGGTCAACATCGAGACAGACAACGAGGCCGGCGCGTTCCAATTGGTGCGCGAGCTGCTGGCCAGGGGCCACCGGCGCATCCTGCACGTCGGCGGCCCGGAGGGTCTCTCGGGGGCCGACCATCGCATCGAGGGCTACCTGCGGGCCCATGCCGAGGCGGGAGTGAAGCCTGCCCCGGGCCATGTCATCCACTCGCCCCTGAGCATCGACGGCGGCCGCGTGGCAATGGAGGAGTGGCTGCGGGTCCATCGAGGCCGCCCGCTGCCCGAGGTGGTGTTCGGGTGCAACGACGCCATCGCCTTCGGCTGCATGGAGGTCCTGCGTGACCGCGGCCTGCGCGTGCCCGACGACGTCTCGGTCGTCGGCTACGACAACACCTTCATCGCCCGCGCGGTGGACATGGCGACCGAGCGCCAGCCGCTGCACGAGATGGGCCGGCTGGCTGTCGAAGTGCTGTTGAAGCGCTTCGAGGCGCATCGCCAGGGCGAGCCCTACGCCGGCCCATCCAACATCGTCCTGCCCACCGAGTTCGTGCCCGGCGCGACCCTCGCGGCGCCTCGACGCCGCCCCCTCAAGATCGACTGATCTCCTGGATGCTTGCCGCGCCCGGCCCGGGCCCGCGGACGAGCTTCGGGGGTTTCCCTTAGATAGTTCATCCATCGATCGAACTATCATATTCGGGCTGATATATCGCTAAATCATCTCGTCCCGGAGCCCTTCACGGCCCGAGGGCGCGAGGCGGCAGCCGCAGGGAGCGGCGCTGGTCGATTCGTCGTTGGGGCCGAACGGGTTCTGAAGCGGCCTCTGCACAACGCTCGCCACCGGAGGAGACAACCGGCCGAGCCCTTCACCCGAAAGGTAGAACCATGAGAGTGCCGTTATCGACCTTGATGCTCGCCGTGGCGAGCGCGTGCTCGCCTGCCCTCGCGCAGACCTGCGCGCCGACCGCCGTCACGCCCTACATCAAGTACAACGGAAAGTGGACGCAGACGTCCTCCGCCACCCTCAAGACCGGCGACTCGGCCACCTTCGGCCCGCAGCCTACGCGCGGCGGCGCGTGGAGCTGGAGCGGCTGCGGCACGGCCGGCAGCTCGCGCGAGCAGACCATCCAGCCCGCCGAGGCTTGCACGGCCACGGCCACCTACACCAACGCCTGCGGTGCCAGGACGCAGCAGACCTTCTCGATCAAGGTCGGAACCTGGAGCAGCGCGAAGATAGGCGGCGGCGGCTACGTGACCGGCCTGGTCTTCCATCCGACGACGCAGAACCTGCTGTACGCCCGCACCGACGTCGGCGGCGCCTACCGTTGGAACGCGGCCAACTCGAGCTGGGTGCCCATCACCGACGGCTTCAGCGCGGCCGAGTCCTTCCACCACGGGGTCGAGAGCATCGCGCTGGACCCGACCAACGACCAGCTCGTCTACATGGTCACCGGCCTGTACAACTCGGCGGACGCCACCGCCCGGCTGTACATCTCGAGCGACCGCGGCAACAGCTGGACTGCGGTCAACCTGCCGTTCTCGGCGGGGGCCAACAACAACGGCCGGGCCATCGGCGAGCGCCTGTCGGTAGACCCCAACAAGCCCTCGACGCTGTTCTACGGCTCGCGTACGGCGGGCCTGTGGAAGAGCACCGACTCCGGTCGCAACTGGGCGCAGGTGACGTCGCTTTCGCCCGTCAAGATGAGCTCCGACCAGATCAACGCGGTCGGTGGCCACGCGATGGGCGTCGAGCTGCTCATGTTCGACACCGGCAGCAAGGGCAGCGGCAACGCCACGCAGGTCCTCTGGGTCGCCATCGCGCCCGACTACGTCAACGCGGCGGGCCTGAGCTCCAACCTGTACAAGTCCGCCGACGGCGGGGCCACCTGGTCGCCGGTGACGACCCCGGTGTCGGGCTATCACATCCCGCACATGGTCCGTGCGGCCGACGGCAACTTCTACGTGCTGTTCACCAAGGGCGCCGGCCCGGGTGATGCCGGCCCTGGCCGCCTCTACAAGTTCGGGGCCAGCAACGGCGGCAACTGGACGCTGCTGAACAGCAACGACTCGGCCGGCTACGGCGGCCTGTCCGTCTCGGGCACCGGCTCGACCGCCCGCATCGCGCTCGGCGTCAGCGGCACCTGGGGCAACTGGAGCGGGCAGCAGGTCGTCCAGCTGTCCGACAACGGCGGACTGACCTGGCGGGAGATCGCCGCCACCATGCCGCACACGCCGGCCAGCGACGGCTTCTCGGGCTGGATAGACGACGTGGAGATCGATCCTGCCAACCGCGACCGCGTGCTGCACGTCTTCGGCGGCGGCATCTGGGAGACCCGCGACGCCTCCTCGGCCACGCCGAGCTGGACCTTCTCGGTCAACAACCTCGAGGAGACCTGCACGCTGGCCCTGACCACGCCGCCGGCGGGCGCTGCGTACACCCTGCTCAACGGCTCGGGCGACATCGGCACCTGGGTCCACACCAGCCTCGCGACGACACCGACCCAGGGCCCTTACAACCAGTGGAGCAGCGGCAACTCCATCGACATGGCCTGGTCGGATTCGAACTACATCGCCGCGGCCGGCGTCATCAACTCGTCCAACACCGCCACCGGCACCGGCTTCTGGTCGGGTGACGGCGGCAAGACCTGGGGGACGTTCGCACGCCTGCCGGCCGGCGCCGCGGCCAACACCAGCCAGGCCTCGAACATCGCCGTCACCGCACGCAACAGGGCGGTCTGGGCGCCGGCCGACTCGGTGCCTTCCTACACCACCGACAACGGCACGACCTGGACGGCGACCGACCTGCCCGCGCTCACCGTCATCGGAGGCTTCCCCCGGGCCTACCGCATGGTCGCGGACCGCCGGAACCCGAACAAGGTCTACGCCTACGACTCCGGCGGCGCCTGGTGGGGCACGCCGGGCCAGGTCTACGTCTCGACCGATGGCGGCCACCACTTCAGCCTGAGCCAGGGGTCGGTGTCGGCCAACCTGCGCGCCAATCCCTGGGGCGCCACTTCGATGGCGGTGAACCCCTACGTCGAGGGCGATCTCTGGCTGGCCGACGGCAACACCGTCTACCACTCGGTCGATTCGGGCGCGAGCTGGTCGAGGCTCGACAACTTCGCGTCGATCTGGGGCAGCCACGAGACGTGGTCGTGGCCCGACGTGCAAGGCGCCAGCGTCGTCGCGCTGGGCAAGGCGAAAGCCGGCGCCACCTACCCCGCCGCGGTCTACGTGGTGGGGGTGATCAACGGCGTCTGGGGCGTGTACCGCTCCGACGATGGCGGCCGGACCTGGTCACGCCACAACGACGATGCCCACCAGTACGCCGGCGCGGGCGTGATGGCCGCCGACCAGTCCGCCTATGGCCGGGTCTACATCGGCGGCAGCTGCCGGGGGGTGCTGTACAGCAACTGATGGCACCCGCACGAGCGGCGGTGCCCACGCGCCGCCGCCCATCCGCTGAACGGCCATGGCACCCGCCATGGCATCTCCCTTTGACAACTCCTCATTCCAGTCCCATGCGCGCATTCGAACTTCGCCGACTCTCTTCCATCGCAGGCTGCGCCGGCGCCCTGCTCTGCGCCCTTTCCACGCCGGCGTCCGCCCACGAGACGCTGAAGCTCGACGCGCCGAAGCCGGTGCTGGCCCCCACGCCGCCCATGGGCTGGAACTCCTGGAACAAGTTCGCCTGCAACGTCAGCGAGCAGCTGATCCGCCAGCAGGCCGACGCCATGGCCGCCTCGGGCATGAAGGAAGCCGGCTACCAGTACATCGTCATCGACGACTGCTGGCAGAAAAGCCGCGACGACAACGGCAACATCCTGGCCGATCCCGACCGCTTCCCCAGCGGCATCAAGGCGCTGGCCGACTACGTGCACTCCAAGGGCCTGAAGTTCGGCCTGTACTCCGATGCCGGCGCGCTCACCTGCGGCGGCCGCCCGGGCAGCGCGGGCCGCGAGTTCCAGGACGCGAAGCAGTACGCGAGGTGGGGTGTCGACTACCTGAAGTACGACTGGTGCAACACCGGGACGCGCAACGCCGAGGCGGCCTACACGATCATGGCCAAGGCGCTGCGCGAGTCGGGCCGCGACATCGTGCTGTCGATCTGCG
>CAMLGG010000329.1 GCA_946479475.1 uncultured Ideonella sp. | reverse complement strand
ATTCACGGCAGGCCGCAGGAGGCCGACGTGATCCGGATGCTGGAAACGCTCACCGAGCACACGCCCCCGGACGTCGAAGACCTCGTCCTGCGCGCCTGCGAGGAGATGCTCGTGCAGATAGGTCGCACCGAAGAGCTGCTCCAGGCGCTCGACGACCGCTTCAGCAGGAGCCCCACCATGAGCCGGGCGATCAACCGGCTCATGGACCACATCCTGTCCATGGAAGAGTTCAGCGACGCTTCCTCCTCGCACAGCGCGGACGAGTCCGATGGGCTGCAGGAAGACGTCGAGCAGCAGAACGCTCCGCTCAGCGAGGAGCTGCAGAGGTGGAATCCTTCGCTGGCGACGCCCGACTTCGACAACGAGCCCAACGCGCGCCCCTTCGCTCGCATGCTCTCGCGCCTGCTCCAGCGGCGCGACGAGGGCTCTTCGTCCTCGGCCGCCGAGCAGCTGACGATGCAGGTGTCGTCCGTCATCGGCGCCATCGCCTCGGACCCCGAGCTCAGGGCCCAGGTCTTCCAGATCGCGGAGACCGCGCTGGGCAGTTGCACCGACAACCTCGCCGAAGGCTTCTCCAATGTCGTCCTGGCGGTGAACAACCACCAGATGAAGCAGGCCGTGGAAAGCGGCGGCGTGGACGAGGTGCAGCTCCATCGCTGGGCCGGGCAGCAGCTGAGGCTGTCGCTGCTGGAGGGTGCGGTCAACCGCTTCATCGCGGACAGCCTCGCGCGTCCCGGCCTTTCCAGGACGCACAGAGAGAACCTCCGGCAAGAGCCGCTGGAAACCATGGTGCACGCCAAGGTCGCCCTGCGGGAGCGGCTCGACCTGCCGGAAAGCACGATGTCGTCCATGACTTTCCGGACTTGCAGCGTGCTGACCCAAGCCGACCTCGATGCGCTCGAGAAGGAGGTGGAAGAGGCCGCCGCCGACCCGGCGACCCGCAACGACTTCCTGCTCGGCAACGCCACCTGGCGCTCAGGCATGAGGGCCGCCCACCCGGAGGACTTCGCCAACCTCGCGCGCGAACGCGACGACGATCCCTTCTACGACCTCGACGTGCCCTCGACGGTGGAAGGGCAGGCCGAGTATGCCGCCCTGGCTCGCGAGACCGAGGCGAAGTGGGCGCGGCGGGAGGACGATCTGCTGCTGACCCTGGCGGCCGCGAGCGAGAAGCGGCCCTGAGGCGGCGGCGCGCGCATTCGCCAGGTCCAGGGCCGGGGCATGCGGCGCACGCCGGCCGCGAACGGCCGACGCGTTGGCGTCGAGGACGCCGGGCTCAGGCGAGCGCGCTGGCCACCGCCGACGACAAGGGCGTCGTGGGCCGGCCGATCAGCGCGGACAGGGTCCGGCTCTCGTCGAGCAAGGCATCGCGCGACGCGTCGGCATCCCACGCGGCCAGCGCCTGCGCCAGCCAGCCGGGCAGGCCGACGCCTTCCAGCGCCGCGGCGTAGCCGGCCTGGCCGAGGTCGCGGTAGGGGACGTCCTTGCCGGCCTGGCGGGAGATCTCGGCCGCCACCTGCGCCAGCGTGTAGGGCTCGTCGCCGCCGAGCTCGTACGTCTTGCCGGCATGCCCGGTGCCGGTGAGCACGGCCGCCGCGGCTTCGGAGAAGTCCTCGCGCGTCGCGCCTGCGATGCGGCCCTCGCCGGCGCAGCCGATCAGTGCGCCGGCCCCCACGGCCGCCTTGGCCGACGAGAGGTGGTTCTCCATGTACCAGCCGTTGCGCAGGATGGTGAAAGCCAGGCCGCTGGCGCGGATGAGCTGCTCGGTCTGAAGATGCTCCTCGGCCAGGCTGAGCGGCGAGGTGTCGGCGTGCAGCAGGCTTGTATAGACAAGATGCTTCACGCCGGCACGCACTGCGGCGTCGATCACGTTGCGGTGTTGCGCCAGGCGCTGGCCGAGCTCGCTGGACGAGATGAGCAGCAGCGCGTCGATGCCGGCGAGCGCACTGGCCAGCGCCTGCGGATCGCCATAGTCCGCGGCGCGGGCGGCGACGCCGAGATCCGCCGCCTTGGCGGGCGAGCGCACGAGCGCGACGATCTGCGATGCATCGGTCTTGTCTTTGAGCTTGTCGACGACGATGCGCCCCAACTGGCCGGTGGCGCCGGTGATGCCGATCATGACGAGTGGAATCCTGGACGGTGGTGAACGAAGGGAAGTCACTGTAGGATGAGAACGAACTTTTCGTAAGTACTTACATGAAGGTAAGTGACAAGACTCCCACAGCCGCCAACGGCGCGAGGCTTCTCCAGAAGCGCAAGGGCGACCTGCTGGCCGAGCAATGCCCCTCGCGCCAGGTGCTGATGAACCTCACCAGTCGCTGGGGCGTGCTGATCCTGCTGGTGCTGGACACCGGCACCCACCGCTTCAGCGAACTGCGCCGCGCCATCGGCGGCGTGAGCGAACGCATGCTGGCGCAGAGCCTGCAACGACTCGAGGGCGACGGCCTGGTCGACCGCGTGGCGTTCGACGTGGTACCGCCCCACGTCGAATACAGCCTCAGCCCCCTGGGCCGGGAGGCGGCCCAGCGCGTGCGCGCCCTGGCCGACTGGATCGAGGACAGCCTGCCGAAGGTGATGTCGGCCCGGGCCCGCAGGGCCTGAGGCGCGCGGCTACTCGTCCAGGAAGCCGCCGCGGTAGAAGCACCAGGCGGTGCCGTCGTGCAGGTAGAAGTGGCCGTCGGCGCAGAAGTCCTTGCCGGGGAAGAACTCGCGGTAGGCCTTGGGGATCAGCCGCAGCAGCTGCTCGTCGGAGAGTTCGTCGAACTGCTCCGGCGTGATGGGCCGGCCGACGCGCAGCTTGATCGGGTCCATCGACCTCAGGCCCCGTGGAAGCCACCCCTGACCAGGGCGAAGAAGAGCAGAACTGCGCCGACCGCGGACCCGAGGATCAGCAGCACGGTCCGCTCGGGCTTCTTCTCCGATTTCTCCACCACCAGGATGTCCTCGATCTTGAAATGCTCCTGCATGTCCTGCCCGTCATGCGCGCCGATGATCTCGGTGGCGCTGACTGAGGAGACCGTGATGCCGGCCTGCGACTTGTCCTTGAACGTCAGGACCACGTAGTCCCGGGGCTTCAGCGAGGCCTGCAGGGCAGGAGCCGGATCGGCGTCCGACCCCCTGCGGTCGACGACGGTGTGCAGGGCAGAGCAGGCGGCCAGCGAGAGGCTGGTGCAGACGGCGACAAGGCGAGTGAGGCTGCGGCGCATGAGGAAAGGATGGGGTTCGAAAGGGCGCCGCGACGCTATCGCGCGTGGAGGCGTGGAGGCGTGGAGGCAAGGCCCCGGATTCTGCCCGTGCCTCGGGCCGCGAGCATCATCGTTGTTCACTGCCCGGGCGGCAGCTTCGAGATCTGCACGCTCACGATCTTCCACGCTCCACCTCGCCGCACGTACACGTCGATGTAGCGGTAGTGCGTCTTGAACGGCTTGCCGTCGTACCGGCCCGTCATCCTCGTGCGGCCGCTCAGCAGGGCGACTTCGCCATAGAGCCGGACCTCGAACTCCTCGACGGTGTAGGGATCGATGGCCAGCGCCCGATCGACCAGGCCCTCGACGAACGAGGCCTTGGTCTCCACGTTCCCCGCCCCGTCGATCTGCCGGAAGTCCTCCGCCATGTTGGCCTCTATGGCCGCGCGGTCCTTGGCGACGATGGCCTTGTCCCAGCGGTAGGCCTGGGCGGTGAGCGTCTGGATGTCGGCCGACGGCTGCACACTGCGCGGCGCGCTGGCGCATGCGGCGATCAGCGCGACGAGCGACGTGGACAACAAGCGCGTTGCGAATGGCATGGCGATTGACTTCTCCCTGGCGATGGCGGAGTGTAGGCATGTGCTCACCCGCGATCCACCATGACCACCACGCCCCTGCCCTCCAGCCCCGCCGCCGAACGCAACAAGGCCCCGATCCTGGAGGTGCTGCGGCAACTGCTGCCGGCCTCGGCAACGGTGCTGGAGATCGCCTCCGGGACGGGGCAGCATGCCGAGCACTTCGCCGCCGCCGAGGCGGGTTGGCAGTGGCAGCCCACCGACGAAGACGAGCAGATGCTGCCGGCCATCGCCGCGCGTTGCGCGGGCCTGCCGCAGGTGCGACCGCCCGTCAGGCTGGACGTCCTGGACGCGACCTGGCCCGCTGCCCTGGGCCGCTTCGACGCGATCTTCTGCGCCAACATGCTCCACATCTCGCCCTGGGCGACCTGCGCGGCGCTGATGCAGGGAGCGGCTCGCCACCTGGTCGAAGGTGGCGGCCTGCTCGTCGTCTACGGACCCTTCATCGTCGAAGGCACGCCCACGGCAGCGAGCAACCTCTCGTTCAACACCAGCCTGAAGGCCCGGGATCCGGCCTGGGGCCTGCGCCGCCTGGAACAGGTGCAGGCCGAAGCGCAGAGCGCCGGCCTGACCCTTCAGAAGCGATTCGACATGCTGGCCAACAACCTCATGCTGGCGTTCGGCCGGCTCGCCTGACGGCGCTCAGATCACCTTGACGGCGTGGAAGGTGGCGATCTGGTCGGGCGTGTAGCCCAGTTCGGCCAGCACCTCGTCCGAATGCTCGCCCAGCAGCGGCGAGGCGGTGACCTCGGGCTTCAGGTCCGAGAACTTGATCGGGCTGCCGATCGTGAAGTAGCTGCCGCGCACCTTGTGCGGCACTTCCACGATCGAGCCGCTCTTGCGCAGCGATTCGTCGCGCAGCAGCTCGTACATCGACAGCACCGGGGCGCAAGGAATGTCGTACTTGCGGAAGATGTCCACCGCCTCGTACTTGGTCTTGTCCTTGATGAAGTCCTCGATGGTGGCGAAGATCTCGTTGATGTGCGGCTGGCGGGCCTTGGCCGTGGTGTAGGCCGGGTCGGTCTTCCACTCGGGCTTGCCCAGCGCGTCGCAGATCGGCTCCCAGGCGTGGCCCTGCACGGTGAAGTAGATGTAGGCGTTGGGGTCGGTCTCCCAGCCCTTGCACTTCAGGATCCAGCCCGGCTGGCCGCCGCCGCCGGCGTTGCCGCCGCGCGGGGTGACCTTGCTGGCGAAGGCTTCCATCTCGTGCGGGTACTGCGGGTACTCCTCGAGGTAGCCGACGCGCTCCAGCCGCTGCTGGTCGCGCATCTTCACGCGGCACAGGTTCAGCACGGCGTCCTGCATCGACACGGCCACCTTCTGGCCCTTGCCGGTCTGCTGGCGGCCGATGATGGCCGTGAGGATGCCGATGGCCAGGTGCATGCCGGTGTTGGAGTCGCCCAGCGCCGCCGCGGAGATGGTGGGCTCGGAGTTCTCGCCCTTCCACCAGCCGGTGGTGGAGGCCGCGCCGCCGGCGCACTGCGCCACGTTCTCGTAGACCTT
>CAMLGG010000328.1 GCA_946479475.1 uncultured Ideonella sp. | reverse complement strand
GGCGGTTCGGGAAGTTGCGGGTCGAGGTCGAGACCACCGTCGCACCCTCGCGCACTTGCGCCTGGTTGCCCATGCACAGCGAGCAGCCCGGCATCTCGGTGCGGGCGCCGGCGGTGCCGAACGCGGCGTAGTGGCCTTCCTTGATCAGCTCGCTCTGGTCCATCTTGGTCGGCGGCGCGACCCAGAGCTTGACCGGGATGTCGCGCTGGCCGCCCAGCAGCCGCGCGGCGGCGCGGAAGTGGCCGATGTTGGTCATGCACGAGCCGATGAAGGCCTCGTCGATCTTGGTGCCGGCGACCTCCGACAGCAGCTTGGCGTCGTCCGGGTCGTTCGGGCAGCAGAGCACCGGCTCCTTCAGCTCGTCCAGGTCGATCTCGATCACCGCGGCGTACTCGGCATCCGGGTCGGCCGACAGCAGCTTCGGGTCGGCCAGCCAGGCCTCGACGGCCTTGATGCGGCGCTCCAGCGTGCGCTTGTCCTGGTAGCCGTCGGCGATCATGTTCTTCATCAGCACGATGTTGCTGGTGAGGTACTCCTTGATCGGCTCGGGGTTGAGCTTGACCGTGCAGCCGGCGGCCGAGCGCTCGGCGGAAGCATCGCTCAGCTCGAAGGCCTGTTCGATCTTCAGGTCGGGCAGGCCCTCGATCTCGAGGATGCGGCCCGAGAAGATGTTCTTCTTGCCCTGCTTGGCGACCGTGAGCAGGCCTTGCTTGATGGCGTACAGCGGGATCGCATGCACCAGGTCACGCAGCGTCACGCCGGGCTGCATCTGGCCCTTGAAGCGCACCAGCACCGACTCGGGCATGTCCAGCGGCATCACGCCCGTGGCGGCGCCGAAGGCCACCAGGCCCGAGCCGGCCGGGAAGGAGATGCCGATCGGGAAGCGGGTGTGCGAGTCGCCGCCGGTGCCCACGGTGTCGGGCAGCAGCAGGCGGTTCAGCCAGGAGTGGATGATGCCGTCGCCCGGGCGCAGCGAGACGCCGCCGCGGGTGCTGATGAAGGCGGGCAGCTCGCGGTGCGTCTTCACGTCCACCGGCTTCGGGTAGGCCGCGGTGTGGCAGAAGGACTGCATCACCATGTCGGCCGAGAAGCCGAGGCAGGCCAGGTCCTTCAGCTCGTCGCGGGTCATCGGGCCGGTGGTGTCCTGGCTGCCGACGGTGGTCATCTTGGGCTCGCAGTAGGTGCCCGGGCGGATGCCCCGCTGTTGACCATTCACCTCAGGCAGGCCGCAGGCGCGGCCGACCATCTTCTGCGCCAGCGTGAAGCCCTTGCCGGTGTCCACCGGCGCCTTGGGCAGGCGGAAGGCGGTGGAGGCGGGCAGGCCCAGGAACTCGCGGGCCTTGGTGGTCAGCGAACGGCCGATGATGAGGTTGATGCGGCCGCCGGCGCGCACCTCGTCGAGCAGCACTTCGCTCTTGAGCTGGAAGGACGCGGCGACCTCGCCGTTCTTCACGACCTTGCCCTCGTACGGCAGCACGTCGACCACGTCGCCCATCTCGAGCTTCGACACGTCGACCTCGATCGGCAGCGAGCCCGAATCCTCCTGCGTGTTGAAGAAGATCGGGGCGATCTTGCCGCCCAGCGTGACGCCGCCGAAGCGCTTGTTCGGCACGAAGGGGATGTCCTGGCCGGTGGCCCAGATGACCGAATTGGTGGCGCTCTTGCGCGAAGAGCCGGTGCCCACCACGTCACCCACGTAGGCGACGACGTGGCCCTTCTTCTTCAGCCCCTCGATGAAGGCGATCGGGCCGCGCTTGCCGTCTTCCTCCGGCTTGAAGGCCGCGCCCTCGCGGGTGTTCTTCAGCATCGCCAGGTAGTGCAGCGGGATGTCCGGGCGGCTCCAGGCGTCGGGGGCAGGGGACAGGTCGTCGGTGTTCGTCTCGCCAGGCACCTTGAACACGGTGACGGTGATCTTCTGCGGCACTTCGGGACGCGAGGTGAACCACTCCGCATCGGCCCAGCTCTGCATGACCTCCTTGGCGCGGGCGTTGCCGGCGCGGGCCTTGTCGGCCACGTCGTTGAAGAAGTCGAACATCAGCAGCGTCTTCTTCAGGCCCTCGGCGGCCACGCCGCCCACCTCGGCGTCGTCGAGCAGCTCGATCAGCGGATGGACGTTGTAGCCGCCGACCATGGTGCCCAGCAGCTCGGTGGCCTTGGCGCGGCTGATCAGCGCGACCTTCACGTCGCCATGCGCGACGGCCGCCAGGAAGCTGGCCTTGACCTTGGCCGCGTCATCCACGCCCGGAGGCACGCGGTGGGCGATCAGGTTCACCAGGAAGGCTTCCTCGCCCGCCGGCGGGTTCTTGATCAGCTCGATGACTTCGGCGACCTGCTTGGCGTCCAGCGGCAGCGGCGGGATGCCGAGCGCGGCTCGCTCTGCGACGTGTTGGCGGTAGGTTTGCAGCATGGCGGGGCTCCTGGAGACGAGGGCAAGGGTTTCTACGATATTTTATATCTTATATAAGACTTGCCAAGCCCGGTGCGCGGCAGAGGCCGGCGGCGGCGGCGCGGTCGGCTGGGCGAGCCCTGCATTCTGCTGCAGACATGGCGGTGCAGAAGCGCGGGCGGCGCGCCAACGAAAAAGCCCGGCGGGCGCCGGGCTTTGCTGAAGGGGTGGAGACGAGGCTCAGCGGGGCGTCGGGGCTGCGGTGCCGCCGGCGGCACCGTCGCCCATGAGGCCGACGCTGGGCTGGCCGGCGGCCGCGGCCTTGGCCAGGCGCTGCTTCTCGCACACGCATTCGTCGACCAGGCGGCGGCCGGCCTTCACGTCCATCAGCATGGACTTGTAGGCGATCTGCAGCATCAGCGTCTGGCCCTTGACGTCTTCCAGGCGCAGCGCGCCGGTGGACGAGAGCACCGGCTTCATCGTGTATTTCTGCTTGCCGAAGGTCACGTCGACGTAGCCGTCGGACTTCGGGTTCATGGCCACTTCGACGGCCTGGTTGAACTCGCAGTCGTAGTGGCCCATGTGGGCCATCTGCGCGGCGGAGGTCTGCTCGCTGTCGGCAGGCGGCAGCGTCTCCTCGACCACCGGCTTGGGCGCCGCCTTGGCGGGTGCGGCCTTCTTGGCAGCAGGCTTGGCCACGGGCTTGGCCGCAGGCTTGGCGGGGGCGGTGGTCTGGGCGGCGACGCTGCCGGCCAGGCAAATGCCGGCGGCCAGCGTCAGGAGACGGAATGAAAGACGGGACATGAGATTGGAACTCCGGGGACAGAGGACGACGGCGGGGATTGTGTCGGTCGCCTCCGGATCAGGAGTGACCGATGGTTTCAATGGCGCAGCCTGTTCGAGGGAGTGCCAAGAATGTCACGCCGTCCGTGGCGGGTCACTCGGAAAAGTACGCGAGCCGCACTTCGGCCGGCAATTGCGGGCCACCGGCAAAGGACGTGCGATGGGCTCTTTGGAGCACCTGCCAGAAGTAGCGGTAGCTGGCGCGGTCGTGCAATTGCTCCCGGCCCCGCGCGCCATGCCGGATGGGCGCCCAGTTCGCGGCCTGTGCGGCGGTGATGATCTCGATGGCCTGGTCCACTTCAGCCGCGCTGGGTGCGAAGGCGTCGATGATCGGCCGGATCTGGTCCGGGTGGATGCTCCACATGCGCGTGTAGCCAAGCTGGCGCGAAGCGCGCTCTGCGGCCTCCTGCAGCGCGGCCTGGTCCTTGAACTCGGTGACCACGCAATGCGAAGGGACCTTGCCGTGTCCGTGGCAGGCGGCTGCGATCTCCAGCTTGGCCCGCACGACCAGCGGATGCTCGAACTGGCCTCTGGCGCCCATCGCCGTCTGCGGGATGGCGCCCCGGTGCGCGGAGACGAAATCCATCAGTCCGAACGACAGCGACTCGATTCGCGGATGGGCCGCAAGAAGCTGCACCTCGCGTAGCGCGCCGTGGGTCTCGACCAGCGCGTGCAGCGGGATTCGCCGCCCGAGGCCGGCCTCGGTGCTGATGCGGTCCACGGCCGCCGCGGCCGCGTCGATGTCCGCCACGCCGTCGGGCTTGGGAATCATGAGATAGGCCAGCCGAGCTCCTGCGCGTGGCAGCAGTGCCTGCAGCATCGGCTCGAAGGCCGGATGGTCGACGGGCACGACGCGGGCACCGACGCGGCCGAAGGCGTTGGCCGGCGAGTCGACCAGCTCGGCCATCAGGTGCGCGTGCTCCACCTCCCCGCCGACCGGGGCGCCGTCCTCGCCGTCGAGCGTGACGTCGAAGGCCGGCCCGAGCTCCGCCTGCAAGGCCAGGCTCTTGCGCATGCGGACTTCGACGCCGCAGTAGTGATCGCAGACGGGCAGGTCGGGCAGGGCGGCCTCGCCCGCGTCGACGAGGGCCTGGTTCGGATGGATGGGGTGGCTCATGGTCGGCAATGAAAAAGGCCGGGTCGCATCGCGCGAACCCGGCCCGTCAGCTTACTGCTCCGAGATCAGTTCAAAGCAGGTGCTTCACGCCGTCCTGCTCGCCCTGCAGCTCGGCCAGGGTCTTGTTGATGCACTCCTGCGAGAAGGCATCGATCGGCAGGCCCTCGACGATCTTGTACTCGCCGTTCTCGGTGGTGACCGGGAAGCCGAAGATCACGTCCTTCGGGATGCCGTACTCGCCGTTGCTGGGAACGCCCATGGTGACCCACTCGCCGCGGGTGCCCAGCGCCCAGTCGCGCATGTGGTCGATGGCGGCGTTGGCGGCCGAGGCGGCCGACGACAGGCCGCGCGCCTCGATGATGGCGGCGCCGCGCTTGCCGACGGTGGGCAGGAACACGTCCTTGTTCCACACCTGGTCGTTGATCATGTCCTTGACCGAGGCGCCATCGATGGTGGCGAAGCGGTAGTCGGCGTACATGGTGGGCGAGTGGTTGCCCCAGACGCACAGTTGCTTGATCGCGGCGACCGGCTTGCCGGTCTTGGCGGCAACCTGCGACAAGGCGCGGTTGTGGTCCAGCCGCAGCATGGCGGTGAAGTTCTTGCGGGGCAGGTCCGGCGCCGACTTCATCGCGATGTAGGCGTTGGTGTTGGCGGGGTTGCCGACGACGAGCACCTTCACGTTGCGCGAGGCGACGGCATTGAGCGCCTTGCCCTGGGCGGTGAAGATCTGCGCGTTGGCGGCCAGCAGGTCGGCACGCTCCATGCCGGGGCCGCGGGGGCGGGCGCCGACGAGCAGGGCGTAGTCGGTGTCCTTGAAGGCGGTCATCGCGTCGGAGTGGGCCTCCATGCCGGCCAGCAGCGGGAAGGCGCAGTCCTCGAGCTCCATCATCACGCCCTTGAGCGCCTTCTGGGCCTTCTCGTCGGGGATCTCCAGCAGCTGCAGGATGACGGGCTGGTCCTTGCCCAGCATTTCGCCGGAGGCGATGCGGAACAGCAGGGCATAAC
>CAMLGG010000327.1 GCA_946479475.1 uncultured Ideonella sp. | reverse complement strand
GTCTGGCTCAACGGCATGGAGGTCACGCAGTTCACCTACTTCCAGCAGGTCGGCGGCATCGACTGCAAGCCGGCCACCGGCGAGATCACCTACGGCCTCGAGCGGCTGGCGATGTACCTGCAGGGTGTCGAGAACGTCTACGACCTGCAATACGCGCCCGGCATCAAGTACGGCGACGTCTTCCTGCAGAACGAGATCGAGCAGAGCACCTACAACTTCGAGCACTCCGACGTCGAGTTCCTGCTGCAGGCCTTCTCGGCGCACGAGAAGCAGAGCAAGTACCTGATGGAGCAGCAGCTCGCGCTGCCGGCCTACGAGCAGCTGCTCAAGGCCGCCCACACCTTCAACCTGCTGGACGCGCGCGGCGCGATCAGCGTGACCGAGCGCGCCGCCTACATCGGCCGCATCCGCAACCTGGCGCGTTCGGTGGCGCAGAGCTACTACGACAGCCGTGCCCGCCTCGGCTTCCCGCTCGCGCCTCGCGCCTGGGCCGACGAAGTGATGACGCAAATCGAGAAGAAGAGGGCCGCCTGACCACCATGACCGCGCAAACCCTTCTCGTTGAACTGTTCGTCGAAGAGCTGCCGCCCAAGGCGCTGAAGAAGCTCGGCGAGGCCTTTGCCGGCACGCTGGCCGAGAGCCTGAAGTCGCAAGGCCTGGCGCCTGCCCATGCAAGCGCTACGCCCTACGCCTCGCCACGCCGGCTGGCCGTGCGGTTGGAGTCCGTGGCCGCCAAGGCCGCCGACCGTGCCCTGCAGCAGAAGCTGATGCCGGTGGCCGTGGCGCTCACGGCCGATGGCCAGCCGACGCCCGCCCTGCTGAAGAAGCTCGCTGCCCTGGGCGCCGACGCCTCGGCCGTGCCGGAGCTCAAGCGGGCGATGGACGGCAAGGCGGAGGCGCTGTTCCTCGACAGCACCGTGCCGGGCGCCACGCTGGCCGAGGGCCTGCAGAAGGCGCTGGACGAGGCGCTGCGCCTGCTGCCCATTCCCAAGGTCATGACCTACCAGCTGGCTGACGGCTGGACCGACGTGAAGTTCGTCCGCCCGGCGCACCGGCTGGTCGCGCTGCACGGCAGCGAGATCGTGCCGGTGACGGCCCTCGGCCTCACGGCGGGCCGCGTCACGCTCGGCCACCGCTTCGAGGCCACGACCCCCGAGGTGGCGATCGCCGATGCCGACGGCTATGCCTCCCAGCTGGCCGAGCAGGGCGCGGTGATCGCGAGCTTCGCCGAGCGCCGCGCCGAGATCGAGCGCCAGCTCGCTGCCGCTGCCGCGAAGCTCGGCGGCCGCCCGATCGACGACGAGGCCCTGCTCGACGAAGTGACCGCGCTGGTCGAGCGGCCCAACGTGCTGGCCTGCCGCTTCGAGCCCGAGTTCCTCGGCGTGCCGCAGGAGTGCCTCATCCTCACGATGAAGGCCAACCAGAAGTACTTCCCGCTGCTGGATGCTGCGGCCAAGCTCACCAACCAGTTCCTGGTGGTCAGCAACATCCGGCCGGCCGACGCGAGCGCGGTGGTCGGCGGCAACGAGCGCGTCGTGCGCCCGCGCCTGGCCGACGCCAAGTTCTTCTTCGACCAGGACCGCAAGCGCTCGCTGGAGTCGCGCATCCCGGGCCTGGCGAAAGTGGTCTACCACGGCAAGCTGGGCTCGCAGGGCGAGCGCGTCGAGCGCGTGATGGCGATTGCCCGGTCGGTCGCGCAGCAGCTGGGCGGCGAAGAGAGCCTGGCCCGCCAGGCCGACCGTGCCGCGCTGCTGGCCAAGGCCGACCTGCTGACCGACATGGTGGGCGAGTTCCCCGAGCTGCAGGGCATCATGGGCGGCTACTACGCCCGCCACGACGGCGAGACCGAGGCCGTGGCCTTCGCGATCGAGGACCACTACAAGCCGCGCTTCGCCGGCGACGAGCTGCCGCGCAACGAGGTCGGCCTGGTGGTCGCTCTCGCCGACAAGCTGGAGACCCTGGCCGGCCTGTTCGGCATCGGTCAGCAGCCCAGCGGCGACAAGGATCCGTTCGCCCTGCGCCGCCATGCGCTGGGCGTGATCCGCATGCTGGTCGAGCGCCAGCTGCCCCTTTCGCTGCCGGCCCTGGTGGATGCGGCCTTCGCCGCCTTCCCGCCCCACCATGGCGCGGCGCAGGCCGAGGTCCTGGGCTTCCTCTTCGACCGCCTGGTGGGCTACCTGCGCGAACTGGGCTACAGCGCGAAGGAGGTCGACGCGGTGGTTGCGCTGCGGCCCGAGCGCTGGGCCACGCTGCCCCAGCGGCTGGCCGCCGTGCGCGCCTTCGCCGCCCTGCCGGAGGCCGAGTCGCTGGCCGCGGCCAAAAAGCGGGTCGGCAACATCCTCAAGAAGGTCGAGGGCGCCCTGCCCACCGAGGTAAGGCACACGCTGCTGGCCGAGGCCGCCGAGCGCGCCCTGTTCGAAGCCGTCGGGACCGTGCAGCCGCGCTCCGACGCCCTGTTCGAAAGCGGCGACTACACCGCCTCGCTGTGCGCCCTCGCCGCGCTGAAGACCCCGGTCGATGCCTTTTTCGATGCCGTCATGGTCAATGCCGACGACCCCGCGCTGCGTGCCAACCGCCTCGCCCTGCTGGGCCGGCTGCATGCCTCCATGAACCGCGTGGCCGATCTTTCGCGCCTGGCCAGCTAGCAGGTTGCCGCCATGCCCACCCAAGCGCCCAAGCTCCTGATCCTCGGCCGTGACGGCATCCTGAACCGTTTCCGCGAGGACCACGTCAAGGAGCCTTCAGAGTGGGAGCCCATCCCGGGCGCGCTGGAGGCGGTGGCCCGGCTCAACCATGCCGGCTGGCACGTGGTGGTCGCCACCAACCAGGCCGGCATCGGGCGCGGCATGATCGACATGGCCGCGGTCAATGCGGTCCACCTGCAGATGATGAAGATGCTGGTGGCCCGGGGTGGCCGCATCGACGCCGTCTTCTTCTGCCCCCACACGCCCGAGGACAACTGCGATTGCCGCAAGCCGCAGCCCGGGATGATGCGCGACATCGCCGAGCGTTACGGTGTGGACCTGGAGGACGTGCCCATGGTGGCCGACACCCTGCGCGACCTGCAGGCCGCCCGTGCCGCGGGCTGCCCCGCGCACCTGGTCCGCACCGGGCGGGCAGCGCAGCTCACCGACGACGAACTGGCCCAGTGGCTGGCCGCGGTGCCGGGAGCCGTCGTGCACGACGACCTCGCTTCGTTTGCGAGCCACCTGCTGCAGCAGGAGCTGGCTGCCCGCTTTGCCGTCTGAGCTTACGGCTCGACCCCATCGCTTCATCCATGCAACGTCTCGGCTGGATCGTCCGCTCGGCGCTCTTCTTTCTCTTCCTCGCCGTGACGGTGGTCCCCTGGGCCACCTTCGTCGTGCTGGTCTCGCCGGTCGTGCGAGGCGTGCCGCTCTACCGCATCTGCAGGGGCTGGCTCACCGTCGCGATCTGGGGCGCCCGGATCATCTGCGGCGTGCGCTGGCGGGTGAAGGGCATAGAGAACGTGCCCACCGCCGCCGACAGGCGCGCGGCCGTTCTGCTCGCGCCCAAGCACCAGTCGACATGGGAGACCTTCGCCTTCCCCATGCTGATGCCGCACCCGCTGTGCTACGTGTTCAAGCGCGAGCTGCTGTGGATTCCCTTCTTCGGCTGGGCCATCGGCAGCCTGGACATGATCCACATCGACCGCAGCCGGCGCACCGAGGCCTGGAACAAGGTGGCCGAGCAAGGCAAGCGCTACATGGCCCAGGGCAGCTGGGTGATCATGTTCCCCGAGGGCACCCGCACGCCGCGCGGTGACCAGGGCACGTACAAGTCCGGCGCGGCCCGGCTGGCGATCAGCGCCGGCACGCCGGTGGTGCCCATCGCGGTCACCTCCGCGCGCTGCTGGCCGCGCAAGAGCTTCCTGCTCAGGCCCGGCGTCATCGACGTCTCCATCGGCCGGCCGATAGCCGTCGCAGGCCGCCAGCCCGAAGAGGTGACCCGCGAGGTCGAGACGTGGATCGAGGCCGAGATGCGGCGGCTGGACCCCGAAGCCTATCGGCCGGGATAGTCGCCCGTCGTGCGGCGCCGCCTGGACCGACCCTAGAATCCGCGCTCATGCCGCGCAGCTTCGTTGCCGATGTGCCCGAGCAGTTGTCACTGTTCGACGTGCCGCCGCCGGTCGGGCCGCGATCGCCTGAGCCGCGGGCGCCCCGGCCTGAACCAGCTGCCCCGGTGGTTCCCGCTCCCGCCCCGCTCGTCCATCGTCATCCTCGCGCCGACCGGGAGATCCGGCTCGGCGAATGCCAGGTGGCCTACCTGCTGCGCCGTGCGCGCCGCAAGTCGATCGGCTTCACCGTCGGCCCCGAGGGCCTGGCCGTCAGCGCGCCGCGCTGGGTGGGCGTGAACGAGATCGAGTCCGCCTTGCGCGAGAAGTCGGCCTGGATCCTGCGCAAGCTCGGGGAGCAGCGCGAGCGCCAGCGCCGCCTCGAGTCGGCCCGGGTCGAATGGCGCGATGGCGCCACGCTGCCTTTCCTCGGCGAGAACATCATCCTGGTGCTCGATCCCCGGGTCGCCGGTGCCGTCCTGAACACCGACGCCCAGGCCCTGCCCGGCGTGCCCAGGCTCACGCTGCACATCGGCCTGCCGCAGGCCGCCCAGCCCGCACAGATATGCGATGTCGTGCAGAGCTGGCTTCAGCGCCAGGCGCGCCGCATCTTCGAGGAGCGTTGTGCCGAGTTCGCCCCGAAGCTGGGCGTGAAGGTCCGGCGCATGCGGCTGAGTTCGGCCCAGACCCGCTGGGGCAGCGCGTCTGCGGACGGCTCCATCCATCTGAACTGGCGCCTGGTTCATTTCGGCCTGCCGGTGATCGACTACGTGGTGGCCCACGAACTGGCCCATCTGCGTGAGATGAATCACAGCGCCGCCTTCTGGGAAGTCGTCCGCTCGGTGATCCCGGACCTGGAAGACCGCAAGGCGCAGCTTCGCGACCCGGTCCTGCCGATCTTCGCCTGACGCTGGTCAAGCGTCGTTGCGGCGCTGCGATTGACAAGCTGTTCCCCCCAAAGGGGGATGGTTCCCGCGCCGCTTAGCAGGCACAGTCACGCTATTCGCTGTCATCACGCGTGAGCGAAAGGGCGGTCCAGGGAGGATCGAGCGGAAACCGTGTACCCGAGCGGCCGGGGGGGGTGGGGAGACCCCCCGGCGGTTTTTTTTTTTCCCCGGCCGGGCCCTTTCGCGTCAAACCCCCCCCCACCGGGTCCGGCACTGGTAGCTGCACCGGCCCCCCCCCTGTGGGTGGGGTTTACCCCGCGAAGGGGCCCGCACAAGCAACACTACAACTTGAGCTCCCCCGGCGTCGCCCCGAACAACTGCTTGAACGCCGCAATGTAAGCCGAGGTGGAGTCATACCCACACCCCAGCGCC
>CAMLGG010000326.1 GCA_946479475.1 uncultured Ideonella sp. | reverse complement strand
CGGCCGACGAAGGCCACGATGATGGCCGCGAAGCCGTAGCCGGCCGGCACGTAGGGCGTGAGCTGGCCCAGCGGCCCGGCCGCCTCCAGTCCGCCCGCCAGGCCGGCGAGGCCGCCGGACACCAGCAGCGCCGTCCACAGGGCACGGCGCGAGGAGAAGCCCGCATAGCGCGCCGCCGCCGGCGCGAGGCCGCCCACCTGCAGCGCGAAGCCGCGGTAAGTGCGGAAGAGGAAGGCCCACAGCGCGGCCACTGCCGCCAGCGCGATCACCAGGCCGATGTTCATGCGCAGGCCGGCCACCAGCCGAGGGATCTTCGTCGCCGCGTCGAAGGTGATGGTCTGCGGGAAGTTGTAGCCGGCCGGGTCCTTCCACGGGCCGTAGACGAGGTACGCCAGCAGCATGTCGGCCACGTAGACCAGCATCAGGCTCACCAGGATCTCGTTGGCGTTGAAGCGGTCGCGCAACAGCGCCACGATCGCGGCCCAGGCCATGCCGCCGAGCACGCCGGCCAGCAGGATCGGGATCACGATGCCCTTGCCCAGCCACGCCGTGCCCGGCCCGGCCTGCATCGCGACCCAACCCGCGGCGAGTGCGCCCACCACGAACTGCCCCTCGGCCCCGATGTTCCAGATGTTCGAGCGGAAGCAAAGCGCCAGGCCGAGCGCGATCAGCACCAGCGGCACCGCCTTGATCGACAGCTCGGACAGCGCATACGCGCTCTTGACCGGCTCGACGAAGAAGACCTGCAGGCCGCGCGCCGGATCCTTGCCCAGCGCCGCGAACAGCACGATGCCCACGACCACCGTGACGGCCAGCGCCAGCAGCGGCGAGCCTATCGACATCACGCGCGACGGCTGCGGCCGCGCCTCAAGCCGCAGCATGCACGGTCTCCTCGTTCTTCCCGTTGCGGCCGCCGGGCCACAGGCCCGACATCCATTCGCCTATGCGCTCGACCGTCGCCTCGGCCGTGGCGACCGAGGGCGAGACGCGCCCGCGCGCGATCACGACCAGGCGGTCGCTGATCTCGAACAGCTCGTCGAGCTCCTCGCTCACCACCAGCAGCGCGCAGCCCTCGTCACGCAGGCGCAGGAGCTCGGCGCGGATCTGCGCCGCGGCGCCCACGTCCACGCCCCAGGTCGGCTGGGCGACGACCAGCACCTTGGGCTTCGCATCGATCTCGCGGCCCATCAGGAACTTCTGCAGGTTGCCGCCCGAGAGCGAGCGCGCCACCGCATCGGGCCCGCCGGCCTTGACGTTGAAGCGCTCGATGAGCGACGTGGCCAGCGCGCGGGTCTCGCGCAGCTTCAGCCAGCCGCCCGGGCCCACCGTCTGGGTGCGGGTGAGCAGGGTGTTCTGCGCCAGGCTCAGCGAGGGCACGGCGCCGCGGCCCAATCGCTCTTCGGGCACGAAATGCAGGCCGAGAAGCCGGCGCTGGCGCGGCGAGGCCTTGGCGATGTCATGGCCGAACAGCGAGACGCTGCCCGCCGGCGCACGCCTGTCCTCGCCCGACAGCGCGGCCATCAGCTCCTGCTGGCCGTTGCCCGAGACGCCCGCGATGCCGACGATCTCGCCCGCGCGCACCTGCAGCGAGACGCCGGCCAGCGCCATGCCGAACGGGTCGGCCGCGGCCAGGTCCAGCGCCTTCACTTCCAGGGCCACCGCGCCCGCCCTCGCCTCGCGATGCTTGAGCGCCGGCGGCTCGGCCCCGATCATCAGCCGCGAGAGGCTGGCGTTGGTCTCCTGCGTGGGATCGACCTCGCCCGTGACCTTGCCGCCGCGCAGCACCGTGCAGTGGTGGCAGAGGTGGCGGATCTCATCGAGCTTGTGGCTGATGTAGAGGATGCTGCAGCCCTCGCTGCTGAGCTGCCTGAGCGTGACGAAGAGCTTGTCCACCGCTTGCGGCGTCAGCACCGAGGTCGGCTCGTCGAGGATGAGCAGGCTCGGCCTGGTGAGCAGGGCGCGGACGATCTCGACCCGCTGCCGCTCTCCCACGCTCAAGGTGTGCACCGGCCGCAGCGGATCGACCTCCAGCCCGTAGCCGGCGGCCACCTGCCGGATGCGCCCGGTCACCGCGGCCAGCGTCTCGGACTTGCCGAGGCCGAGCCACACGTTCTCGGCCGCCGTCAGGGTGTCGAACAGCGAGAAATGCTGGTAGACCATGCTGATGCCCAGCGCGCGGGCCGCGGCCGGGCTGGCGATCTTCACCGGCTGGCCGTTCCAGCGGATCTCGCCGGCGTCGGCCTGGGTCGCGCCGTAGATGATCTTCATCAGCGTCGACTTGCCGGCGCCGTTCTCGCCCAGCACGGCGTGGATCTGGCCCGGCGCCACCCGCAGGCTCACCCCGTCGTTGGCGCGCACGGCGGGGTACTGCTTGGTGATCCCCGTCAGTTCGAGTCGAAGCATGGGCTCCAGCGGTTGGACAAACCTAGAAATGATATTCGGCGCGGACCATGGGGGTCTTGGCGAACGCGCCGTCGCCGGCCGGACCCTCGTGGTCGTTTCCGAACTTGTTGCGCCAGTACTGGTACTCCAGGCCGACCTTGAAGGTGCTCTTGGCGCCCCACAGCGTGGAGGCGTCGTACATCACCTGCATGTCGATGTTGGTCTCGGGCCTGGTGCCGGCGCCGAACTCGTCCTTGCCCTTGGCGGCGATGAAGTTGGCGAAGCCCTCGAAGGACAGCGGCAGGCTGCCGATGGGGATGCCCCAGGCCGCCGTCAGCATAGGGTGCGGCTTGTAGTGGTAGCGCGGGGTGGAGACGCCGGTGTACTCGTTGGTGGGCGCGTTGCTCTCCCACAGCTGCAGCAGGCTCACGGCGAGGAAGCCCGGCACGTCGAGGTTCAGCGTCGGGCCGGCCACCAGCATGCGCTTCTTCGAGTTGTAGCCGGCGTCGTCCTTCACGTTGGCATCGAAGCCCAGCGTCAGCCCCAGGCCGCGCACCGGGCCCCACTTGGCGGCCACGCCGGTCGTCTTCTCCAGGTCGATGGTGTTGCGGTAGACGATGTAGACCTCCTGCGCGCCGTCGCCCGAGTTCGGCGCCGAAGGATCCTTCTCGTCGGACAGCAGCAGGTCGGCGTTGAAGAAGTTCGAGCCGTACTTGTAGCCGCTGACGTGGTTGAGGTCGAGGATGTCCTTGTGGATGTCCGTCGCGCCGAAGGGCTCGGCGAACTGGCTGCCGGTGCGGTAGCCGATGGAGGTGTCGCTCCAGTCGGCAGCGTGGCTGGCGGTGGCGGTGAGGGCGGCGGCGAGAGCCAGGGCCAGTCGGGCGCGGGGGTACATCGGGGATCTTACTTTGTCGTTCAGGGGGTGGGAGGAACTCTTCGGTATCGGTTGAAACCGGCCACCCAGGCGGCGGCGACGTTGCGTTCGTCGGCCAGGGTGAGCCAGGCGAACACGCGGGCATGCAAGGCCTGTTCCGACAGGCCGGCGACGGCGCCACGGGCGACGGCATCACGGTGGATGGCCACCGGACCCTGCGCCCAGTCCCAGGCCACCACGTCGGCGGTGGCCCCCGGCTCCAGCGTGCCGATCTCGTGGCCCAGGCCGAGCGCCTCGGCCGCGCCTCGCGTGGCGGCATGCAGGGCGGCCCAGGCCGAGAGGCGTTGGCCCTGCATGGCCTGCACCTTGTAGGCCTCGGCGAGCGTGCGTGGCAGCGACAGGCTGGTGCCCCCGCCCACGTCGGTGCCGATGGAGACGCGGTGCCCGCTCGCCACCGCGGCGCGCCAGTCGAACAAGCCGCTGCCGAGGAAGAGGTTGCTCGACGGGCAGTGCGAAACGTGGGCGCCGGTCGCGGCCAGCAGCGCCCGGTCTTCCTGGTCGAGCCAGATGCCGTGGGCCAGCACCGAGCGCTCGTTCAGCAGGCCGGCGCGGTGGTAGACGTCGAGGTAGCTTCGGGCCTCGGGGAAGAGCTGCGACACCCAGCGCACCTCGTCGCGGTTCTCGGCCACGTGGGTCTGCATGTACAGGCCCGGATGGCGCGCGACCAGGCCGCCGGCCATCGCCAGCTGCCCGGGCGTGCTGGTGATGGCGAAGCGCACCGTCACCGCGAAGGCCAGGCGGCCGTGGCCGTGCCAGCGGGCGATGAGGCGCTCGCAGTCGGCCTCGGCGCCGGCCACGTCGTCGCGCAGCGCCTCGGGCGCGTGGCGGTCCATCAGCACCTTGCCGGTGACGATGCGCATGCCGCGGCCCGCGGCGGCTGCGAAAAGTGCCTCCGCCGACTCGGCGTGCACCGTGGGGAAGACCACCGCTGCGGTCGTGCCGTGGGCCAGCAGGGCGTCGAGGAAGAGCGCGGAGCCGGCGGCGGCCACCGCGGGGTCGGCGAAACGCTGCTCGGCGGGGAAGGTGTAGGTGTCCAGCCAGTCGAGCAGGCTCGTGCCGTAGCTCGCGATCACGTCCAGCTGCGGGCAGTGCACGTGGGTGTCGATGAAGCCGGGCATCAGCAGTCGGCCGCTGTGGTCCTCGCGCTGCCAGTCGTCGCCGGGCGCCTGGGTGCCGGGCAGCACGGCCTGCACGCGGCCGTCGTCGATCAGCAGCCAGTGGTCGGGGCGGTAGCGCACGGCGGGGCTGTCGACGTCGTCGAGCGCGGGGGTGTTGGTGAAATCGAGCAGGTCGCCGCGAAGGGCCAGCTTCGAGTTCGTCATTGCACGGCCCTCCCCTGCCGGGCCGGCCCGTCGACCAGCTCGCGGGCCACCGCGCGGATCGCCTCGCGCACCCAGCGCTGCGCAGCCGAGGCGTGGGCGCGGTCGTGCCAGAGCTGGTAGTAGGCCATCGGCGGGAATCGCAGCGGACAGGGCACGATGCGCACCGGCAGCCGGCCGATGTAGCGCAGGCAGAAAAGCTTGCCGGTGGTCAGCACCAGGCCGCTGCCGGGCAGCATCGCCGGCACCAGGCCGAAGTGGGCGCTGCGCACCGCGATGCGCCGGTTCTGCCCCTGCAGGGCGAGGTACTCGTCGATCACGCCCGGCGCGCCGGGATGAAGCGGAGTGGGCGCCACGTGGTCGCTGGCGAGGTAGCGCTCGGCCGTCCAGCCGCGAGGGTTGCGCACCGCGGGATGGTCCTCGCCCACCAGGCAGACCACGTCGTCGGTGATCAGCCGGCCCAGGTGCAGCTCGCCCGGCGGGCGCAGCCAGTTGCCGACCACGACGTCGACCTCGCCCATCGCGAGCTTGGTGCGGTAGTCCGCGTCGCCGGTCAGCGGATGCAGCACGAGGCGGATGCCGGGCGCCGCGGCCCGCAGTCGCGTCACCAGGGTCGGCAGGAACTGCGGGTCGAGGTAGTCGCTCGCGGCGAGGTTCAGGGTGAACTCGGTCTCGGCCGGGTCGAAGCGCCGGCCGGCGCGCGTGGGGCCGAACAGCGTCTCGGCCTCGCGCAGCAGGCGCTGCGCCGGGGCGAGCAGCGACAGCGCGGCGTCGGTCGGCACCATGCCCGTGCCCGAGCGCACCAGCAAG
>CAMLGG010000325.1 GCA_946479475.1 uncultured Ideonella sp. | reverse complement strand
GCACCTGCCCGCCCGAGACCGTGCCGGGGGTGCACAGGATCTCCATGTGCTGGCCGTCGGCATGCAGCCTGGTCGCCAGGATGCCGGGTTTGGCGGAGGCCTCGAGAACCACCGCGCCGGCGCCGTCGCCGAACAGCACGCAGGTCGTTCGGTCGTTGAAATCGAGGATGCGCGAGAAGACCTCCGTGCCGATCACCAGCGCGCAGGTGGCGCCGCCGGAGCGGATCAGCGCGTCAGCCACCGACAGGCCGTAGACGAAGCCGGAGCAGACCGCCTGCAGGTCGAAGGCCGGGCAACCCTGGATCCCCAGCTTGCGCTGGATGATCGTCGCGGTCGAGGGGAACACCATGTCCGGCGTCGAGGTCGCGACGATGATCAGGTCGACGTCCTCGGGGGACCGGCCCGCTGCCTCGAGCGCGTGGCGCGCGGCGCCGACGCCCAGGTCGCTCGCGTTGACGCCCGGGTCGGCGAAGCGGCGGGCGCGGATGCCCGTGCGTTCGACGATCCATTCGTCCGAGGTCTCCAGCCCGCGTTCGGCCAGCCGGGCCGCGAGATCGCGGTTGCTCACGCGCCGGGGCGGCAGCAGGCTGCCGGTACCGGTGATGCGGGAAAAGCGTTCGGAGGGGACTCGATCGGGCAAGGCGTTCATGCAGCGGGGCGCACCGGCTCGTCGTCGGGCGGCGCGGAGGCTGCCTGCAGGGTCTCGACGATGCGCTCGTGCACCTGTTCGGGCAGGCGATAGCGGGCCGCATCATAAGCCCGCGCCAAGGCACGGCCGAAGGAGAAGGAGTCGGCCGAGCCATGGCTCTTGAAGACCAGGCCCTGCAGGCCCAGCAGGGCCGCGCCGTTGTAGCCGCGCGGATCGAACCGCGCGCGGAAATGCTTGAGCACGGGCAGGGCAGCCACGGCCGCGAGCTTGGCCACCCAGTGGCGCTTGAACTCGGCGCGCAGGAAGCCCGTCAGCATGTGCGCCAGGCCCTCGCTGGTCTTGAGCGCCACGTTGCCCACGAAGCCGTCGCACACGACGATGTCGACCACCCCGTTGAAGATGTCGTTGCCCTCCACGTTGCCGTGGTAGTTCAACTGTCCGGCGGCCGCTGCGGCACGCAGGAGCTCGCCCGCGCGCTTGATCGTGTCGCTGCCCTTGATGGCCTCGGCGCCGATGTTGAGCAGGCCCACGCTGGGCTCCGGATTGCCTTCGACGGCCGACACGAGCGCGCTGCCCATGACCGCGAACTGCAGCAGGTGCTCGGCCGTGCAGTCGACGTTCGCGCCGAGGTCGAGCATGGTGGTGAAGCCGGGCCGCTCGTTCGGGATCACCGAGGCGATGGCCGGGCGGTCTATGCCCTCCACCGTCTTGAGCACGTAGCGCGAGATGGCCATCAGCGCACCGGTGTTGCCGGCCGACACGGCCACGTCGGCACGGGAGTTCCCCTCGGCGTCGGCCTTCAGCTGGTTCACCGCGACCCGCATCGACGAGTCCTTCTTGCGGCGCAGCGCCACCTCCACGGGATCGTCCATCGCGACGATCTCGGTGGCGGGCACCAGGGTGCAACGGGGCCAGTTCGCAGCCGGCTTCAGCGCTTCAGCGGTGCCGACCAGCACCAGCTCGGCATGCGGATGGCTGGCGAGGAAATCCTTGCAGGCAGGCAGCGTGACGGATGGGCCGTGATCGCCGCCCATGCAGTCGACGGCAACGCGAACCCGCTCCAGGGGCGTCAGGGGAAGTGCGTGCGACACGTTCTGGAATGGCAAATGCCGCAGTCAGGGCTGCGGCATTGTGTTCGATTCGCGTGAATTCGCGTGAGGCCAGGCAATCGCCGACCCGACCGAAGCTGCGACTACCAGGCTTCAGCCCTTGGTCAGGCGTCGGCCTTCGTCTTCAGGACCTTGCGGCCACGGTAGAAGCCGGTGGGGCTGATGTGGTGGCGCAGGTGCACCTCGCCGGTGGTCGGCTCGATGGCGGTGCCCGGCTGGGTCAGCGCGTTGTGCGAACGATGCATGCCGCGCTTGGACGGCGACTTCTTGTTTTGCTGGACGGCCATGAAAGATGCTCCTGAGGGCACCGGTTCGGCCGGTGCGGCGTAAGCCCCGAAGCGCTGGGTCGACGCATCATTGCTTCAATGCTTTTATGCATCAGCAAGGTGCACGAGCCGCACGCAGGGAAAGGAATTGGGAAAAGCCCGTCAGTATAACACCGAGGGCCAAGGCCTCCAAACAGGCCGGGCCGCCAGGCCCAGTCAGGCGCCCGGCTTCTTCTTCAGCTGCTCCAGGGCAGCAAAGGGGTTCGGACGCTCGGGGATCTCCTCTTCCGGCCCCGCGCCTTGCGGCAGGGGATCGGGACAGACGTCGTGGCGCGGGACCAGCGGCAGGGCCAGCAGGAGCTCGTCTTCGACGAGCGCGTGCAGGTCCAGGTGGCGCGGGAGCTCCAGCACGTCGTCCTCGAGCTCCGCGTCCAGCGCCTCCGCCGCGGCGGCATCGCGGACGAAGCGGATCCAGCGGTCGACGTCCAACGGGACGGTCATCGGCTGAAGGCAGCGCTGGCAACGCAGGCTGACGCAGGCCTGCGTGGTCAGGTGCAGCCAGGTTTCGGGCTCGCCGCCGGTGACGGGGCGCTGGCGCCCCTCGGCCTGCCAGTGGATGGGCGAGCCGGCAGGATCAACCCCCAGCACCGAGTCGGCCAGGCGCTCCAGGCCATCCAGCGCGACCTCGCCGGCCAGCTCGCCGTCGGCAGCCGCAAAGGCGGCCATGTCCAGGCGGCGGGGGTCGATCGGACGGGAGCTCATCGGCTCAGTGTACGGCCCCCGACGTGTCGCGATGGGACAATGCTCCGATGTCCACGCCCTCCCCTGTCGCCGAGCCCAGACTGGTCCTCGGCTCGACTTCGCGTTACCGGCGCGAGCTGCTCGAGCGCTTCAGGCTGCCCTTCGACGTCGCATCGCCCGAGGTGGACGAGACCCCCGCGACGGGCGAGGCCCCTGCGGCCCTGGCCCGGCGCCTGGCGCTGGCCAAGGCGCGTGACGTGGCCGCCCGGGCCGAGGGCGACGCCGTGGTCATCGGCTCCGACCAGGTGGCCGACGTGGATGGCGAGCCCATCGGCAAGCCTGGCAGCCACGAGCGCGCCGTGGCGCAACTGCGACGCATGAGCGGCCGCGAGATCGTGTTCCAGACGGCCGTGGCGGTGGTCCGCCGGGCCACGGCTTTCGAGCAGGCCGCGCTGGTGCCTGTCCGGGTACGCTTTCGCGAGCTGGGCGACGACGAGATCGAGCACTACCTCCGGCTGGAGCAGCCCTACGACTGCGCCGGCAGCGCGAAGTGCGAGACGCTCGGAATAGCCTTGCTGCGGGCCATCGAGTCGGACGACCCCACCGCGCTCGTCGGCCTGCCCCTGATCCGCACGGCGGACCTGCTGCGAAGCGCCGGCCTGGATCCCCTGCGCCAAGCCCTGTCCGCGGCATGAGCGGTCGCCTCGTCCTCGTGCCCAACACGCTCGACCTCGGCGCCGCGCCGGAGCCTGTCGAGACGGTGCTCAGCGCGCAGGCCCTGCGCCGGGCCGCCTCGCTGCAGCACTGGGTCGTGGAGAACGCCAAGACCGCACGGTCCTTCCTGAAGCGCGTCGACGCCGTGCAACCCCTCGCCTCGCCATTGCAGTCGCTCGACATCCGGGAGCTGCCGCGCGTGCGCAAGGGCAGCGGCGAAGCCGTCGGCGAGAACGAATGGATGGCCTTGCTGCAACCGGCCCTGGACGGGCAGGCCGTCGGCCTGCTCTCCGACGCCGGCCTGCCTGCCGTGGCCGACCCGGGTGCCGCCCTGGTGGCCGCGGCGCATCGCCTGGGGATCGTGATCGAGCCGCTCGCGGGCGCGAGTTCCCTCACCCTCGCACTGGCAGCCAGCGGCCTGAACGGCCAGCGCTTCGCCTTCGAGGGCTACCTGCCGCAGCAGGCCGGCGAGCGCACCCAGCGGGTGCGCGAACTCGAGCAGCGTTCGCGCCGCGAGGGACAGACCCAGGTGGTCATCGAGACGCCATACCGCAATGAAGCCCTGCTGCAGGCGCTTTGCCAGGCACTCCAGCCCGAAACGCGCTTGTCGGTCACCTGCGGCCTGACATCGGCCACCGGGTGGTGCCGCACGCAGGCCGTGGGGGCCTGGCGCCGCGAGCTGCAGGCCGCCGGAAGGCCACCCATGCCCGCCGACCTGCCGGCCGTCTTCCTGTGGCTGGCCGGCTGAGCAGCTTCAGGGACTCCCGAGCAGCCAGCGGCCCGCAGCGACGCCAAGCGCATCGGCCAACACGTCGGCGACGGAAGCTTCACGGTCCGGCGTGAACGACTGGGCGATCTCGATGCCGATGCCGAACGCGATCAGGCCGAAGGCCAGCGCCCAGCCCGGCTTCAGGCACGCACGACGGCCGATGGCCCAGAGCGCGATGAACGCCAGTGCATGACGGACCTTGTCGGCCTGCGGGAACCAGTCGGGGCCCTGGCCGGAAGGCCACAGCGCGATCACGAGGATGCCGGCCAGGGCGACGACGAAGGCGGCGCGCCAGAGCAGGACAGTGCGGTTCACGACGGCCGGCAACGCGTGCGCTCAGGCCTTCGCCGCGCCGCCCAGCAGGGCGGCCACCTTGCGCTTGGCCCGGATGTTCGGCGACACCCGACCCGGCGCGGGCGCGGCGGGCGCCCCTCGTTCCCAGGATGCCGGCCCGTCGGTCGGCGCCGGCTCGTAGGGCTTGTCGAAGAAGGGATCGCGCGGCGCGCTGCGCGGCTCGGATCGCCGGGGCGCAGCGTAGGAACTGCCCCGCGACTCGGCACGGGGCGCGCCGTCATCATCACGCACCGGCCGGCGCCGCGGGCGGTCGTCGTCCAGCTCGAGCGGATCGAGCTCGATCTTCTTCTTGATCAGCTTCTCGATGTCGCCGACCAGGCGCGTGTCGTTGCGGGTGACGAGCGTGATCGCCAGCCCCGACGCGCCCGCACGCCCTGTGCGGCCGATGCGGTGAACGTAGTCCTCGGCATTGAAGGGCACGTCGAAATTGAAGACGGCGGGCAGGTCGGCGATGTCCAGGCCGCGCGCCGCCACGTCGGTGGCGACCAGCAGGTCGACCTCGCCGGCCTTGAAGGCGGCGAGCGACTTGAGGCGCTCGTCCTGCGACTTGTCGCCGTGCAGGGCCGCGGTGCGAAGGCCGTCGCGCTCGAACGAGCGGGCCAGCCGCGCAGCCCCCAGCTTGGAGTTGACGAAGACGATGGCCTGAGTGATGGCTCGCTCGCGAAGCAGCTGCAGGATGGCGCGTCGCTTGTCGTCGTCGGCCACGCTGAAGAAGCGCTGCTCGACGGTGGACGCGGTGGCGTTCGGCCGCGCCACCTCCACCAGGACCGGATCCTGCAGGTAGCTGGAGGCGAGCTTCTTGATCTCCGGCGAGAAGGTGGCCGAGAAGAGCAGCGTCTGGCGCTGCTTCGGCAGGTAGCTCAGGATGCGCTGCAGGTCGGGCAGGAAGCCGATGTCCAGCATGC
>CAMLGG010000324.1 GCA_946479475.1 uncultured Ideonella sp. | reverse complement strand
ACCTGGTGGCCGAGGTGCTGCAGGGCCTGGCCGGCAACGACACCCTCCACGGCAACGGCAACGACACCCTGCTGGGGGGCGATGGCGATGACCGGCTGCTCGGCCAGGGCAACGATACGGTTGACGGCGGCAAGGGCAACGACTACCTCGCCGGCCGGGTGCTCTCGGGCGGCGCCGGCAACGACGTGATGGACGACGGCGTCACGATGCACGGCGACGCCGGCGACGACGTCCTGCACAACTCGCTCTCCTGGCAGGAGGGCGAGCGAGCCACGCTGGAGGGCGGCAGCGGCAACGACTCGCTCGAATCGGGCCACCTGGCCGACTACCTCGGCGGGGAAGGCAACGATGAGCTGCGCATCCAGCACTACCTGGGCGGCGTGGCGGACGAGAACTCCCATGCGCTGGTCCGCGGCGGCCCGGGCGACGACCTCATCCATGGCGACATCTACGCCGAGCTCGGCTTCGACCGCGGAGACGGCCACGACACCTACGTCGGCTACGCGAACGACGACGGCGACGCCAGTTCCAGCCAACGCGCCAGCCTGCAGCTCGGCGCGGGCATCTCGACGGGCGACGTGAGCCTGCAACTGCAGGGCGACGATCTCCTGCTCGGCCTCGGCCAGGGCGACGCGATCACCCTCGGCGGCTACTTCGCCGACGACGGCGCCACCAAGCGCGGCGCCGAGGCGCAGATCTCCATCGGCGACCTTCACTTCAGCAGCGGCGAGGCGAGGGACCTGCGCAGCTGGTTCACCAGCGGCACCAACGCCGCCGACACGCTCACCGGAACGGCGGGCAGCGACCTCATCGCCGGCTACCTCGGCAGCGACAAGCTCGATGGCGGCGGTGGCAACGACGGCCTGCACGGCGGCGTGGGCAACGACACCCTGCTCGGCTCGGAGGGCAACGACACGCTGGTCGGCTCGCTGGGCACCGACAGCCTCCTGGGAGGCAACGGCAACGACGTCTACTGGACAGACGACATGGACAGGCCCCTGAGCGAAGCAGCAGCAGGCGGCATCGACACGGTGATGTACGAGACGGTGCGCTACACGCCGGTGACCGACTACACCTTGCTCGCCAATTTCGAGGACCTCGTGCTGGTCGAGGGCAGCGGCGGCCTGAACGGCTACGGCAACTCGCTCGCCAACCACCTCACCGGCAACAGCGCGGCGAACATCCTCGGCGGCAAGGGCGGCGCCGACACCCTGCTGGGCCTCGACGGGGCCGACACGCTCGACGGCGGCAAGGGCAGCGACCGGCTGGAGGGCGGCAACGGCGGCGACAGCTACCGATTCGCCATCGGCTACGGCAAGGACATGGTGGTCGAGAAGGACTCGACGCCGGGCGTGATCGATGAAGCGGTGTTCGTGAACCTCAACCACGACCAGGTGGCGCTGGTCCAGGTGGGCGACAACCTCGAGGCGCGTGTCATCGGCACCACCGACAAGCTGACCTTCAAGGACTGGTACCTGGGCTCGAAGTACCAGGTCGAGGACTTCGTCTTCGCCGACGGAACCTGGGCCGCGGGCGGCCTGGCGCCTGCCCACCCCGTCGCCGGCGACCTGATGGGCAGCCTGCTGGACCCCCCGCTGTTCGGCGCCTGGGCTTGAGCGGGCTCCACCCCGCTTCCGGGCCGTTCAGCGCGGCGTGCCGATAATCGCCGGCACGATGCCGACCCGCAGTCGCCGCCAGCCGTTCCCGGCGCCCGTTTCCCGTCGCCAGCGCGGCGCCCTCCACTGGCCCGACAACTGGCGCCGGTGGCTCACCGAACACGAAGGCCCTCGCTGGCGCGACTGGCGGCTCTGGGCCTTGGCGGCCGCATTGCTCGTCGTGGTGCCGGCGCTGGTCCTGGCGATCGCGGTGGCCGTCGTCCTGCCCACCTTGCCGTCGCTGGACCGGGTGACGGACTACCACCCGCGCCAGCCGCTGCAGGTCGTCACCCGCGATGGCGTGGAGATTGCGCAGTTCGGCGCCGAGCGCCGCATCTACCTGCCGATCGAGAAGATCCCCAAGCGCATGCAGGACGCCGTCGTGGCCATCGAGGACGCGCGCTTCTACGAGCACGGCGGCATCGACTGGCGCGGCGTGGCGCGGGCCGCCGTGGCCAACCTGACCGGCGGGCGCTTCCAGGGCGCCTCGACCATCACCCAGCAGGTGGCGCGCAACTTCTTCCTCTCGCAGCGCCGCACCTTCGAGCGCAAGTTCAAGGAGGCCCTGCTCGCGACCAAGATCGAGCACCAGCTCGGCAAGGGCGAAATCCTCGAGCTCTACCAGAACCAGATCTACCTCGGCCAGCGCGCGTATGGCTTCGGGGCCGCGGCGCGCACCTATTTCGGCAAGCCGCTGGACGAGCTCACGCTGGCCGAGACGGCGATGCTCGCCGGCCTGCCGCAGAACCCCAACTACGCGAACCCGATCGCCGACGTCGAGCGCGCCCGCGCGCGCCAGCGCCAGGTGCTGGCGGCCATGCACGACCAGGGCAGGATCGACGACGCCGAGTACCAGGCCGCGCGCGACGAGCCCCTTCACATCAAGCCCGCGCAGACGGTGGACGTGCATGCCGAGCACGTGGCCGAGATGGCGCGCCGCCTGGTGGTCGAGCGCTTCGGCGAGCAGGCCTACACCCACGGCTACAAGGTGGTGACCTCGCTGGTCTCGGCCGAGCAGGAGGCCGCCTGGGCCGGGCTGAGGCGCGCCCTCATCGACCACGAGCGGCGCCAGCCCTGGCGCGGCCCGGAGGACCACGAGGACCTGCCCGACGAAGAGTCCGCCGACGGCGCCGAGCAGGAGCGTGCGGCCGCCCAGGCATTGAAGGACCACCGCGACGACGAGGAGCTGCGAGTCGCCATCGTGCTGCATGCCTCGCCGAAGGAGGTGCAGGTGCAGCTGGCCAGCGGCGAGAAGGTCAAGCTCGCGGGAGAGGGCCTGCGCTGGGCGCAGCCCGGCCTCTCGCCCAAGGCGCCGGCGGCGCTCGCCGTCACGCGCGGCGCCATCGTGCGGGTACAGAACCAGGAGAACAACAAGAAGACGCCCTGGACGATCTCGCAGTGGCCCGGGGCCGAGGGCGCCTTCGTCGCGCTGGAACCGCGCACGGGCCGCGTGCGTGCGCTGGTCGGCGGCTTCGATTTCGCGCGCCAGCCCTTCAACCATGCCACCCAGGCGTGGCGCCAGCCGGGCTCGAGCTTCAAGCCCTTTCTTTACTCCGCCGCGCTCGAGCACGGCGTGATGCCGACGACCATCATCAACGACGCGCCGCTGGAGCTGCCCGACGCCACCGGCCCGACCGGCTGGAGGCCGCAGAACTCCGACGGCAGGTTCGACGGCCCCCTGACCCTGCGCCAGGCGCTCGCGCGCTCGAAGAACGCCGTCAGCATCCGGCTGGCGCAGCAGGTGAGCGTCAGCACGGCGCGCATCTGGGCCGCGCAGTTCGGGCTGGATGCCGATCGCCAGCCGGACAACCTCACCCTGGCGCTGGGCGCCGGCAGCACCACCCCGATCCAGCTGGCCTCGGCCTACGCGGTCTTCGCCAACGGCGGCTGGCGCGTCACGCCACAGGTCATCGACCAGATCATCGACGCCGACGGCAAGGTGGTCTACGAGGTGCTGCCCAAGCCCGCGCCGCCCGAGTCCGAGCGGGCCATCCCGGAGCGCAACGCCTTCGTCATGCGGCGCCTGCTGCACGAGGTCGTGGTCAGCGGCACCGCAGCGCGGGTGAACGGGGCCCTGCACCGCCCGGACCTCTACGGCAAGACGGGCACCACCAACGACGCCGTCGACGCCTGGTTCGCCGGCTTCCAGCCCGGCGTCGTGGGCGTCGCCTGGGTGGGCTACGACGATCCGAAGAGCCTCGGCAGCCGTGAATCCGGCGGCGGCCTGGCCCTGCCCATCTGGCTCGATTACATGCGCGTGGCGCTGTCCCAGGTGCCGGTCGCGCCCGATCCGCCGCCCGAGGGCGTGGTCGAGCGCGATGGCGAATGGCTGTATGCCGAGTACGCCGATGGCGGCGAAGTGCAGGAAATCGGCATGGAAGAGCCCGCCGAGGAGCCCCCGCCGACGGAACCATTGCCGGCCGCCTCGTCTCCCTGAACTTCAGAACAACGACCGAGGACACCTCATGCAACGACGCCACTTCACCCTGACCGCCCTGGCTTCGCTGGCCGCGCTGGGATCGCTCGCGGCCTGCAGCAAGCAGGCCGAGTCGCCGGTGCCGGCGACCCCGCCCGCCCCGGCCCCTGCTGCCGCTCCGGCGGCCAGCGCGGCCCCCTCCACGGCCGAAGCGGGAGCGGCCACCAGCCCGGCCGCTCCCGCGGCGCCGCAGAACCTCTACACCCTGGCGGCCAGCGGCAGCGGCTTTTCCATCGGCCCGATGATGTCGGCCCACACGGTCTACGTCTTCTTCGATCCCGCCTGCCCGCACTGCGCGCACCTTTGGGCCAACGCCCAATCGGTGACCGGCAAGCTGAAGATCGTCTGGCTGCCGATCGGCTTCCTGCGCCCGCAATCGGAACCCATCGCGGCGACCATCCTGGGCGCTCCCGAGCCGACCAAGGTGATGGCCGAGAACGAGTCCAGCGTGGGCACCGGCGGCCGGGGCATCACACCCGCCTCGTCCCTCGACGAGGCCGCGGTGGCCAAGGTCAAGGCCAACACCGAGCTGTTCAAGAAGTTCAATGCAGACAGCGTGCCGTTGATCGTCTACCGCAACGCGAAGACGGGCGAGGTCGGCCAGCATGCCGGGGCCGTCGAGGGCGCCGAGCTCCTGGCCTTCGCGGGCCTGTGAACCTCAGCGGGCCGGCGCTTCGGCCGCCGCCTCGCGCCTGGCGCCGGCGGGGGGTACCGGTTCGGCCCGCGCGATGACGCCGCCTCCGA
Organism: uncultured Ideonella sp.; assembly: GCA_946479475.1. The sequence goes on along the minus strand of CAMLGG010000324.1, from coordinate 667 downwards.
GGCAGACCTCGCCCTCGTAGAGCACGGCCGATTGCCCGGGCGTGACGGCCCACTGCGGTGCCTCGGGCGGGAAGTCGAGGCGGAACCCGCTCGCGCTCGCATCGCCCAGGACGCAAGGGGCGTCGGCCTGCCGGTAGCGCGTCTTCGCGGCGCGCGGGCCGTCCGCAGGCGGCTCGCCAGCGACCCAGGCCACATCGTCGGCCACCAACGCGCGGTACTGCAGCCAGGGATGCTCGTGGCCCTGCACCACGACCAGGGTGTTGGTCTGCAGGTCCTTGCGGGCGACGTACCACGGCGCGTGCTCGCCGCCGCCCCGCGCGGCCTTCCTGTCCTTCACGCCGCCGATGCCCAGGCCCTGGCGCTGGCCGAGCGTGTAGAAGCTCAGTCCCACGTGCTCGCCGAGCTGGCGGCCGCGGTCGTCCTTGATCGGCCCCGGTGCATGGCTCAGGTAGCGGTTGAGGAAGTCGCGGAAGGGCCGCTCGCCGATGAAGCAGATGCCGGTCGAGTCCTTCTTCTTCGCATTGGGCAGGCCGATCTCGGCCGCGAGGCGGCGCACCTCGGTCTTCGGCAGCTCGCCGACCGGGAACATCGTCTTCGCCAGCTGGGCCTGGTTCAGGCGGTGCAGGAAGTAGCTCTGGTCCTTCAGCGGGTCCAGGCCCTTGAGCAG
>CAMLGG010000323.1 GCA_946479475.1 uncultured Ideonella sp. | reverse complement strand
CGATCATGAACAGCGCGTTGAGGATGTTGTTGGCCGCGATGATGCGGGCGCGGTGGCTGGCCGGCGCGCGCAGCTGGATCAGCGCGTACATCGGCACGCTGTACAGGCCCGCCGAGAGCGAGAGCAGGAAGAGGTCGGCCAGCACGCGCCAGTGCGCGGAGCTGGAAAGGAACTCGCCGACGCCGTGCAGCCCGCTGCCCTCGGCCAGGCCGCGCGAGGCGAAGTAGAGGTCGCCGGCGAAGACCGTCATGCCGATCGCGCCCAGCGGCACCAGGCCGATCTCGACGTGGCGCCGGCTCAGCGTCTCGCACAGCAGCGAGCCTATGCCCACGCCGAGTGAGAAGACGACCAGCAGGAGCGAGGCGACCTGCGGGCTGCCGTGCAGCACGTCCTTCGAGAACGAGGGGAACTGCGAGAGGAAGACCGCGCCGAAGAACCACATCCACGAGATGCCCAGCAGCGAGCGGTAGACGGCGACGTTCTGCTTGGCGAGCAGGAGGTTGCGCCAGGTCTCGCTCACCGGGTTCCAGTTGACCTTCAGATCCCGCGCCGCAGACGGTGTGGAAGGGATCGCCTGCGCCGCGATGCGGCCCATCACCGCCAGCGCCAGGCAGGCCAGCGCCACGGCATGGGTGCCGGGCAGGGCCGCGTCGGCCGGCATGTCGATCAGCACGCCACCCGCGAGGTTGCCCAGCAGGATGGCGACGAAGGTGCCCATCTCGATCATGCCGTTGCCGCCGGTCAGCTCGTGCTCGTCCAGGTGCTGCGGCAGGTAGGCGTACTTCACCGGGCCGAAGACGGTGCTGTGCAGGCCCAGCAGGAAGATGCAGCCCAGGAGCAGCGAGACGAGATCGGTGAACAGGCCGATGGTGCCGAGCACCATGATGAAGATCTCGAGGTTCTTCACCAGCCGGGTCAGCAATGCCTTGTCGTACTTGTCGGCGAGCTGGCCCGAGGTGGCCGAGAACAGCAGGAAGGGCGCGATGAAGACCGCGCCGATGACCAGGCCCGCCAGTTGCGGCGGCAGCCAGCCGACGCTGAGCTGGTAGGTCACCAGCATGGTGAAGGCGAACTTGAAGACGTTGTCGTTCGCCGCGCCCAGGAACTGCGTCCAGAAGAAGGGCGCGAAGCGGCGCTGGCCGAGCAGCGAGAACTGGCTGCCGTGGGCGGATGACATGGGAGGCTCCCTCGAATGAATGGGGGCGATGATGCCGCAGCGGGATGACGCTGCGGATCGGGGTTTGCGCAGCGTCAGCGGACGGTTTGCACGCTGCCGCCGCGCTGCGTGCGCTGCAGCCAGTCGAAGGCCGAGTCGACGCTCACCGTGGCGATGCGGCCGGCGAATCGATCGCCGTTCGGGTGGTCGTCGAAGGCCACGTTGGCGCGGGTCAGCCGAGCGCCGAGGCGGGTGAAGGTGTCGATGCGCAGCACGCTGGGCCGGTAGCCTTGGCCGCGCAGCCATCCCTGGGCCTGTTCCCGGCTCGCGATGCTCGCCTCGGCCGCCATCGCCAGCGTCTCCAGGGCCCACTGGTTGGATTGCTGGTAGCGGGTGCCCCAGGCATAGGCCACCATGCTGTAGCGCGGCGTGTGCAGGCGCTGGACAGCGGCGTTGTCCTGCAGCAGCGGCAGCAGCTTCGCCTGCAGGGTGGGATCCGGCACCACGTAGGCGGCCTCGTAACGGAAGGGCTTGTCGTTGAAGAACTCGCCCAGGCCCTGGCGGAACAGGTCCGCGCGGTCGCTGCCGCAGGCGTTGAGCTTGTGCACCACGCGCCACGCGCCGTCGCCCTGGCGGTAGGCGAAGCCGAAGTGCGACCAGCGCAGGCCGTAGGCCGAGAGGTCCTGCCCCGCGCGGGCCAGGACGACGACCTGGGCGCCGCTGGCATCCAGCTGCTTCGCGGTGCGCGCGGCGAGCTCCATGCCGTCGGCGAGTTCGCGGGCGGTGATGCGGCCCGGCTCGCAGGTCCGCCCCGCATGGGCCGGGGCGATGGCCGCGAAGGTGGCGGCCAGTGCGAGCGTCAGCAGGAGGCGGCGCTTCATCGCGTGATCCGCTCGTCGTGCAGCAGCGAGCGTCCGAGTTCGTTGGGGATGAAGGCGATCGCCTCGCCCGCCGCCGAGAGCACGCAGCCCGCCGCAACGGTGGTCGTGACGATCACCGTCCCCACCGCCACCGCCGAGGCGCCGGCCACCTCGCTGCCGAAGCGGACCGAGACGCGCAGGCCGTCGGAAGCGCGCTCCAGCACCCAGACGGCGCCTTCGGCCAGGGCCTCGATGGCGACGACGGTGAAGGTGGCACCGCTGACCAGCAGCGCGGCCGGAGCCGTCACCGAGATGGCGACCGGTACCGAGAGCGACAGCCCCGAGGCCGCGCTCAGGTCGGCCGATGGATCGCGGTGGGCCTGGGCCGGCAGCGCGAAGCCGCCGAGGGCGAGAGCGGCGGCCAGCATGGCCGCGCGCATCGTGAACCGGTTGGACATGGAAGTGCTCCTCGTGAATCAGGCGGGCTGGCGTTCGCCGTCACCGCGCAGCGCGGCTTCGGCCCGGTCGGCCTCGAAGGCGTCGCGCAGGATCTTGGCGAGCGTGAAGGCGCTGGAGATCAGGAACAGCCAGCTCACCAGCAGGTAGCCCTTGTAGGCCGGGTTGATCTGCATGCGGTAGAGGCCCCAGCCGGTCAGGCCCATGGCCATCGCGAAGCCGCCCCAGACGACCAGGTTCCACATCGGCGTGTCGCTGCGCGGGCCGCGCTGCTGCAGGTCGCGCACATGCTTGGCCAGCGCGAAGACGGTGGTCAGGCAGAACACGTAGCCCATCACCATGAAGGCCCGGTCCAGGTCCTCGCCCGGCAGCCAGGCCAGGCCGGTGGCGCAGACGGCGACCGCGACGCCGAACGAGATCCAGACCTGGGCGCGCCAGGCCTTGGTGTCTCGACGGACGATGACGCGGGGAAGGGGGCTGTTCATGAGGTGCCTCGGGGGCGTTGTGGATGACGGGGTGGATGCTGCAACGGGCTGCTGCAGAAGTTGCTCGTCGAGCGCTTTCGTGGCGGATGGAAGGCTGTCTGGTATCGGCAGGTGATACCTTCGACGGCTCTTGCTAAAGTTCTCCTCCATTTGGAGGGAGGGTTCGGATGAAAGGCAGCTTGAACAGGCGGGCCATGGGCCTGCTGGTCGCGTTGGGCCTGTGCGGCGCCTTGACCGCATGGGCCGGCGAAATGGCCGTCGTCGCCGACACGGCCACAGGCGGCGGCCGCGATGGCGGCACCTTCTTCTACCTGGCGGCCGTCGACGGCCGCAAGACCGAGTCCGACGCGCTCGCGGAAAGCCGCCGCGCCAGCTACGGCCAGGGCAACAACATGAAGCTGCGGCCCTTCGAGCGGGCGGTGCCGGCCGGCAAGGTCCGCCTGAAGCTGGTGGCGCAGCGTGCCTTCGCTGCACCGGTGCAGACGCTGTTCGCCGGCAGCAAGACCGATCCGCTGGAAGCGGAGGTCGAAGTCGAGCTGTCGCCGGGAGGCCGCTACGTCGTCAACGGCGTGCTCGATGCCTTCCGCCGCGAGCTGTGGCTCGAGGACGCGAGCGGCCCCATCGCCGCCACCAGGACGGCCGACGCGGTGCGCGACCCGGCCATCGTCCAGCAGATGGCGAACGCTCGATACACCTGCTGCAACCTGCACTACGAGGACGACTGGATCAGCGACGCGAACTGGGCCACCCTGCCGTTCGTGCCCGCCGGCGCCCGCATCGTGGTCAAGGACTACGGCCGCCACAAGGCCGAGGTGCTGATCGAGGGCCGGCCCATGCGCATCGGGCTGGATTACGGCCGCGAGAAGGAAACCCGCGAACAGCTCGTCGCGCGGCTGATGGTCGATGAAGACCCGCGCGCCCGCCTGGCTGCCTGGCCCGCGCCAGTGCAGGCAGCCATCCGCGCCGGCAAGGTGGCGCTGGGCATGGACCGGGATCAGGTGCAGATGTCGCTCGGTCGCCCCCGCATGGACACGACGCCTTCGCTCGAGGCGGCGAAGTGGCTCTACTACACCTTCGAGGAAGAGGCCTTCGCCGTGGTGTGGGGGGCAGACCAGCGCGTCGCGGCGGTCGAGGCCTCGCCGGAGGTGCGCAAGCTGGTGCTCGTCGAGTAGGCGGGAGCAGCGGTGTCCACCACCCAGGCCCTCGTCGACCAGATCAAGGCCGAGCTCAAGCAGGCCGGCATCACCTACGCGCAGCTGGCGCCGCGCATCGGCATGGCCGAGTCCAGCGTCAAGCGCATGCTGGCCCGGGGCGAGATGCCGCTGTCACGCGTGGACGAGATCTGCCGCGTGCTCAAGCTCGATTTCGCCGAGCTGGCGCGCAAGGTGGCCGATGCGCAGCCGCTGCGAACCGAGCTGACGCTGGAGCAGGAGCGGGCGGTGGTCGCGGACCGCAAGCTGCTGCTGCTGGCCATCTGCTGCATGAGCCAGTGGACCTTCGAGCAGATCGTGGCCACCTACCGCGTGAGTGAAGCGGAGGCCGTGAAGCACCTCGCCCAGCTGGACCGTCTCGGCATCATCGAGCTGCGGCCCATGAACCGCTATCGGCTGCGCGTGGCCAAGGCCTTCCGCTGGCGGCCGCACGGGCCGGTGATGCAGTACTTCCGCGAGGAGGTGGTTACCGATTACTACGCCGGCGGCTTCGATGGCGAGGGCGAGATGCTCACGCTGGTCCACGGCCAGATCGGCCGCAGCCTGGCCACGCTGTTCAACGAACGGCTGCAGCGCGTGGCGCAGGATTTCGCGCAGCAGCATCTGGCCGACCAGAAGCTGCCGGCCGATCAGAAGCGCGCCTACACGCTCGTCATCGCCATGCGCTCCTGGCTGTTCGCGGCCTTCCGCGACCTCAAGCGCGAAGGCGTGAGCTGACCGGGCTGCGGTGGCTCACGCCGTGATGCCGACGGTCAGCGTGGCGACGTAGCCCGCCGAGTTGCTGCCCGGCACCGTGGCCAGCTGGGTGGCCGCCTGGGTGTCGCTGAAGACGTTGTCGGTCGAGAGCGAGACGTTGGCGAAGTTGTTCACGCTCTGGTCGTAGCCGGTCGCCACGCCGTAGACCTGGTTGCAGGCAGAAGCCGGCATCGCCAGCTGCGAGGTCTTGGCCGCGTTGCGGCCGGTGGTGGCCACCTCCAGGGTCTCGTAGATCTCGAAGTGAATGTGCGGCCAGCGGCCGCTGTAACAGGCCGGGAAGATGGTGGTGAAGCTCACCTCGCCGTTGCTGTCGGTCACCTGCACGCCGCGCAGGTAGTTCTCGTCGGTCACGCCACTGGAGTACAGCGAGTACTCGCCGTCGCGGTTGCAGTGCCAGAGATAGATCGCGTAGCCCTCGAGGCTGGCGCAGCTGGAGGCGGTGTCGACCAGCTTCAGCGTGACCGTCAGGGGCACGCCCTCGGCCACGTCGTCGCCGTAGTCGCCGAAGCTGGAGGTGATGTCGCTGCGAACGATGCCCGACATGGTCAGCACGTTCACCGTGCCGCTGCTGTTGCTGTTGGTGCCGTCGCCGGGGTAGGGGCCGCTGGTCTCGCTGGGGATCACGCTGCAGCTGTCGGTGCC
>CAMLGG010000322.1 GCA_946479475.1 uncultured Ideonella sp. | reverse complement strand
AATAGATCTCGCGCCCGTCGGCGAACAGGCGCCCGTCGGCGATGCCCATCACCAGCTTGCGCTCGATCACCCGTTTGAGTTCCAGCTTGTAGGTCACCGTCTTCACCGTCGGCAGCACCTGCCCGTAGAACTTGACCTCGCCGGATCCGAGGGCGCGCCCGCGGCCCGGATTGCCGCGCCAGCCCAGCCAGAAGCCGACGAGCTGCCACATGGCATCCAGCCCCAGGCAGCCGGGCATCACGGGGTCGGACTCGAAGTGGCAGTCGAAGAACCAGAGGTCCGGCCGGATGTCGAGCTCGGCCTCGATGAATCCCTTGCCGTGCGCGCCGCCGTTGTCGTCTATCCGGACGATGCGATCCATCATCAGCATCGGCGGCAGCGGCAGCCGCGCATTGCCCGGGCCGAAGAGCTCGCCGCGGCCGCAGGCGAGCAGCTCGTCGCGGCTGTACTGGTGGCGGCCCTGGGCGCGCTGGCTGGTGGAGGGCTGGGCGGGGGCGGAAGAGAGCGAATCCTGCATGGGTCGTACGGGCGCGGCAAAGCCTGGCCCCTTCAGGGCGAGAGGCCGACATTGTGCCCGGCCCGGAGTGACGCCTACGCGACCGGCGTCAAGCTCGGGTCACCCGCCGTGTCTTGCGGCCGATCGCGCGCCGCGCGTTGCCTGGCCACGTGCCGGCTCCACCACAGCCAGACTCCCGTCGCGCTGAAGATGGCAATCGCCGCGCCCAGCAGCGAGATCAGGATGCGCCCGGGCAGGCCGAGGATGCGCCCGGAGTGCAACGGGAACATGCTCTGCAGGAAGACGTCGCCCGCGCTGCCGGTGCCGGGCATGTGCGCCCCGGCCGGCTCGCCGGTGCGGCTGTCGAAGTACAGCCAGGCATTGCCCAGGCCGCCGTCGCCATGGTCGTGACCCGGCTCGAAGAAGCCGACGCCCCAGACGCCGAACTCGGGTGAGAGGAACATGCCGCCCGCCGGCTCGGTGAAGCCGCGCCGGCGCGCCTCGGCCCCGGCCCGCGCCAGGACCACGGCGCGGTCCACCGCCGGCTCGATCGGCCTGGCCGCCGGGCTGCGGTTGGCGAAGGGCGAAGGCGTCAGCGGCGAGAACCACTCCACCGCCGGGCGCATGACCTGGGTCTCCAGGTTCATCGACACCGAGGTGACGGCCACCATGAGGACCAGCAGGAAGAGCCAGACGCCGCCCGAGCGGTGCAGGTCGAACACCAGCCGCCGCCCCCCAGCCGCCCAGCGGAAGCTGAACGAGCGCTTCCACTGGCTGGCCTTGGGGAACGAGATGACCAGCGCCGCGAGGGTGTCGAGCACCCAGGCGATGGCGATCACGCCCATCAGCCACACGCCCCATTCGATGCCGCCGCTCTCGGGCAGGTGCATCGAGTAGTGCAGCTTGTAGAGGAAGGGCAGCAGGTTCTCGCGTGAGAGCGAAACCGCGCCCCACTGCCGCCGGCCCTGGATCTCGCCGGTCACCGGGTCCAGCGCGACCTGGTTGTAGCCGGGAGCGTGCAGCTGGCCTGCGCGTTCGTCCCAGCGCGGCGCCACGAAGGCGACGAAGGCGTGGCCCGGCTGGACGGCCAGCGGGTGGTAGGTGACGTGGACCCGGGGATCCGCGCGCTCGATGCGCTCCACCAACTCGGCGGCCGGCAGCGGCCGTCCCTCGGAGCGCGAATGGTAGAGCTCCGGATTGAGCCAGGCGTCCAGCTCGTGGTCCCACGAGATGACGGCGCCGGTGGCCCCGGCGATGAAGAGGAACACCGCGGCGCAAAGGCCGAACCAGCGGTGCAGGCGGACGAGCAGGCTGCGCATCGCGGCTCCGGCTGCAGGCAAAGGACGAGGGCATCCCGGTGCTGGCGGCAGGCTGGCGAGGGCAGGAAATGCCATTTTATTGAGAATGGTTCCCATTTGCAAAAATCCGACGCCCTCCGACCGGCGCCAGCGATCACCCGCCAGGAGACTCGGTTATTTCGACGCAAATGCGAATCGATCGTATTACTATATCGAAATGACGATCCCGACCCCGCCGCCGACGCCGCCCGGCCACCCGCCAAGTGCCGCGCCGACCGCCGTGCTTCAGCTCCACACTCCGCCCGGGCCTCAGTACAGGAGTGAAGACCTGCTCGGCGCCGCAGACGAGGCTTTCATCGTGCACGCCGGCCAGGTCTACCGGCTGCGCCGCACCGGCACGGGCAAGCTGATCCTCACCAAGTAGCGGGAGCCATACGGCGGCGCTGGCGGCCATTCCGCGGCCGTCGGGCGCCGCCCGCCCACGCTGTGCTCGTCGCACCAGCGCCGCGCCAGCAACCAGCCGCCGTGGCCGACGAGGACCCGCGCCGGCCCGGGCGACCAGCGACCTGCGCGAACCAGCATCTCCTCGAGGCTGTCGCCCCCACCGGGCCGGCCGGTGCAGAAGTCCGCGCACCAGGCGTCCACCTCGGCTCGGTCCATCGAAACCCAGGCGACGCCCTCCCAGCGGCCGAAGTGAAGCTCCACCAGCTCGGGATCGACGCGGTGCTCCCAGCCCCAGCGCTGCAGCCAGCGGCCCACGTCGGCGCAACGCCGCAAGGGCGAGGTGACGACGATGCGCGGCAGGCCATGGCGGCGCGCTTCGCGCTGAATGCGTCGCGCCAGGCGCTTGGCACGCCGAGGGTCGACCGGCAGGTCCGTGCCAGCGCCCACGCAGCGCCCTTCGGCCCCTTGCGGCTTCGGGTGACGCCAGGCCAGCAGATGATCGGGCGGGACCGACTCGCTCATGCGGCGCACAGCACCAGCAGCACCGCCACCTCGGTGAACTGCTCGGTGGCGCCGAGGGTGTCGCCGGTGTAGCCGCCGAGCCGATGGTGCAGCCAGGCGCGCATGGCGAGCACTACCGCTGCCGCGGCCACCAGGGCGCCGGCCACGCGGCTCGCGATCAAGGCACCGCTGGTGACGGCGATGGCACCCAACGCCAGTGCCCAGCCCGTCGCGGCCATCCACTCGGCCGCGCCGATGGAAGTCGCCAGGGGCTTGGCCTTCGCCTGTCCGGCATCGCCGGCATAGGGCACCAGAGCCATCACGGCCACGGCCGCCGAACGACCGAGCGCCTGCGACAGCACCATCGCCGCCAGCGCGGCCATCCACGGGCCGGAGCACAGCGCAGCCATCAGGCCGACCCGCGCCCCCAGCACCACGAACAGGGCCACCGCGCCGTAGCTGCCGATGCGCGAGTCCTTCATGATGGCCAGGGCCCGCTCGCGCGCGACCGCACCGCCCAGCGCATCCATCGTGTCGGCCAGCCCATCCTCGTGGAAGGCCCCGGTGATCGCCACCATGGCGGCCAGCGCGAGGAGCGCGGCCACCATCGGCGGCCACCATGCGGACGCGCCCAGCAGCACGGCCGAACCCGCCGTGCCCACCAGCGCACCGACCAGCGGGAAGTGGCGCGCCGAAGCGTTCAGCCACTCCGGCTCGAAGCCCACCCAGCGCGGGGCCGGCACGCGGGTGAGGAACTGCAGCGCGACGAAGCCCAGCCGGAGTTCGCGCAGCAGCGGGCGCATCAGGCCTTCTCGCAGACCATCTCGCTGACCCCGGCCGATTCGAAGCTCGCCATCTCCTCCAGCACCCGGCAGGCCGACTCGATGACCGGCCAGGCCAGCGCCGCGCCCGAGCCCTCGCCGAGGCGAAGGCCGAGGTCGAGCAGCGGTTGAACGCCGAGCCGCTTCAGCCAGCGGGCGTGGCCGCTCTCGGCGGAAGCGTGCGCGAACACGCAGCGCTGAAGCACGGCCGGCGACAGCGCCGCGGCCACGGCGACGGCGGCCGTCGTGATGAAGCCGTCGACGACGACGAGCCGCCGCTCGCCCGCCGCCTGCAGCACCGCCCCGGTCATGGTGGCGATCTCGAGCCCGCCGAGCGCTGCCAGCGCGTCGAGCGGCTCGACGGCCTTGGCGTGCAGCGCCAGCGCCTCGCCGAGCACGCCCAGCTTGCGCGCCAGGCCGGCGTCGTCCACGCCAGTGCCGCGGCCCACGCACTCGGCCAGCGGCAGGCCTGTCAGGCGGCACATCAGCAGGCTCGCTGCCGAGGTGTTGCCAATGCCCATCTCGCCCAGCAGCAGCACGTTGCCGGGAAGCGACCGCAGCAAGGCCGCTCCTCGATCCATCGCCTGCTCGCACAGGGCGCGGCTCATCGCCGGCTCGCGGCTCGAATCGGCCGTCCCCTCGGCCAGCTTGGCATCGACCAGGCCGGCACGGGCGCCGAAGTCGTGCTTCACGCCGCAATCCGCCACGGTGAGCGCCAGGCCATGCTGGCGCGCGAGCACCGAGACCGCCGCGCCGCCGGCGAGGAAGTTCTCCACCATCTGCCAGGTCACCTCGCTGGGGTAGGCCGACACGCCTTGCGCGGCGATGCCGTGGTCCGCGGCGAAGACCACCAGCTGCGGCGCCTCCAGCCGAGGCCTGTCGCGGCCCTGCACCAGCGCGATCTGCAGCGCGAGCGACTCCAGGCGGCCCAGCGCGCCCAGCGGCTTGGTGAGTTGGTCGATGCGGTGCTGCACCCGCGCGGCAAGGGCGGCATCGTGCAGGTCGGGCAGGTTCAGCGGTGCGTTCATCTCGTGGCTCGTTTTCAGAGTGACGCGGCCCAGTCGGCGAAGAAGCGGTGCAGCTGGGCCACGCCGTCGGTCAGCGCCGCGGGGCCGGGCTGCAGGATGTCGCAGGACTTGATCTCGAACAGGCGCCCTTCGCGCACCGCCGGCACGTCCTGCCAGCCTTCGCGAGCGGCCACCTTCTCGGGGCGGAACTTCTTGCCGCACCAGGAGCCGACGATCAGCTGCGGCGCGCGACGGGCCGGCTCCAGCGGATCGGCGATGACCCGGTCGCGCCCCATGCGCTGCGCCCCCAGCTCCGGGAAGACGTCCTCCCCGCCCGCGATGCCGACCAGCTGCGACACCCACTGGATGGCGCTGATCATCGGCTCGTCCCATTCCTCGAAGTACACCCGGGGGCGCCGCGGCCAGCCGCGCGACACCTCGGACATCGCGGCGAAGGCCCGCTCGCGTTCGGCGATCCACGCACCGGCTGCGGTCGATTGCCCCACCAGCCCAGCCACGAGCCGCAGCGTGCCGAAGATCTCCGCCACGCTGCGCTGGTTCGTCACCAGCACGTTCAAGCCGGCGCGGATCAGCTTGTCGGCCAGGGCCGCCTGCATGTCGGAGAAGCCGATGACCAGGTCCGGCTCGAGCGCGACGATCCTGTCGATCTTGCCGTCGAGGAAGGCCGAGACGCGCGGCTTCTCTTCGCGCGCCCTTCGCGGCCTCACGGTGTAGCCGGAGATGCCGACGATGCGCTCCTCCTGGCCCAGGAGGTAGAGCCACTCGGTGGTCTCCTCGGTCAGGCAGACGATGCGCTGCGGGCCCATTCGCGCGGTGGAGGATCCGGTCATTCGCAGAGCGACGCCAGCAGGCCTGGCGCGAAGCATTCGTCGATCATGTCGGCCAGGGCGTCGAAGCTGTCGTCCAGGCTCTTCACGCCCACGCCGAAGAGCGCACGCAGAACGGCCGGCGACTCGAACAGGCCATGCACCGACGTGGCAGCACCGAGCCCGAGGCCCAGGCCAGCGGCTGG
>CAMLGG010000321.1 GCA_946479475.1 uncultured Ideonella sp. | reverse complement strand
GCCGCCCCGGCCCGGACGGATGAAGCCGAAACCGCGCTCGTCGTCCCACTTGACGACCGTCTTCTCGAAACGCAAGCCTTCAGTTCGCCGGAAGGCGGGTCACATGGCTCACCACGATGCGCCATTGGCCGTTGCTGCGCACCAGCGTGTCGGTGAAGCGAACGTCGAGGGCAAAGGGCTTGCCGCCGGAAGTGCCCTTGAGCGTGGTGATGCCCTGCACCGTGGCCGCATCGCCGTAGACCCGGGCCACCATGTCGTGGTTGCGGAAGACTTCGTATCTCGGCTCCTTTGCGCGCACCTCGGCCAGGGCCTGCTCCCGAGGCTGCACGCTGCCGTCGGAGCCGACCAGGGTGAAGCCGGGCGCGAGCAGGGCCTCCACCGCCGCCAGGTCCGCGCGCTGGAAGGCTTCGCAGGCGCGCTGGGTCGCCGACTTGACCTCCTCTTCCTGCGCGCTCGCATCAGCCTGTGGCGGACGCGGCGGCTGCTTCTCGGCCGCATCCCAGTGCTCGGTGATCCTGCCGTTCTCGACGCGGAACATGTCGAACCAGGTGGTCGTGTACCGGCGGCCTGGCTCCGCCGGATCGGCCAGATCGCGCGCGAAGGCCAGCACGACGAGGTCGCCTTCGGCGGTGACGGACACCAGGGGTGCCGTCACCCTCGGCTCGATCGCCCGCGGCTTCTTGAAGCTGCCGAAGAACTCGACGAAGGCCGCGCGGCCGGTGGGAACGTTCGGGTTGTGCTGCCGATAGCCTTCGGCCATGTACTTCGACGCCAGCTCGAGGTGGCCGGCCTCGAAGACCTCGCGCCAGAAGTCGTACACGAGTCGCTTGTTCCGCGCGAGCGCCGGGTCGGGGCTGGAGAGCAGCGCCGCCTGGTCGGCTGCCGGCGTGACGGCGAGCTGGGCCCGCGCCGGGCCCAGCCAGAGCAGGGCCAGGCCCAGGAGGAGGACAAGTCGGTTCGGCTTCATGCGCAGGCGTTGGTGGTGGCACGAGGGCGCAAGCGTAGCGTGAGGGAAGCCTTGACGACCGATCGGCCAGGCCGGCTACGATGGACCGGCCCGTCCACGATGGAGTCCAACGTGCCTGCATCCACCCAGCGCCGCGAGGTTTCGCCGAACAACCCCTGCCCCTTCCTGCGCGCCCTGGTCGCCCAAGGCCTGCTGCCCGGCGACACGGTGGGGCTCGGCGAGCTGGCGAGGACCATCGTGGCGGTGGCCAAGGCAGGCGAAGGCTCCCCGGACCTGCCGCCCGCCGCCATCCGCGCGATCGGGTTGATCGCCAACGGGCTCGGCCCGCTTCAGGCCACGCGCAATGCCTTCGGCGGCGTTCGCCTCGACGCACTGCGCGGCGGCCCGCTGGACAAGAAGGGGGCCGGCTCGGGCATCCTGGACGACAAGGCCCACGTCGTCCGCGCCGAGCTGGACCGGCTCGACGACTTCGCCGGCGACAAGCTCGGCGCGGATGGCACCATCGAGCGCGGCCTCGACGCCGAGGACCTGACCCGCATGATGGACTCGAACTTCGATCGGGCCGCCGGCCGCCGCCGGCGCATCGACCGGCGCCTGATGGACGGCGAGTGGCCCATCCTCCTGCAGGTGATGGGCAAGCCCGGGCGGGCCGGCCGCTACCTCAGCGTGGCCGAGGTGCGGCAGCTGTTCGCCGAGCGCCGCCTGCCCGAGCGCATGACGCGGCGCCTGGCCGCCGCCACCGTCCCGTCAGCCTGAAGCGGCGCACGGCCCGTCATCCCGCCCCCGGCACCAGCGAGAAGACGTAGGCATCCGGGAACCGCCCGTGCACCTTGAGCCGGTTGCGGGCCAGGCACTCGCGGACCGCGCCGGCGCGCTCGGCCACGCCCAGGCTCGGCAGGTTGCCCTCGGCGACCACGATCTCCACCCGCCCCTGGCCGAGTTCGTCGAAAGCGTAGCGCGCCAAGGCCTGCACGGCCGCCAGCGCCGCGCCGCGGCGCTGCCACGACTGCCTGACCCAGTAGCCCAGGTTGCAGAAGCCGTTGACGGTGTTGAACTGGTTCAGGCCGCAGCCGCCGACCAAGGTGCCGGAGGCCGCATCGAAGATGCCGAACTCGTGGCTGGCGCCGCCGGCGCGCTCTTCGGCGCAGTGGGCGAACCAGGCCGCCGCGTCGGCCGGCCGGTAGTCCCCGTGGGCCCAGGTCATCCAGCGCCCGACCGTCCGGCCGGACTCGCGGACGGCCTCGACGAAGGCGAAGGTGTCCGCCTCGGAGAAGGGGCGGAACAGGTAGCGGCCAGAGGTCAGCATCGTCATGCGGGGCGGTCGTGCGGGTGGAGGGTTGCGGTTCAGAAGCAGGGCCGGTCGGGCACCTTGAGGCGGCAGCTCCAGGTCAGCAGCTGGACGCCGTTCTTGAGCGACCGGCGGTAGGTGGCCGTGGCCTCGCTGGCGATGGCCTGCGGCAGCGGCACCTCGGCCGGCGCACCGGTGGAGTTGGTGTAGAAGTTGAGGAAGCAGCTGCGATCCGGCTCGCACAGCCGCACGATCTGCTCCTCGTAGGCCCGCTCGTCCGCGGCCTTGTCGGCCGGGACGATGACGAATCGCACGATGCCCTGCTGGCCCGCCACGGGCCAGGTCGAATCCGATGCGGCAGCGCACAGGAGCGGGAAACAGAGGACGGCGGCAGTGGTTCTTGCGATGAGGCGCATGGCGGCTCCTTCGACCCGGAAGGTACGAGTATTGCCGCACTTTCCGCAGTCGCGCACCGGCGGCAGAAAGGCACCCCATGAAACTGAACGCCCTCATGGTCCGCTACATCGTGAACGATGTCGAGCAGGCCGTTGCCTTCTACACCCGCCACCTGGGCTTCGGCACCTGCGCCCGGTCGGGTGCCGATTTCGCGCTCCTGGCGCGCGAAGACCTGCAGCTGGTGCTCAGTCCGCCGCGGGGCCCGGGTGGCGGCTCGCAACCCATGCCCGACGGCCGCCGGCCGGAGCCGGGCGGCTGGAACCGCATCATCGTCAAGACCGTCGATCTCGAGGGCGAGGTCAGTGCCCTGAGGAAGGCCGGGGTGAAGTTCCGCAACGACATCGTGGCCGGCCCCGGCGGCCGACAGATCCTCGTCGAGGACCCGTCGGGCAACCTGGTCGAGCTTTTCGAGCCGGCGGGTCAGTCCGAGGGCTGACGCCCGGGCGCGCCCCTTCCGACCAGGTCATGGGCGGCGACGATCTGGCGCGTCAGGCGCGCGCCTTCGACGCAGCCGTCGCGAGCACCAGCCCGTGGAAGGCCTCGGCGGCCACCGACAAGCCTCGGTCCCGCCTCCTGACCAGGTACAGCCGACGCATCAAACCCTTCCAACCCAAGGCCCGCGTGACGAGCGCGGGTTGCTGGAAGTGGAACAGCGCGAGCTCGGGAACGATGCTGACGCCCAATCCCGCGCGGACCATGCCCATCACGGTGGCCAGCTGCTCCACCTCCATCACCGCGTTGAGCTGCAGCGGCCTGAGGGCGGCGTCCAGGTACTGCCGGACGCTGCTGGTGCGCGAAAGGTGGATGAAGGGATAGGGCAGCAGGTCCCTGGGCTTCGGCGCCGCCTTCATCGTCGCCAGGGGATGGCCCTTGGGGCAGACGAGGTGGAAGCGGTCGGTGCAGAAGAGCTCGGCCTTGAGCTCGGGCGTGTCGGCGCGGATGGCGGCGATGGCCAGGTCCGCCTGGCCGGACCTGACGCGCTCGATGCAGGCCTCGCTCAGCACGTCGGCCACTTCGAGCTCGATGGCGGGATGGCGGGCACGGAAGCCGGCGAGCACCGCCGGCAGCCAGCCGGCCGCGAGCGAAGGCAGCAGGGCGATGGAGACCTTGCCACGGCGTTTGGCGGCGTAGTCGGCGGCACTGGCCAGGGCGGCGTCGAACTCGGCCAGCACGCGGCGCGCAGCCGGCTCGAAGGCGCGGCCTTCGGTCGTCAACTCGACGTGGCGGGTGCTGCGATCGAACAGGCGCTGCCCGAGCTGGTCCTCCAGCTGCCGGATCAGGGCGCTGTAGGCAGGCTGCGAGAGGTGGCACTGCGAAGCGGCGCGGGTGAAGCTGCGCTGCTCGGCGAGGGCCAGGAAGGCGCGCAGCTGGCGGGTGGAAAGGTCCATCGGAGGCCATCTTGGATTGATTCGTTCCGTGGATCAAGTCATCTCCATTTTCGATTTCACAGATAGGAGCCGAGTGCCTACATTCGCGCCATGGCCGCATCGTCTTCCTCGTCCCGTCCCGGCGTGCTGCGCGTCGGCTCGGCCGCCGGCTTCTCGGGCGACCGCACCGATGCCGCCGCGCCGGTCGTGCGGGCGCTCATCGCCGCGCAGGGCCCGGCCGTGCTGATCTTCGAGACGCTCGCCGAGCGGACGCTGGCCCTGGCGCAGCTCGCGCGCCGGCAGGATCCTGAAGCCGGCTACGAGCCGCTGCTGGTCGAACTGCTGCGGCCGGTGCTGGCCGATTGCCTCTCGCACGGCATCCGCATCGTGAGCAACTTCGGCGCAGCCAACCCCGCTGGCGCTGCCCGACGCATCCACGCGCTCGCAGCCGAGCTGACGCCGAGGCCGCCGCGCATCGCCATCGTCGAAGGCGACGATCTCGGCGGCGATGCCGAGCGGCCGATGCTGCGGGCTGCCATCGGCGGCGACAGCTTCGACCCGCTCGCCGTCGTCAGCGCCAACGCCTACATCGGCGCCGAATCCATCGCCGCAGCCTTGCGCGAAGGCGCCGAGATCGTGGTCTGCGGCCGGGTGGCCGACCCCTCGCTCACCGTCGGCCCCGCGTTGGCCCACTTCGGCTGGTCGCTGGAAGACCGGGATCGCCTGGCCGGCGCCACCATGGCCGGTCACCTGCTCGAATGCGGCGCGCAGGTGAGCGGCGGCTACTACGCGGACCCGGGCTTCAAGGACGTCCCCGGCCTCGCCTCGCTCGGCTACCCGATCGCCGAGATCCACGACGACGGCTCCTGCGTCATCACCAAGCCCGCGGGCACCGGCGGCCGCATCGACGAGCACAGCGTGAAGGAGCAGCTGCTGTACGAGCTGCACGATCCCGCCGCCTACCTGACGCCCGACGTGGTCGCCGACCTGACGCATGCCACGGTGACGCAGCTGGCGCCGGACCGCGTGGAGCTCGCGGGCGTGCGCGGCCACGCCCGCCCCGCCACGCTGAAAGTCAACGTCTGCCACGAGAACGGCTGGCTGGCCGAGGGCGAGATCTCCTACGCGGGCGCCCGCGCCGAGGCGCGCGCCCGCCTCGCCGCGGATGTGCTGCGAGAGCGCCTGGCCGGCCTCGGCCCCTTGCGCATCGACCTCATCGGCGTGGCCAGCCTCTTCGCCGACGACGCGGGTCGCTGGCTCGCCGCGCAGCCCTCGGGCGACGCACGGGACGTGCGTCTGCGTGTGGCACTGCGCCACGCCGAGCGCGCGCAGGCCGAGCGCCTCACGCGCGAAGTGACCGCGCTCTACACCTGCGGCCCGGCCGGCGGCGGCGGGGTGCGCACCGGCCTGCGCGCCCAGCTCGGCACCGTCTCCTGCCTGGTGCCGCGCGAACAAGTGCCCACGCGGCATCGCTTCATCGAGGCCGACCGATGATGATCACCGTGCCCCTGCACCACGCCGCCCACGGCCGGACC
>CAMLGG010000320.1 GCA_946479475.1 uncultured Ideonella sp. | reverse complement strand
CGGGCAACTTCGGCAACGTGTGCGCAGGCCATGTGGCGCGCATGATGGGCCTGCCCATTGCCAAGCTGGTGGTGGCCACCAACGAGAACGACGTGCTCGACGAGTTCTTCCGCACCGGCACCTACCGCGTGCGAAAGGGCGCCGAGACGCACGAGACCTCCAGCCCGTCGATGGACATCTCGAAGGCCTCGAACTTCGAGCGCTTCGTGTTCGATCTGCTGGGCCGCGACGCCGCCCGCACCCGAGAGCTGTTCGGCAGCCAGATCGAGCGCGAAGGGCGGTTCACGCTCTCGCCGGTGGAGTTCGCGCGCATCGCCCAGTTCGGCTTCCAGTCCGGCAAGAGCACGCATGCCGACCGGGTGGCCACCATCCGCTCGACCTGGGAGCGGCACCACACGATGATCGACACCCATACGGCCGATGGCGTGAAGGTGGCGGCCGAGAAGGTCGAGCCCGGCGTGCCGATGATCGTGCTGGAGACGGCGCTGCCGGCCAAGTTCGCCGAGACCCTCCACGAGGCCCTGGGCCGCGAGCCCGAGCGCCCCGCCGGCCTGGAAGGCATCGAGGCCCTGCCCAAACGCTTCACCGTGATGGCGCCGGACGTTGCCCTCGTCAAGGCCTTCATCGCAGAGCACACCGGCCTCCGCCATTGACGACGCGGTCTTGCGTCCGCGTGTAGGCTTCGATCCACCATGGCAGACACCGCAACTCCCCCGGCTCGCCCACCCCTGATGCCCTTGGACGAGGCGCTGGGCCGGCTGGTCCAGGGGGCCACCGAGCACCGCCTCGCGGAGCGCGAGCAGGTTCCGACGTCTGCCGCGCTGGGGCGCATCCTTGCCGAGCCCATCAGCTCGCGGCTGGACGTCCCGCCGGCCGACAACAGCTCGATGGATGGCTATGCGCTGCGGGCAGCCGATCTCGCCGAAGGCAAGCCGCTGCCGGTGAGCCAGCGGATCGCGGCGGGCTCGGTCGGCGTGCCCCTGGCGCCGGGGACGGCGGCGCGCATCTTCACCGGGGCTCCCATTCCGCCGGGGGCCGATACGGTGGTCATGCAGGAGCAGTGCGAGCTGATCCCCGGCGAGCCTTCCGAGGTTCGTGTCAACGGCCCGGTCGAGCACGGCCAGTGGGTGCGCCGCCGGGGCGAGGACGTGCAGGACGGCAGCACCGTGCTGACGGCCGGCACGCGGCTCACGCCCCAGGCGCTGGGCCTGGCCGCCTCGGTCGGCGCTGCAACGCTCACCGTCTGGCGCCGGCCGCGCGTTGCGCTTTTCTCGACCGGCGACGAGCTGGTGATGCCCGGCGAGCCGCTGCCTCCGGGCGCGATCTACAACTCCAACCGCTTCACCTTGCGCGCACTGCTCGAGGCTGCCGGATGCACGGTGGAAGACCTGGGCATCGTGCCCGACAGGCTGGAGGCCACGCGCGCCGCACTGCGCCGCGCGGCCGAGTCGAGCGACCTCATCCTCACTTCGGGTGGCGTGTCGGTCGGCGAGGAGGACCACCTCAAGCCCGCCGTGCAGGCCGAAGGCCGGCTGGACCTGTGGCAGATGGCCATCAAGCCCGGCAAGCCGCTCGCCTTCGGCGCGGTGCGGCGGCCTGCGGGGGAAGGCGAGGCGCTGTTCATGGGGCTGCCGGGCAACCCGGTGTCCAGCTTCGTCACCTTCCTGCTCGCGGTCGCGCCCGTGCTGCGCGCCTTGCAGGGCATGGCTGCGGCGTTGCCTCCTGCCTTGCCGCTTCGCGCGGGCTTCGATTGGGCCAAGCCCGACAAGCGCCGCGAGTTCCTTCGCGTGAGGCTGAACGGGGAAGGGCAGCTGGAGCTCTACCCGAACCAGAGCTCCGGCGTGCTGACCTCCGCGGTCTGGGCCGACGGCCTGCTCGACAACCCGCCCGGCCAGGCCATCCAGCGGGGCGACTTCGTCCGCTTCCTGCCCTTGTCCGCCTTGATCGGAGCCTGAGGATCGCAGCGATGACGAATCCCGCGACGACCACCATCACCGTGCGCCTGCGCTTCTTCGCTTCGCTGCGCGAGGCGCTGGGGCCTGGCGAAACGCTGGAGCTGCCCGAAGGCAGCCACGTGTCCGAGGCGCGCGATGCGCTGATCGGCCGTGGCGCACCGTTCGATGCCAGTCTCGCCCGCCACAAGGCGCTGCGTGCGGCGCTGAACCAGACGATGTGCGCCGAGTCCGCGAGCCTGTCGGATGGCGATGAACTGGCCTTCTTCCCGCCGGTCACCGGGGGCTGAGATGGCGAGCGCTGCGCGCGTCAGCATCCAGACCGAGGACTTCGACGCCGGCGCCGAGATGGCGGCGCTGCGCGAGGGCGACCTGGGCGTCGGCGCCGTCGCCAGCTTCGTCGGGACGGTCCGTGACCGGGGCGACGGCCCGTCCGTCAGCGCGATGGAGCTGGAGCACTACCCGGGCATGACCGAGCGCTCGATCGAGAAGATGATCGACACCGCCTTCGCCCGCTTCGACATCCGCGGCGCCCGCGTCATCCACCGCGTCGGCGCGCTGCTGCCGGGTGACCAGATCGTCCTGGTGGTGGTGAGCTCGATGCACCGCGGCGAGGCCTTCCAGGCCTGCGAGTTCCTGATGGACTACCTCAAGTCCCACGCGCCGTTCTGGAAGAAGGAGACGACGCCCGAGGGCGCTCGCTGGGTCGATGCCCGGGTCAGCGACGATGCGGCGCTCGCCCGCTGGGGCGATTTCGGCACGAACGCCGGGGGCTGATCCCCTGCTGCGCAAGGCCGGTTTGGGCCTACCATCGGCGGGTCATGCCGCCGTTCGATGCCAAGACCTTGCGCAGCGCGCTGGGTCGTTTCACCACCGGGGTCACGATCGCCACCTGCCGTGACCTCGACGGCCGCCCGATCGGCCTGACCTGCAACTCCTTCAACTCGCTCTCGCTGGATCCGCCGCTGGTGCTGTGGTCGCTGCGCGCGGCCAGCCCGGCCCTCGCTGCGTTCCGGGAGGCCAGCCACTTCGCGATCAACGTGCTGGCCGAGGCCCAGGTCGGCCTTTCGCGCCGATTCGCCAGCGCCGTTCCCGATCGATTCGCCGAGGGCCAGTGGGCAGACGGCATCGGCGGCGCGCCCATCCTGAGCGGCTGCACGGCCGTCTTCGAATGCGCCCTGCACAGCCAGCAGGACGCGGGCGACCACGTGCTCTTCATCGGCCAGGTCGAGCGCATGCACGAAGCCGCGCTGCCGCCGCTGCTGTTCCAGGCCGGGCACTATCGGCTGCTGGGCGAGATTCTCTGACCTTCTTGCCAGGAGGACTGCCGTGACCGAGTCGACCCGTGCCACCCCGCACATCGCCGGCGACCCGGCCCTGCTGACGCCGCGCCAGCGCGAGCTGGTGGCGCTGGCGGCGGAGCTGGGCCGCAGCCGCTTCGCCGGCCGCGCCGCCCTGCACGATCGCGAAGCAAGCTTCCCGGTCGAGAACATCCGGGACCTGCGCGACAGCGGCCTGCTGGCCCTGTGCGTGCCGGAGGACCGCGGCGGCCTGGGCGCGGACTTCATGACCTTCCTGCTGGTGGCCGCCGAGATCGGGCGCCACTGCGGGGCCACGGCGCTGTCGTTCAACATGCACGTGTGCGCCACGCTGTGGGCGGGGCCGGTGGCCGATGCGCTGGACCTCTCGCCGGCCGAAAGGCGAGACCAGGAGGCCCACCGATGCGTCCACTACGAGCGCATCGTCCGCCACGGCAAGGTCTACTCGCAGCCCTTTTCCGAGGGCGGCGCCGCTTCGGCCGGCAAGGCGCCCTGGGGCACGCTGGCGAGGAAGGTCGAAGGCGGCTACATCGTCACCGGCCGCAAGCTCTTCGCCACCCTGGCAGGCGTGGCGGACTACTACGGTGTGCTCTGCACGCTCGACGTGCCCAGTGCCTCGCAGAGCGACGCGCTCTACCTCGCTGTGCCGGCCGATTCACCCGGCGTGACGGTCAGTGGCGACTGGGACCCGCTCGGCATGCGCGCCACCGTGTCGCGCAACCTCGAGCTGAAGGAGGTGTTCGTGCGCGACAGCGCGCGTCTGCTGCCCGAGGGCCGCTATTTCGAGGCCACCCAGCGTTGCCCGCACATGTTCGCCACGCTCGCCGCCACCTACATGGGCATTGCCCAGGCGGCCTACGACTTCACGGTCAAGTACCTGCGCGCCGAGCTGCCCGGCATGCCGCCGGTGCCGCGCCGGATGTACCCCACGAAGCAGCTGGCCGTGGCCCAGATGCGCATCACGCTGGAGCAGGCGAGGGCGCTGTTCCTGCAGATGGCGCGCGACGCCCGGCCGGATCCCGATGCCGACACCCGGCTCCGCCTCCTGGCCGGCCACTACACGATCATGGAAGGCGCCAATGCGATCTGCACGCTGGCGATCCGCACCTGCGGCGGCGCCTCGATGCTGAAGTCGCTGCCCCTGGAGCGGATGTACCGGGATTCGCGCTGCGGCTCCCTGATGCTGCCGTGGACGGCCGAGCTCTGCCTCGACCAGCTGGGGCGCGATTGCCTGTACGACCCGGGCGAGGGCGACGAAGCCATCGATTCCCTCTGACCTCCGCTTTGCGCCAGAGCAATCCTCCAGGCCTGCACAGGCCTTGAAATTGCCCTGGCCATACCCAGTTGGCATGGCATTCGGAGGATTCCACCCATGCGTCTGGACAAGCTCACCACCGCCTTCCAGCAGGCCCTCGCCGATGCGCAGAGCCTCGCCGTCGCCCGCGACAACCCCTACATCGAGCCGGCCCACCTGCTGGCCGCCATGCTCGCGCAGCCCGACGGCCCGAAGGCCTTGCTGGACCGTGCAGGGGCCAACACGGCCGCGCTGAAGACGGCCATGGAAACGGCGATCAACGGCCTGCCGAGCGTGCAGGGCGGGGGTCCGGTGCAGGCGGGGCGCGACCTGGTCCAGCTCCTGCAGGCGGCCGACAAGGAGGCCACCAAGCGAGGCGACCAGTTCATCGCCAGCGAAATGTTCCTGCTGGCCCTCGCCGACGCCAAGAGCGACATGGGTGGCGTGGTGCGCGGCCATGGCCTGACGCGCAAGGCGCTGGAGGCCGCCATCGAGGCGGTGCGCGGCGGCCAGCCCGTGGACTCGGCCGAGGCCGAGGGCCAGCGCGAGGCGCTGAAGAAGTACACGCTCGACCTGACCGAGCGCGCCCGCCAGGGCAAGCTCGACCCCGTGATCGGCCGGGACGACGAGATCCGCCGCGCCATCCAGGTGCTGCAACGCCGCTCGAAGAACAACCCGGTGCTGATCGGTGAGCCCGGCGTCGGCAAGACGGCGATCGTCGAAGGCCTGGCCCAGCGCATCGTCGCCGGCGAGGTTCCCGACACGCTGAAGAACAAGCGCGTGCTGGTGCTCGACATGGCCGGGCTGCTGGCCGGTGCCAAGTACCGCGGCGAATTCGAGGAGCGGCTGAAGGCCGTGCTGAAGGAGGTGGCGGCCGACGAGGGCCGGATCATCCTCTTCATCGACGAGCTGCACACCATGGTCGGGGCCGGCAAGGCCGAAGGCGCGATCGACGCGGGCAACATGCTCAAGCCCGCCCTCGCGCGTGGCGAGTTGCACTGCATCGGCGCGACCACGCTCGACGAATACCGCAAGTACGTCGAGAAGGACGCCGCGCTGGAGCGCCGCTTCCAGAAGGTGCTGGTCGATGAGCC
>CAMLGG010000319.1 GCA_946479475.1 uncultured Ideonella sp. | reverse complement strand
TTCGGCGAAGCTGGTCGAAGCCGACGAGGGCTTCGCCTGGCCCGCCGCGCGTGCCATCTCCGCAGGCCAGCCCAGCGAGCTTCTGCGGCGCCGCCCCGACCTGCTCGCCGCCGAGGCCCGCGTCGGTGCGGAGGCGCTGCGCACCGCCGAAGCCCGGGCCCAGTGGTGGCCCAAGCTGTTCCTCAGCGCCCTGGTGGGCCGCGAAGACCTGAAGCTGAACGCGCTGGATCTCGCGCCGGTCCACTTCTCGAACGTCGCGCTGGCATTTGCGATGCCGGTCTTCAACGCCGGGCGCATCGATGCCGGCATCCGCGTGCAGTCGGCCCGTGCCGACGAGGCCCTGCTGGCTTGGCAGAAGGCGGTGCTGGTGGCCGTCCAGGAGGTCGAGGACAGCCTGCTCGTGCGCTCGCAGGAGGCCGAGCGGAACGCGGCCCTCGCGCTCACGGTCGAGCACCGTCGCCGCTCGCTGCAGCGCGCCGAGTCGCTGCAGCGCGAAGGCCAGATCGACCTGCTGGTGCTGCTGGACGTGCAGCGCTCGGTGCTGGCCAGCGAACTGGCCTTGGCCGACAGCCGCCTGCAGCAGGCGCTGGCCGACGTGCAGCTCTACAAGGCCCTGGGCGGTGGATTACCCCAGCCCGGTGCCGACATGACCTCCCTTGCCGCAAGGACACCCCAGTGAACAGCCTCTTCCCCGCCATCTCGCTCACCGGCCTCGCGGCCGCCGGCCTGCTGCTCACCGCCTGCAGCGAGCCGCCCGCCCCCGCCGCCGTCGTCAAGCCCGTCTTCGTGACGACCGTGACGCCGGCCCACTCGGCGCAGACCCGCAGCTTCACTTCCGTCGTCCGTGCCCGCGTCGAGACGGAGCTGGGCTTCCGCACCGCAGGCAAGGTGGTCGACCGTCTCGTGGAAGTGGGCGACAGCGTCAAGGCCGGCCAGGTCCTGGCCCGCCTGGATCCCGCCGACTACCAGCTGGCCGTGAAGGCGGCCGCCGACCAGATGCAGGCAGCATCGGTCGACGCGCAGCAGGCCGCTTCGGACGAGGCGCGCTTTCGCCGGCTGCTGGCCGACGGATCGGTGGGCGCCGCCGACCACGAGCGGCAGAAGGCCCGGGCCGACGCCGCCGCTGCGCGCCTGGATCAGGCGAACCGCCAACTCGAACTGGCGCGCAATCGCGAGGCCTACGCGACGCTGGTGGCCCCGTACGCGGGCGTCGTCACGGCGCTGCGCTTCGAGCGCGGCCAGGTGGTGGCCGAAGGCCAGCCGGTGATGTCGCTGGCCCGTGATGGCGAACGCGAGATCGTCGCCGAGCTGCCCGAGGACTGGGTGGGACGGGCGCGAAGCCTGGCCGCCACGGCGGCGCCCTGGAACGATCCGGCTTCGCAGGTCCGCCTGGTGCTGCGCGAGCTCTCGCCGCAGGCCAGCGCGCAAGGCCGGACCTACCGCGCGCGCTACTCGGCCGCGCCCGAGTCCCGCGCACCGGTGGCTGCACTGCCGCTGGGCAGCACGATGCAGCTGACGCTGTCGGGAACGCAGGCCGGCCCGGCGACCGCGGTGCTGCCCGTCAGTGCCGTCGTCAAGGGCAGTGGTGCCGCCGGCGTGTGGATGCTGAACGGCAAGGGTTCGGGCCTCGTGTTCACGCCGGTGCAGGTGGTGTCCGTCGACGACGCCACCGTCCGCGTCACCGGCCTGGCTGCCGGCAGCCAGGTCGTCAGCGTGGGCGCGCAGAAGCTCGATGCAGGCATGCCGGTGCGCGCCATCGAGCGCAGCGCGGAATCCGCCACGGCCCCCGTCTCGAAGAGCCGCTCATGAGACGCTTCAACCTCTCCGAATGGGCCGTCACGCACCGGCCCATGGTGCTGTTCCTGATCATCGCCACGCTCGTCGTCGGCGGCCTGTCCTTCAGCCGCCTCGGCCGGCTGGAGGACCCGAACTTCGACGTGCCGCAGATGACGGCCATCGTCGTCTGGCCCGGCGCCACCGCGCAGGAGGTGCAGGACCAGGTGCTCAACCGCATCGAGCGCCGCCTGCAGGAGCTCAACCACTTCGAGTACGTGCGCAGCTTCTCGCGCCAGGGCTACGGCGGCATCACGCTGTGGATGAAGGGCGGCTCGTCCAAGGAGGAGCTCGACAACGCCTGGTACCAGGCGCGCAAGAAGATCGGCGACGTGCGCCAGGAGTTCCCCGAGGGCGTGCGCGGGCCCTTCTTCAACGACGAGTACAACGACCGCTACAGCGTGCTCTACGCCCTCAGTGCGCCCGACCTGTCGATGGCCGAGCTGCTGACCGTGACCGAGGACGTGAAGCGCCGCCTGCAGAGCGTGCCCGGTGCGGCCAAGGTCGACGTGCTGGGCAAGCAGGCCGAGCGCGTGTACGTGGAGCTTTCCACCCGGCGCCTGGCCTCGCTCGGCATCCCGCCGACGGCGGTGTTCGAGGCGCTGGCGCGCCAGAACCTGGTGTCGCCCGCCGGCTCGGCCGACACCCCGCAGGACCGCGTGCAGGTGCGGGTCGATGGTCGTCTGAAGAACGCGCAGGACGTCTCCAACGTCACGCTGGAGGTCGGCGGCCAGCTGCTTCGCCTGGCCGACATCGCCACCGTGCGCGCCGGCTACGAGGACCCGCCCAGCTTCAGCATCCGCCACAACGGCGTGCCGGTGCTGGCCCTGGGCGTGACCATGCAGCGCAACGGCAACGTGCTGGACTTCGGCCAGGCGCTGGAGCAGCGGCTGGCCGAGATCCGGCAGGAGATCCCGGCCGGTGTCGAGATCCGGCAATACGCCGACCAGCCGCGCGTGGTGGCCGAGTCGGTGTGGGAGTTCGAGCGCTCGTTCCTGGAGGCGCTGGCCATCGTGCTGGCCGTGTCCTTCCTGTTCCTGGGCTGGCGCACCGGCATCGTGGTCGCGGCTTCCGTGCCGCTGGTGCTGGCGCTGGTGGCGGCGGTGATGCATGCCGCCGGCTGGAACCTGGACCGCATCTCGCTGGGCGCCTTGATCATCGCGCTGGGCCTGCTGGTGGACGACGCCATCATCGCCGTCGAGATGATGGTGGTAAAGCTGGAGGAAGGCTGGGACCGGCTGCGCGCCGCCACCTACGCCTACACCTCCACCGCCTTCCCGATGCTGACCGGCACGCTGGTCACGGCCGCCGGCTTCATGCCGGTGGGCTTCGCCAAGTCGATCGCCGGGCAGTACGCGGGCGGCATCTTCTGGGTGGTGGGCGTGGCGCTGATCCTGTCGTGGGTCGTGGCCGTCGTCTTCACGCCCTACCTCGGCGTGCTGCTGCTGCCCAGGAAGCTTGGCGCCGGTGCGCACCACGATGTCTACGATCGCCCCGCTTACCACCGGCTGCGGCGCGTCGTCGACTGGGCCGTGCAGCATCGCAAGCTGGTCCTCGCCCTGACGGTCGTGATCTTCGGCATCGCCGGTGCCGGCATGCTGAAGGTGCAGCAGCAGTTCTTCCCCACGGCCTCGCGGCCGGAGCTGCTGGTCGACCTGCGCCTGCGCGAGGGGGCCTCGTTCGCGGCCACCGAGCACCAGGTGAAGCTGCTGGAGGCCCGCCTGGCGAAGGACCCGGACATCGAGTTCTTCACCGCCTACACCGGCGCCGGCACGCCGCGCTTCTACCTGTCGATCCAGCCCGAGCTGCCCAACCCGGGTTTCGCCCAGTTCGTGATCAAGACGGCCGGCATCGAGCAGCGCGAGCGCGTCCGTGCCCGCCTGATGGAGCTGTTCGACAAGGACCAGGCCTTCCCCGACGTCAGGGGGCGGGTGCAGCGCCTGGAGTTCGGCCCGCCGGTGGGCTTCCCGGTGCAGTTCCGCGTCATCGGCCCCGACAAGGCCCAGGTGCGCGAGATCGCCTACCGGGTGCGCGACACGGTGCGCGAGAGCAAGCTGGTGCGAGACACCCAGCTCGACTGGAACGAGCAGGTCCGCTCCATGCAGGTCCAGGTGGACCAGGACAAGGCGCGGCTGCTGGGCCTGTCCACGGCGGACATCCAGAGCCTGGTGCAAACCACCCTCGATGGCGCGCCGGTCACCCAGATCCGCCGCGGCGA
This sequence comes from uncultured Ideonella sp., assembly GCA_946479475.1. Next base: position 1,613 of record CAMLGG010000319.1, on the reverse strand, counting down.
AGAGCTCGTCGACGTCGTCGTGCGGGCCACGCCCGAGGAGCGCAAGAGCATCGGCCAGCTCGGCGACCTGCAGGTCTTCACCCGCGGCGGCGTCACCGTGCCGCTGTCGCAGCTGGCGCGCATCGAGCCGGGCTTCGAGGAGCCGGTGCTGTGGCGGCGCAACCGCGACATGGCGCTCACCGTGCGCGCCGACGTGGTCGACGGCGTGCAAGGCCCCTACGCCACGGCGCAGATCCGCCCGTCCCTCAAGCCCATCGTCGACAGCCTGCCGCCGGGCTACCGCATCGAGGAAGGCGGCGCCATCGAGGAGAGCGACAAGGCCAACAAGGCGCTGTTTGCGGTGTTCCCGGCGATGTTCGCGGTGATGCTCACGCTGCTGATGGTCCAGCTGCAGAGCTTCTCGCGGCTGTTCATGGTGTTCATGACCGCGCCGCTGGCCCTGATCGGCGTGGTGCCCGCGCTGCTGATCTTCCAGGCGCCGTTCGGCTTCGTCGCGCTGCTGGGCGTGATCGCGCTGGGCGGGATGATCATGCGCAACTCCATCATCCTCGTCGACCAGATCGACCAGGACATCGCGCGTGGCGTCGCGCCCTGGGCGGCCATCGTCGACGCCACGGTGCGCCGCTCGCGCCCGGTGGTGCTGACGGCCGCGGCCGCGGTGCTGGCCATGATCCCGCTGACCCACAGCGTCTTCTGGGGGCCGATGGCCATCTCGATCATGGGCGGCCTGATCGTGGCGACCGCGCTGACCCTGGTCTTCGTGCCGGCGCTGTACGCCGCCTGGTTCCGCATCCGGCGCGACAGCCCGGCGCAGGCAACGGACGCTGCGCCGATCGAAGGCACGGCCGCGCCCGCAGGCCGTTGAGGCCGCGACCTCCCCTAGCTCAACCCCAGTCGAAAGGACCCGCCATGCTCGCCACTCGACGCCTCGTCGCCGCCGCCGCCGTCTCTCGCGCCCGAGGCCTTCGCAGCGCCCGCAGGCGGCATTGACCTGCGCCTACTCCGTGCAGGCCGCGCTGATCGCCGAAGTGCTGGACGTGGCCTGGGGCCAGCTCAAGGTCGACGCCGGGCCGCCGTCGGCCGCCTACTTCAACGGCGTTGTGATGACCGAGGGCTTTCCCATCGCGGCGACCAGCGAGACCTTCATGGCCCGCACCGGGTGCGGCGCGGCCGGCGTGCCGGGCAAGCTGCTGGGCATGCAGGTCACGGGCGGCTCGTCCACCGTGGTCGACGCCTTCGACAAGCTGCGCGTGGCCGGTGCCGTCGCATGGCGGATGCTGCTGGCCGCCGCTGCGCAGCAGACCGGCGTCCCCGTGGCCCAGCTCGAGACCGCCGACGGCCACCTGCTCACGCCGCCTTCCTCGAGTTCTTCATCGGGTCCAACCAGTGGCCCAGAGGGCCAGGACCGCCGAGTCTTCGCCGACGCTGTCGGCGGCGTGACGCGCCGACGTCCTGGTCAGGCTACCGGCAGAAGCCGCAGCGTTCGCCAGCGCATTTGGCTGGCGCCGAGGAGCCCCCAGCCTCGTCCAGGTCAACGGCGTCCACTCCATGCCCTCGGAACGCCCCCGCCATCTCCCCGCTGCCCATCAAGGGCAGCTTGTGTCCGGCACCGC
>CAMLGG010000318.1 GCA_946479475.1 uncultured Ideonella sp. | reverse complement strand
TCAACCCCGGTAGCCCAGGATGCGCGCCGGCAGGAACAGCAGCGCCTTCAACAATGCGAACACGCCTTCGACCGCAATGCCCAGCAGCCTGAAGGGCAGGGCGACCAGCCAGACGATCGGGAAGAGCACCAGTGCCAGCAGGGCCACCGGCCAGGCCAGCACGAAGAGGATGCACCAGCCGACGAAGAGGAGCAGGGCGTTCATCGTCACCTCGACAGGAGTGCCCGCCAGCTTAACGCTCATCGTGGCCGCTGTCCGCCGGCTCCGACTGCTCCTGGCCGGGCCGGGTGGCGTGCGGTGGCGCGAACGGCGGCGGGAAGCCGACGAAGGCGAGGAAGACGAGGATGGGCAGCAGCAGGTAGAACAGCGGCCGCTTCCAGTTCAGGTTCATCCGGACGTTATGAGGCCGGCCCCGGCGCCTTCAAGGCTCCTCCTCGCCAGGAAGGCCGGACGACGCGGCCCTGCAACGGAACCGGCCCGCGAGGACCTCGCCGTCTCTGTCGACGGCCACCACCTCTGCGCTCGCAGCGGCAAGACCGGCACCCTCTCGTCATTCAAGGTCAGGGATGACGGCTCGCCGGCCGGGCGGCCCCGGACTTCGGGCTTGTCGCCGACGGCAGCCGGCCTCGCCGCCCACCGAGCCGCGCCGCGTCATCGCTGCAGCAGCTTGTCCTCGTCCTCGTGCATGTGCTTGAGGAAGTAGCGCAGGTAGAACCCGCCCATGCCGAACATGAAGGCGAGGACGGCCAGGCTCAGCAGGCCGACATCGCTCGTGAAGAGGTCCTTCAGTGCATGCATTCGAATCCTCCAGGCGCAGTGGTGAATGCAGAGATTGAACTGCCGCTGCCTGCGCGCGGTCTCTGACCCAACTCAAGCGGGCGTGCACTTCACTTCGGCTGCGTCGCATCGCCTTCGCCCCGCAGCTGACACGTCCGCGAGTTGCCTTCAGCCTGCGGCGGTACCACCTGCGACCCCGCCATGCCGACGAACCCCATCACCCGCTCCCCGCCCTCGCCGGGCACGAGAGTCCGCGCCGCGGACGATCACCCCGAGCAGCCGCCCGCGCAGAGACGGCGCGTCGAGGCGGGGACTTCGACGGCGCCCGAGGGGCTGCCGTCCCGGCAGGGCGGCCCCGCGCTGCCGTTGACCCGCGCCCGCGCCGAGCTCTGGCGATGGGCAAGGCAGCCGAGGTTGCTCCTGGACAACCGGGCCGCCCTGGAGCTGACCGGGGCGCAGTTGCTCGGCACGCCGGGTCGGGTGGCCGCGCATCGGTCGCCAGCGGCCGGCGAGCTGCACTTGCCGGCTGCCTTGCCCATCCCCGAGGCACCGAGCGTCCGGCTGCCGGTGGGCGAACGGCCCGACGTCGGCGCGGCGCGGCGCCTGGTGGTGGACTGGCTGGCCGAGCTGCGGCGCACGGCGGCCGACCTGCACGCCGAGGGCGCCAGCCCGGACGACGAGGCCGACGCCATGCGCAAGCTCGACGTGCTGGCCATGCCTTCGGTCGTTGCCGCGCTCAATGCGGAGGACCCGCAGCTGCGGCTGGTGTACGCCCACTGCTTCGCCCTGGGCGACCGCGAGGCGGCCGACCGCAGCGGCTTCGGCTCGGTGGACTGGGACGCGTTCATGCAGGACGCGCGACCGGGGCGCTGGCGGATCCTGATGGACAACGATGCCCACGGCGTCGCGCTGGACGTGGCGGTGGCCCACGTGCCCGGCCAGGCCCGGCCGCGTGGATCGGTGCTGATGGTCAATCCGCTCGTTTCGCCGGAGAACATCCGTGCTGGCGTGGTCGCCGAACTGGCCGACCAGCTGCGGCTGCCGGCAGACTGGACGCTGCTGGTGGCCGAGGTGCCCGCCCAGAAGAGCCAGCGCTCCTGCAAGATCTTCGCGCTGTCGATGGCGCTCAAGTTCGGCAAGGGCACCTTCGACCCGCTGCACCTGGCGCGCCTGAACGGCATGCCGGTGCCGCTCGAACTTCGCGACATCGATGCTGCGCTGGCGAGGCCCGACGAGATCGGCAGCGAGGATGACTCCTATGACACCGGCGAGCACCGCAGCGACAGCGACGTCGAAAGCGATGCCGACAGTGATGCCGGCGGCCATGCCCACGACGCCGGCGAGCGTCGGCGCGGGCCGGCCGGGCCGGCTGCGCCGCCGGCGCCCGTCATCCTGGGCCAGGAGCTGCTGAACTCCACCCAGCTGCTGGGGCCGGATTTCATGAAGCACGCGCAGTCGCGCGCCGACGTGCAGGCCTACATGGCGGCGCGCGGCCAGGATGCCCTGCTGCCCGTCAACGGCGATGGGCAGACCCTGCTGGAGCGCCACGAGGCCCACAGGGTGGTGCGCTGGCCCGCATCGACGCCGGCTTCCTCGACCCAGCCGCGCGGCACGCCGCAGATCTACAGCGCCTCGATCGAACTCAAGCGCATAGCCTTCCTCGACAAGGCCATCCGCCACGCCGCCGCCTGCGGTCCCGACGAAGTCCAGGCGCTCGCCGGCGCCATGCGAACGGCGGATGCGCGCTGGAAGGACCGCTTCGCCTGATGCGGCGATCTGCACGGCCGGCGCAGGGCAGGTTTCACGGTCACGGACTGAATTCGGCGACGCGCGCGAGCCGTTCCCCCGCAGCGGCTTAGGCTGGCGGCTGCTGCGCCTTTCTCGAGGCTCCCCGGGACCTCCCGGTACACGCTTGACCATATGCCGGCATCGGACCTTTCGCGATACGCTCCAGCGAGCCCCCCAGGCGGAAAGGGATGTTCGGTGGGTCGTCGTGAATGCAGGGGACGCGGATTCCTCGTGCCCAGCCTGCTCCTGGCATCGGCACTGCTCGCCTCGGCGCCGGCCGCCCTGGCGCACGATCCGCCGCTGCAGGCCGCGCAGTACGCGCACACCTCGTGGACGGCGCGAGAAGGGGCCGACATGGGGCTGGTCTTCGCGATGGCGCAGACGCCCGACGGCTACCTGTGGATAGCCGGGTCGTTCGGCCTGTTCCGCTTCGATGGCCTTCGGTTCATGCGCTGGCAGCCGCCGGACGGCCAGTCGCTGCCAGGCAGCCCCTACAGCCTGCTCGTCTCGCGTGACGGCACGCTGTGGATAGGCACCTACAACGGCCTGTCGAGCTGGAACGGGCGGGAGTTCATCCGCCGCCATCCGCAGATCGACAGGGGTTTCGTCACCTCGCTGCTCGAAAGCCGCGACGGGACGGTGTGGGCCGGCGTGCTTTCGGATCCCGGTCGCCTGTGCGCCATCCGCGCAGGGCAGGTGCGGTGCGCGGTACCGCCGCAGGGCAGTTTCGGCGGCTTCGTCTGGAGCCTGTCGGAAGACCGCGAGGGCGCCTTGTGGGTGGGGGCCGAATCCGGCGTCTGGCGTTGGAGTCCCGGCGCGCCGCAACGGCATGAGATGCCGGGCCTGCGCGTGGGAGACCTCACCACGACAGTCGATGGCCAGCTCCTGGCCGGCGTCGCGGGCGGGGGGCTCAGGCAGCTGGCCGGCGACCGGCTCGTGCCCCATCGGTTCCGACGCGCCGACAAGCCCGATGAATGGCTCCCGGACGCCGAGGTCGGGTCGAACAAGCTGCTGCGCGACCGCGACGGCGGGCTGTGGATAGGCACCGAGGGCCAGGGCCTCATCCACGTGAAGGACGGCCTGGCAGACACCTTCACGCGGGCTGAGGGGCTGTCCGGCAACATCAGCTGCAGCCTGTTCGAGGATCGCGAGGGCAACGTCTGGTACGGCAGCCACAAGGGCCTGGACCGCTTCCGCAAGCTGCCGGTCACCAGCCTTTCGACCCGGCAGGGCCTGCCCCACGAGTTGACGAGGTCCATCGTGGCCACGAAGGACGGCAGCATGTGGGTGGCCACCAGCGATGGCCTGGCACGGTGGAAGGACGGCCGTCCGCTGGTCTACGGCGTGCGCCAGGGCCTGCCCCATGCCAAGGTGCAGTCCCAGTACCAGGACGCCGAAGGACGCCTGTGGGTGAGCACGGCCGGGGGACTGGCCTATTTCGCGAACGACCGCTTCGTGGCGGTCGATGCCGGGCCCAGCCTCGAGATCCACGCCATGGCCGGAGATGCACAGGGCAACCTCTGGCTGTCGGGGAACAAGGGCCTGGCCCGCCTGCACCGGGGCCGGCTGGTCGAGAACATCGAGTGGGCCCGCCTGGGTCGCCGGGAGCCCGCCCATGGCATCGTCGCCGACCGGGCAGGCGTGTGGCTGGCCTTCTGGGACCGCAGCGGGGTGTCGTACGTCAGGGACGGCCAGGTCGAGGCGACGTTCGGGGCCGCGCAGGGGCTGGGCGAAAGCCATGTCGGCAACCTGCGGCTCGATGACGACGGGGCGGTTTGGCTGGCCACCGGATCGGCCGGCCTGGGGCGGATCAAGGATGGCCGGGTCACGACGCTCTCGGTTGCCAATGGCCTGCCCTGCAACGGGGTCCACTGGTCGATCCTGGACGACGGCGGCTCGCTGTGGATGTACACGGTCTGCGGCCTGGTGCGGGTCGCTCGCGAGGAGCTGGCGGCCTGGATTGCCGATCCGGCCCGACGCGTGGCGACGAAGGTGTGGGGCGGGGCCGACGGCGTCCCGCGGCAGCTGGAGGCGCCGACCTACTACAACCCGGCCGTGGCGAAGAGCGCGGACGGTCGGATCTGGTCCACCGGGGTGGCCGACGTGCAGGTGTTCGACCCGCTGCACATGCCCTCCAACCCGGTGCCCCCGCCGGTGCACATCGAGTCCCTCGTCGCCGATCACAAGCCTCATGCCGTCGTGAACGGCCTGCAGCTGCCGCCGCTGGTGCGCGACGTCGCCATCGAGTTCGTGGCGCTCACCTTCGCCGACCCGAAGAGCACCCGTTTCCGCTACCGGCTCGAAGGCCACGACACCGACTGGCAGGAGGTGGTCGACAGGCGCCTGGCGAGCTACACGAACCTGGCGCCGGGAAACTATCGCTTCCGGGTGAAGGCCGCGAACAACAGCGGCGTGTGGAACGAGGAGGGCGCGCAGCTCGACTTCTCGATCGAGCCGGCCTTCTACCAGACGACCTGGTTCCGAGTGGGCGCTGCGGCGCTGCTCATCGGCCTGGCCTGGAGCGGATTCCAGCTGTGGCTGCACATGCGAATCCGGCGCTTGCATCGGCAGTTCGAGGCGACGCTGGAGGGCCGCGTCGCCGAGCGCACGCGCATCGCCCGCGACCTGCACGACACGCTGTTGCAGCACTTCCATGGGTTGCTGCTGCAGTTCCAGGCCGCGGCCAACCTGCTGCCCGATCGGCCGCGTGAATCGAAGCAGATCCTCACCAGCGCCCTCGACCGGGCTGCCGAGGCCATCACCGAGGGCCGCGACACCGTGCAAGGCCTGCGGACGGCGGCCCCGCGCGCGAACGACCTCGCCGAGGACCTGCGGGCGCTCGCCGGGCAGCTCGCGGCCGAGAGCGGCCATGCCGAACCGGCGCATGTGCAGGGACACGGCACGCCGCAGGCCCTGCATCCTCTCGTGCATGACGAGGCCCTGCGCATCGCGGGGGAGGCGCTGCGCAACGCCTTGCGGCACGCCGAGGCGAAGCGGGTCGAGGTCGACATCCGCTACGACCAGCGGCAGCTTCGGGTGCGGGTGCGCGACGACGGCAAGGCCGTACTGGTCGTAGGCCGCGCGCTTGCTGGCGTCGGACAGGACCTCGTACGC
>CAMLGG010000317.1 GCA_946479475.1 uncultured Ideonella sp. | reverse complement strand
GGATCCGCGCACGCCCTGGTAGGCGGCGGCGCTGCGCGCGCCGGGGCTGAAGCGCGGCCGCGCTTCAGCGGACGTGCGACTCGAGCGTCCGCTTCATGGCCTGCAGGCCGTCGTCGATCATGGCGGCGACGGGGGCGGCCGTGTCGTGGGGCAGGAGGTCGGCGATCCAGACGACGCGGCAGCGGCCGTCGCCCTCGTCGAAGACTTGTGCGCTGGCGTTGTGGTGGGCGAGGCGGGCGCCGGTGGCAGACCAGGCGACGCGGCGGCGTTCATCGTCCACGCTCACGATGCGTTCGCTGGCCTGCAGGCCGTTGGCGAAGCGCAGGTGGCGGACTTCAGCTTCGAGCCGGCATTCGAGCACGAAGCCGACGACCAGTCGGGTGTGCAGGGCACCGACGTCGCGCATCGCGTCCCACGCCTCGGTAGCGGGCACGTCGATGTGGATGTCCTTGTGGATGGATGCCATGGGCCGTCTCCTTGCTGATGCTCGGAGGCAGCATAGGAAGTGCCCGCCGGCGCGGCGCGCCGAAATCGGACACCTCCATCCGGCCGGCGCCGGCGGCCTACACCTCGCCGGCCCGGCGCAACGTGTCGAGCACCGGACGGTGCAGCAACCCCCGCAGGCTCCACCAGCCTGCCGCCAAGGCGAGCCAGGCTCCCGCGACGGCACCGACCAGCGGCACCCAGGCCCGGGCCGTCCAGGCGAACTCGAAGGCATAGCGCGCCAGCGCCCAACCCACCGCGACGGCCGCGACCGTGGCCAGCAGCCCGGCGAGCGCGCCCACGCCGAGCAGCTCGGCCCGCTGCACCTGGCCGAGCAGGCTGGCGCTCGCGCCGCAGGCGCGCATGACCGCGTACTCGCGCGCCCTCGCCTCGCGCGTGGCGCTGACGGCTGCGAAGAGCACGGCCAGCCCGGTGGCGAGCGTGAACGCGAAGAGGAACTCGACCGCCCGGATGACCTGGTCCAGCACCTGCTGCAGTTGCCGTACCGAGGCCGAGACGTCGATCATCGTGATGTTGGGGAACGCCTTGGTCAGCCCGTTGTCGAAGGCCGCGGCGTTGTCCGGCGCGTGGAAGGCGGCCATGAAGGTCTGGGGCAGGTCCGGCATCTCGGAGCGGGGATAGAGCACGAAGAAGTTGGCGCGCATGGAGCCCCAGTCGACCTTGCGCACGCTGGTGATGCGGCCCTCCTGCATCACGCCGGCGATGTCGAAGCGCAGGCTGTCGCCCAGCCTCACGCCGAGCGTCTCGGCGATGCCCTGCTCGATGCTCAGGCCTTCGGCCTCCTCGGGCCGCCATTGGCCTTCGACCAGCAGGTTGTGCGGCGGCATCTCGGCGGCATGGCTGAGGTTGAACTCGCGCTCGACCATGCGCCTGGCGCGCTCGTCGCCCGCATAGCGGCCGTTGAGGGCCTGGCCGTTGATCGCCACCAGGCGGCCGCGGATCATCGGGTACCAGTCGTAGCCGGGCGCCACGCCGCCCTTGGCGAGCGCGGCGCGGAACTCCTCGGCCTGGTCGGGCTGCACGTTGATGACGAAGCGGTCCGGCGCGTCCTTGGGCGTGCTCGCGCGCCAGGTGTCGATCAGGTCGGTGCGCAGCAGCACGAGCAGCGCCAGCGCCATCAGGCCCACTGCCAGCGAAGAGACCTGCAGCACGCTGAAGGCCGGCCGCGCGGCAATCTGGCGCGTGGCCAGCACCAGCCAGCGCGGTGCCCGCGCCTCGGGCACGGCGCGGCGCAGCAGCCACACTGCACACCAGGCCAGCAGCGCGAACAGCAGCAGCGCGCCGGCGAAGCCGCCCACGGCGATCGAGCCGAGCATCGGATCGCGTGCCACGGCCAGCAGCAGTGCAGCAAAGCTCGCCGCGCCGGCCAGCAGCACGCCCAGGGAGGCGGGCCGCAACTGGCCCACGTCACGGCGGATCACCCGCAGCGGTGGGACCTTGGCCAGCTGCAGCACCGGCGGCAGGCCGAAGCCCAGCAGCAGCGTGAGCCCCACGCCCAGGCCGAACAGCCCGGGCCAGAGGCCCGGCGGCGGCAGCGACGCGGGCACCAGCGCGCCCAGCATCTGCACGAAGGCCAGGTGCATCGCGAGGCCCGCGACGACGCCACCGCCGCTGGCCAGCAGGCCCAGGCCGATGAACTCGATCGCGAAGGCGCCCGCGATGCGGCGCTGCGGCAGGCCCAGCACGCGCAGCATCGCGCAATCATCCAGGTGGCGCTGCGCGAAGTCGCGGGCGGCGATCGCCACCGCCACCGCCGCGAGCAGCGCGGCCAGCAGCGCGACGAGGTTGAGGAACTTCTCCGCCCGGTCCAGCGTCTGGCGCATCTCGGGCCGGCCGGACTCCAGCGACTCGACGCGCATCCCCCGATGGCCCTCCTGCCTGATGGTGCTGCCGGCCCATTGGGCGAAGGCGCGGGCCGCGAACTCGCGCCCCGGCGGCGCCGCCACGGCGAGGCGGTAGGTGACGCGGCTGGCCGGCTGGATCAGGCCGGTGGCCGGCAGGTCGGCCTCGTTGAGCATCACGCGGGGCGCGAAGTTGAGGAAGCCCGCGCCGCGATCGGGCTCGATCACGATGACGCGCGTGAGCTTCAACGTCGCATCGCCCAGCAGCACCGGGTCGCCGAGCTTCAGGCCCAGGCCGTCGAGCACCGCCGCGTCGGCCCAGACTTCACCCGGCTCGGGCCTGTCGTTCACGGCCAGTTCGCCCTGGCCCGCGCTGACCGTCAGCCTGCCGCGCAGCGGATAGCCGGCGCTGACCGACTTGACCGCCACCAGCCGGCTCGCGCCGCCCTTGTCGTCCGGCGCCCGCGCCATGCTCGGGAAGGCCGCCGTGCGGGCCACCGCCAGCCCCTTGGCCCGCGCCTCGGCCTCGAAGGCCGGCGGCAGGTCATGGTCGCTGCTGATCACCGTGTCGCCGCCGAGCAGTTGCGCCGCGTCCCTCGTCAGGCCGGCCTGCAGCCGGTCGGCGAAGAAGCCCACCGCCGTGAGCGCCGCCACCGCGAGCAGCACCGCCACCAGCACCAGCCGCAGTTCGCCGGCCCGGAAATCGCGAAGGGCCTGCTGGGCCGCCAGGCGCCAGATGGAGGGCTGCCGCACCGAGGAATCACCGTTCGTCGCCATCGGCGCACGGTACACCGAAAGCCCCGCGGCATTGAACGGAGCGTGCAGTCCGCTCGAAGCCACGGCCCGGCGCCCGGTGCTTCAATGATCGGCATGGACACCGCCAACACTCCCCTGCCCTCGCTGTACGTCTCCCACGGCTCGCCGATGACGGCGCTGGATGCCGGCGAGGCCGGCGACTTCTGGCGCCGGCTGGGGCCGGCGATCACCGAGGCCTTCGGGCGGCCGAAGGCCATCCTGGCCGTCTCCGCCCACTCGCTCACGCGCGAGCCGTTGCTGCTCGCCGCGGCCCGCCACGAGGCGGTCTACGACTTCTCGGGCTTCCCCGACGAGCTCTACCAGCTGCGTTATGACGCCCCTGGCGCGCCGGAGCTGGCCGAGCGCGTGGCGGGGCTGTTGCGGGCGGCCGACATCCCGGTCCACGTCCAGCCGGCCGGCGGCATGGACCACGGCATCTGGACGCCCCTGCGCTCGATGTTCCCCGAGGCCGACATCCCGGTCCTGCCCCTGGCCTGGCCGCCGATGTGGCCGGCCGAGCGCCTGTTCGCGCTGGGCCGGGCACTGGCTCCTTTGGCTGGCGAAGGCGTGCTGGTGATGGGCAGCGGCGCGATCACCCACAACCTGCGCCTGTTCGCCGGAGGCCGCGGCGCCGTCGATGCGCCCGAGTACCCCGAGAGCGCGGCCTTCCGGGGCTGGGTGGACGAGCATGCCGAAGCCGCCGACTGGCCCGCGCTTTTCGACTACCGCGCCCAGGCCCCGCACGCCGCGACGATGCATCCCACGGACGAGCACTGGCGCCCGTTCTACGTGGCGGCGGGCGCCGGTGGCGGCGCGGCGGCCCGTCGCCTGCACGCCAGCGTCACCTACGGCCACCTCGGCATGGATGCCTACGCCTTCGGCCCCACGGCAAGCCGCCTGGCCGACGCACTGGGCAAACACTGACCGGCCGGCCCGTGCGGCGCAGGCATCATCCGCGCCACCCCGGGCACCCGGCCACCGCCGTCGCCTTGCGCCGCGAGCGCCCGGCCGCCGGAGACCCGCGTGTCCACCTCCACCCTCAAAGCTCGCCTGGCGCAGGTGCCCGAAGGCTCCGCCGCGCTGTTCTTCGTCCAGATGTTCTCGACGCTGGGCTTCGCGGTGCTGTATTCGACGCTGGTGCTCTACGCCACCAAGCACCTGCATTTCTCGACCAAGGACGCGGCCGCCATCATGGGCGTGTTCGGCGCCTTCAACTACGGCCTGCACCTGTTCGGCGGCTACCTCGGCGGCCGCTTCCTCAGCAACCGCAACCTCTTCGTCGGCGGGATGGTGCTGCAGGTCTTCGGCTGCGCGGCCATCGCGACCGGCACGGTGCCCGGGCTGTACTGGGGCCTCGCGCTTTTCCTCACCGGCAGCGGCCTGAACGTCACCTGCCTGAACATGATGCTGACCCAGCGCTTCGCGCCGGACGACCTGCGCCGCGAAGGGGCCTTCCTGTGGAACTACGCCGGCATGAACGTCGGCTTCTTCGTCGGCTTCACCGTCGCCGGCCACTACCAGCTGACGGAGAACTACACCTCGCTCTTTCTCTTCGCGACGCTGGGCAACGTGGCGGCCATCGTGCTGGCCGCGGCGAACTGGAAGACGCTGGCCGACCGCAACACGTCCCTGCTGGAGGCCACGGCCTCCGCGTTCAGGGCCCGCTTCGCTGCCGGCATCGCCATCCTCGTCGGCCTGGTGCCGGCCGTGTGGTTCATGCTGCAGAACCCAGGCCCGACGGGGACCCTGCTCAAGCTCTTCTGCGCCGGCGTCGCCCTGGCGCTGGTGTGGCTCACCGTGCGTCATCCCGATGCCCGCGAGCGCGGCAACATGTGGGCCTACCTGATCCTGTCGGTCGGCTCGCTGGTCTTCTGGTCGCTCTACCAGATGGCGCCCAACGGGCTGCAGACCTTCTCCGACAACAACGTCGACCGCATCGTCTGGGGCATCGAGGTCGCGCCGCAGTGGATCCAGAACATCAACACGGTGGTGATCGTGATCGGCGGCCCGGGCATGTCGTGGCTGTTCACGCGGCTGCGCGCCGGGGGCTGGCGCATCGACGTGCCGCAGCAGTTCGCCGTCTCGCTGCTGCTGATGGGCCTGGGCTTCCTGCTGCTGCCGATGGGCATCGCCTTCGCCGACTCGCGCGGACTGGTGGCTTTCGGCTGGTTCTTCTGGAGCTACGTCCTTCAGGCCATCGGCGAGCTGCTGATCTCGCCGGTGGGCTACGCGATGATAGGCAAGCTGGCGCCGCGCCAGCACCAGGGCGTGATGATGGGGGCATGGATGCTGGTCACCGGCCTGGCTTCGCTGTTCGCCGGTGACTTCTCGGGGATGCTGCCCGAGCCGGTGGGCAACACGCCGGCGGCCACGAACCCGGCCTACTCGGGCCTGTTCGCCCAGCTCGGCTGGGGGAGCGTCGCGGTGGGCGTGGCGCTCGTGCTGCTGATCCCGATGCTGCGGCGACTGATCCGGGACAAAGAGGCGCCGGTGGACGAAGAGCTGGTGCCCGCGGTGGCGCCTCGCTGATCACGCTGGCCGGCGCC
>CAMLGG010000316.1 GCA_946479475.1 uncultured Ideonella sp. | reverse complement strand
GGGCGTCGCCGCTCGAGTAACCGAGCTGGTTGGCGAGTGTGGTGAAGGCCGTGTCGGTGGGCGCGAAGACGGTCAGGCTGGCCGACTCATCGGAGAGCGTGGCGGTCAGGCCGGCCTTGGTCACCGCCGCAGTCAAGGTATTGAATCCACTGTCCTTCGCGACCTGGACGATGTTGTCCGGCCCCGAGTCGTCCCAGCAGCCCGCCAGGGCGGCGGCCAGGCCCAGGGAGGCGATCGTTCCTATCCACTTGCTCATGGCTTGCTCCTGTGTTGCGAACGCGAAAGGAGCTGCGGATGAGGCTGCTCCGGCGTGCTGCTGATACGAAGCGCCGCAGGGCAGTGGATTGGTGGCCAAGGGCCAAAGTGTGTCTGCATGTTTCAAGCCGGCGCTGCCGGCGCGGGGCGTTCTCGATCAGGATTCGATCAAGCTTCGGCCGCAGGCGGCCCGTAGCATCGGCCGTCCTTCAACGCGTTCGATCCGAAAAGACCGAGGAGTCCTCCGTGCCCAAGAACCTTGCCGCAGCCGGCGTGCTGTCACTGGTCGCCAGCCTCGCCCACGGCTCCGAGCCGCCCGGGCCCTTCAAGCTCGACGACACCGGCATGCAGCGCTGCAGCAGCGCAGGCGGCGAATGGCTGCAGTCCTGCGAAGGCACCGGCCAGGACGGTGCCTTCGGCCGCGACGTCACGCGACCGCGAAGGGCCGACGGGCATGCGGGCTTCGCCTGGCGCAAGGTTTCCGCCGACGGCCGCAACCTGCCGAACGACGCGGCGGACTGGCGCTGCGTGCGCGACAAGGTCACGGGCCTGCTGTGGGACATCCAGGGCGACAAGGGCGGCCTGGACGATGCGGACCGCGTCTTCAGCAACCTGGGTGATGGCAGCCCGGGCGATGCGAGCACGCTGGTGGCCGCGGCCAACGCCCATCGGCTTTGCGGTGTCACGCAATGGCGCCTGCCTACGCTGCTCGAGCTGCAGAGCATCGTGGACTACGGCGCCGCAGCGCCGGGCCCCGCGATAGACACGGCCTGGTTCCCCCGGGCCGTTCCCAAGTGGTACTGGACCTCCGAGGGCTACGCCACGGATTCGAACGCGGCTTGGGCCGTCTACTTCAACGGCCCGTCGACCGGCGACGGAGCGGGCCTTCGCACCTTCAAGCTCGCGGTACGACTCGTGCACGGCGAGCCGGCCGTCGGCGGACAACGCTACGTCTTCAACGCCGACGAGGTGCTCGACCAGTACACGCGCCTGGTCTGGCGCCGCTGCGCCGTCGGGCAGACATGGAGCGGCAGCAGTTGCACCGGTGCGTTGCAGGCGGACGACCTCTTCGGCGCGCTGGCGCACGCCAACGACGAGGCGGCACGCACGGGCCAGCCCTGGCGCCTGCCCAACATCAAGGAGCTGTCGACCCTCGCGGACCGCTCCCGCGTCCGGCCGGCCATCGACCCGCAGGCATTCCCGGACGTGGCGACGAGCCAGTGGTACTGGAGCAGCACGCCTCTGGCCGCCGACCCCACGCAGGCCTTCACCGTCGACTTCACCGGCGGCTACACCCAGGCTTATCCGGCGACGGGCTATCCGCTCGGGTACCGGCTGGTGCGCAACGCCGACTGAGGTACGGTTCCCGGCCCGGCGGGCCGGTCCGGTCCGGCGTTCAGAGCGGCTGCCAGGGTGGCAGCGCGCTTTCCGGCTCGGGGGGGCCGGCCAGGCAGATGCGCATCCGCCCTTCGGTCTTGGCGCGGTACATGGCCCGGTCGGCCGCGGCTATCAGCTCGATGTCGGTCTGGCCGTCGCCGGGGAAGCGGCTGACGCCGATGCTGGCGCCGCAGACGAGCTCGCGCTCGGCATGCGGCACCGCCTGCGACAGCACTTCGAGCACCTTGTGGGCCACCGCCGCGACCGAGTCCTCGTCCGCCGCGCCTTCGATGAGCACGACGAACTCGTCGCCGCCGATGCGGGCGACGGTGTCGGCTTCTCGAACCGCGTGCTTCAGCCGCTGGGCCAAGGTACGCAGCACGTGGTCGCCCGCGGCGTGGCCGAGCTCGTCGTTGATGGCCTTGAAGTTGTCGAGGTCGATGTAGAGCAGCGCCAGCTGGGTGCCGGAGCGGCGCGCGTGGGCCAGCGCATGCTCCAGCCGGTCGAGGAAGAAGCGCCGGTTGTGCAGGCCGGTCAGGCTGTCGTGGCTGGCCAGGCGGTCGAGCTCCCCCTGCTTCTGCTCCAGCTTGGCGAACTGGCCGCGGATCTGGTCCTGCATGTGGCTGATGCTGCGGGCCAGCAGGCCGATCTCGTCCTGCCTTTCGATGGGCAGCTGGCCGCCCGGCAGGCCCTCGGGAAAGCGCCGCACGGCCTCGACGATCTGGCCCAGGGGCCTGGTCAGCGCACGGGCGAGCAGCGCCGCCACCAGCATCGCCAGCGCGCTGAAGGCGACGACGATGCGCACGCTGGCGCGGCCGAGCGCCTCGCTGTCGTTCAGC
The DNA here is from genome assembly GCA_946479475.1 of uncultured Ideonella sp. Next base: position 3,290 of record CAMLGG010000316.1, on the reverse strand, counting down.
ACCGTGGCCAGCGGCTGCGCCAGGCCGAGGATGAACTCGTCCTCGTGCCGCAGCTCGCTCATCGGCTGGCGCACGAAGGCGGCCACCACGGGCGCGCCGCCTGGCTTGGCCGTCGTGACCAGCTCGTGACGACGGCCCGGGCCGGCACTGGTCATCGCAGCGGCGTCCGGGAAGGTTTCGGTCAGGCGCGCCACCTGGCCGCGGTCGAAGGCGAAGGCCTGCGCAGGGTCGGGGTGGATGAGGTAATCGCCCGCCGCGTTGGTGAGGTACAGCTGCAGGCCGGTGGGCAGGTCGCCGGCGAGCTGGGCGAACAGGCCGTTCAGGTCGACGTTGATGACGACCACGCCACGGGACTTGCCGGTGTCGTCGATCACCGGCGCGGCCACCTGCAGCGACGGCTTGCCCAGCCCGGCGTGGGCGCCGACCTCGTGGTTGATCGCCGGCGCCGAAACGTAGACCGCGCCGGCAGGCAGGCGAAGCGTCTCGAACACGTAGGGGTAGTGCCCCTTTTCCTGCAGGTCGTCGCCTCGGACCTCGACCAGGCCGCTCTCGTCGCGGTCGATGCGGATGCGCTCCAGGCCGTGGTCGGTCGCGTCGATCAGCCGCATCTGGAAGTACTCCGGGTGCGTCTCGAGCATGCGCTCGAAGAGCAGGGCGACGTTCTTCTCGCTGCGCTCCTGCAGCTGCGGGTCGGCACGGGCGAGCAGGCGGGCGGCCTGCGGGTGCTCGGCGACCAGCCTCACGTCACGCGCCGTGCCGTTGAGCCCGACGGACAACTGGCGCACCAGCACGCGGGTGGCCGTCAGAAGGCGCTCTTCCGCACCCGCGACCAGCATCGTCCTGCTGGCCGAGTAGGCGTAGTAGCCGGTCAGCCCGGCGGCCAGGACGCCCACGAAGGCCAGCGCGAGGCCCAGCCGCCAGGCAATGCCGGGTTTCATGAAGGCCCCCTCATGGCGCGAGCACCCGGGCGGCACGGTCGCCGGAGCGGATGCGGGCCCACAGCGCCTCGCGCCTGTTCGCATCCTCGACCGGCTCGAGCCAGATCAGCTTCGCCTCAGCGGGGGCGGATTCGGAGGCGGTGGTGGTGCTCGCCAGGCCCTGCCGCTCGACCAGCAGGCGGCTCGCCTGGTCGCCCAGCAGCTCGTCAATCCAGGCCTGGGCCAGGGTGGGGTCGCGCGCGGCGCGCGTGATCGCCCAGCAGTCCAGCCAGGCCAGGGTGCCCTCGCGCGGGAGGGCGTAGCCGGCGTCCACGCCCTGTTTCTTCAGCAGGTGCAGCTGCTGGGTGCCGTAGTTGGCGTACATCAACGCGGCGCCGTGGCGGCGGAAGAGCTGGATGGACTCTTCCGGGCTGTTGTAGAAGCCGAGCACGTTGCGGCGCAGGTCTATCAGCGCATCGACCGCCCGCGGCCACAGGGCCGGCCCGATCTGGAAGGGCGACTCGGCGCCAAGCTTCTGGGCCGCCAGCGAGAAGTTGTGGGTGCCGCCGCCGTAGGCGATCACCTTGCCCTGCCAGCGCGGATCCCACAGCGCGGCGATGGAGGTGGGCGCCACGCCCACCTGGCGCTTGTCGTAGATCAAGCCCATCTCGGAGTAGGTGAAGGGGATCGCGTAGGTCTGCGCCCGGCCGCCCGCCAGGTGCACCAGGCCGGGGATCGCCTGGCGCAGGCGGAAGCGGGCTTGCTGGCGGCGGGTGTTGGGGATCGCCTCGGGATCGAGCGGCTGCACCAGGCCGGCGTGGATGTAGCGCTGCAGCTCGGCGGTGTTGACCGCGAAGACGTCGAAGTCCTGGCCGCCGTGGGCGTTGAGCCGCTGCCACATGGATTCGTCGGTGTCTATCACCGTCAGCTCGACGTGCGCACCGGTGCGGGCCTCGAAGCTGTGGACGACCTCCGGCTCGGCATAGCCCGGCCAGGCGAGCACGCGAAGCACTGGCGCCGCCACAGCGGCGCTGGCCGCGGTGAACCACACCGCGGCTCCGACCAGCCACTGCCGCATCACCACCATCCTGCGCACGCGCGATCCCTCTTTTCAGTTCATCTTAGGGCAGGGCGCCGCGGCTGGCGGTGACGTAGCTCACACGTGGAACCAGGCAGCCACGCCAACCAGCACGCCCAGGCCGCCCAGGCCCAGCGTGGCCCATTCGAGCCAGCGGCGCCTGGTCAGCAGCGCGATGGCAGCCATGGCGATGGAGATCTGCAGTGCCGTGGTGGCCTGCGCCCAGCGGTGGTGCTGGTGCATCTGCGCCTCGCTGGCCTCGTCCTTCTCCCTGGACTCGGCGTCGAGCCGCTCGGCCTCTTTCTTGATCTCGTTCTTCTCGCTCTCGTAGCGGTCGACCTTGGCCTGGTAGGCGTTGCGCTTGTCCTCGGGGGCCAGGTCGCGCGCGAACTCCGCCAGCGACTGCTTGGTGCTCTTGGACTGGTAGTAGGCCCACTGGTTGGCGGCCTCGGTCTTCTTGATGGCCGCCTCGTTCTTCAGCAGGCCGGCGTTGGCCTGGGTGGCGCCGCCCTCGTAGGCGAAGAGCGCGCCGACGGTGGCGAGGACGGCCGTGATGACTGCCAGCTGGCCCGCCATGCCCTCAGGATCGTGATGGGCGGCGTGCTCGAGCTCGTGGTCGTGCGGGCCGTGGACGTGGAAACCGTGTTCGGACATTGGGCTCAGCTCCGGGGCGCGAGGCGGCGGTAGGTGACGAATGAAAAGGCGAAGTCGTTGGGCGGCGCGGCCTGGTGCCGCTCGCGCGACACCTCGGCGAAGGCGCTGCGGGCGAAGGGCGGGAAGTGCGCGTCACCCTCGAAATCCCGCTCGACCTCGGTCAGCAGCAGTTCGTCGGCCAGGGGCAGGGCCTCGCGGTAGATCTGCTCGCCGCCGATGACGAAGGCGCGCGGCGCGCCGGTGGAGCGGGCGAGCTCCAGCGCAGCCTCGAGGCTGGGCAGCACCTCGGCACCTGCGGCCTCGAAGCCGGGCTGCCGGCTCAGCACGAGGTTGCGCCGGCCCGGCAGCGGACGGAAGCGCTCGGGCAGCGACCCCCAGGTCTTGCGGCCCATGATGACCGGAGCGCCCATGGTGGCGGCGCGAAAATGCTTGAGGTCTTCGGGCAGCTGCCACAGCAGCTGGTTGTCGCGGCCTATCGTTCCGTTGCGCGCGACGCCGGCGATGAGGGTCAGGATCATCTGCGGGATTATCCCAAGGGCGGCGAGCATGGCATGGAGCTGAGTGCACCCCATCCACCATTCCGTTCACCCTGAGCTTGTCGAAGGGCCCACTGCGCAGGACTCTCGCCTTCGACAGGCTCA
>CAMLGG010000315.1 GCA_946479475.1 uncultured Ideonella sp. | reverse complement strand
CGCGCAGCGGACCGGCGAAGCCGGATCCGCGCACGCCCTGGATGGGACGGCCCGCTTCCGCGGGCCTTTTTGTTGGTGGCGGAGGGGGAGGTGGTTCGTGAAACGGGATGGGGGTGCGCGTGGTGGTGGCGGGGTGGGGCTGCGGGGGCGGTAGGCTGAGCCGGTAATCACGAACGGAGGCTTGCCATGGTGAAGGGCGTAGACCGTGGCGAAGGGGCTGCGGCCTCGCGCCCGGGGCGGGAGACGGCGGCGCCGCCGGCCAAGCGTGCCCGGCACGATGGCGAGGCCTCGGGATCGGGCAGCAGCCGTCCGGCGGGGCTGCCGGCTGCGCGGTCGGCACCCCCGCTCGCAGCCTCTTCACTGCCGCCCAGGTCGTCGTCGGCGATGCCGGGGGCGGGGTCCATCGCGCGGACGGGGGCGAGCAGCGCCTTGCCGCCGGCCCAGCCGCAGGCCCCGTCGCCGATGTCGGCGGCGATTGCGCTGGAGCTTCTGTCGGCGCACGCGCGGGGCGTGCCGGTGCGCGAGAACGCGGTGTCGCGGAACATTCCCCGTTCGACCGCCAACAAGTGGGTGTCGCCCGGCCGCTGGCAGGCCGAGAACCTCGCCGTGCGCTTGTCGAAGATGCCGGACTACGCGCAGTTCAGGTCCGCCCTCGAGCCGCTGGTGGCGAGCCTGGGGCTGCACGCCGGCGCCTTGCCGGAGCCGCCGGAACGGGCCCGGGTCACGATGGACGCCGGGCTGCTGAGGTGCGCCCTAGAGGCCCTCGTCGAGCACCGCGAACGGACCGGCGGCCGCGGCCCGGCGCTGACGCAGGCCGCCTTGGCCAGCACGCTGCGCCGGCACGGCTCGCAGGTTTCGCTGTGGACGCTGGCCGACTGGCTCAGCGCCGACGGCAGGCCGAAGCGGGCGCTCTCGGCGGTCGCCAACCTGCCCGGCTTCGAGCAGGAGTCGGGCGCCATCCTGCAGGCCCTGGCCGCCCTGGGCCACGATGACGTCGCCGACGAGCTCGCCGAGGCGGCACCCGCAGCACTGAAGGAGGTGCGCGCCGGCGACATCGCCACCGCGCTGCGGGCGCTGGTCGATGCGCCCGGGCAAGGCCTGCCCAAGGCCTGTCTCGACCTCGGCTTCTCGGTGGCCATCGCCAAGTACTTCACCAGCGCCGGCCGGCCCCGCGCCAACGTGGAGACGGTGGCGGCATTGCCCGATTTCGCCGAGCACCGCGATGCCATCGTGGCCGCCCTGATGGCGCTGGGCCACGAGGCGGAGGCGGCGTCGCTGCCGGCTCCTGCCATGCCGCTGCGAGAGATGCACGAGGAGCTCAGCCGTGGTTTCGACGCCGCGGTGCAGGCCATCACGGCGCTGCGTTCGCAGCCAGCGCCGTCCCTGGTGGATGCGGCACGCGCGGCCGGCATCTCGCCGCAGCTGCTGGCCGTGCTGGCCGCGCCGGACGGGAGCTTGCAGTCGCGGCAGGCGATGGAGGGCCGGATCGTGGGGGACCACGCCCTGATACGGCCGGCACTGTCCGCCATGCTGGACCGCCTGGAGACAACGCTGGCGGCCGGCTCCACGGCCGGTTCCTCGCAGGCGCCGGCGAGCGCCCCGCTGAAGACCCTGGTCCTGGAGGGGGGCGGGCGCGCGCCGGACCGCACGCTGATCGTCCACTCCCGCAGCCAGGACGTGGGTCCCAATGCCCACGGCCGGCTGCGCCAGATCTTCCTGCCCGATCCGCAGGCCGTCCGCCGGCCGCGCTCGTATGCCGGCGAGCGGCCGCGCCAGGCCTTGCGCTGGCTGGCAACCGTCCTGCGGCAGCAGTTCCCGCTCGGGGTCGAGTTCCAGTGCTACTTCCACCGCGGGACGCGACAGATCGTGGTTTCGTCCAACGTGGACGAGGTGAACGACCGGGCCCGGGACTTTCTTCGCGACGGTGGCCTGGAAGCCCTGCTGGCCGACGAAGAGCCCGCCGCGGCGCAGGCTCCCCGCACCGAGCGCCATCGGGCCCGCCTGTCGCGCGCGATGGGCGATTTCGGAGGCCAGGACGCCGAGCTCGAGGACATCCTGGCGGCCATTGCCGAGCGCCGCTTCCAGGTGCCGGCGCGCCGCTATTCGAGCCGCAACAGGACCTTCCAGCTGCACGCCGAAAGGCGGATCAGGAATTTCGTCCAGATGCTGGACCCTCGCTTCGAGCCGCAGGCCCTGGCCGGCACGATGCGCCCCTGCGGCACCTGCGCCGACGAAGTCGGCCTGCCCGACGATGGCACCCGCGGGCCGTTCTGGGACAGCGGCAACGCGCAGACGGGGACAGACACCGAGTCGATCATCGCCCGCAACATCGCGAAAGGCATCCGCACCTCGATCACCGAGACCCGGGCGGGCAAGCTCAGCTTCGACGTCAACACCGACAGTGATTCCGACGGGTGAGTCGCGGGCGCTGCGCGGCGCCTCCGGGCGACCTCCTAGCCCATGAATCGCCCCCCGCCCGTAGGTGGGAATGCGTGCCCGCTGAAGGCCCCACCGGGCCCTAGACTTGGCGCGTGACGACCGAGCCGCCCCCCACCGCGCCCGACCCGGCCGATCCGGCCCACAGCACCTCCGCCCTGGCGCCGTTCGCGACGCCGGTGTTCCGCATGCTGTGGCTGGCCTGGCTGGCGGCCAACGTCACGATGTGGATGAACGACGTCGCGGCGGCGTGGCTGATGACCACGCTGACCACCAGCCCGGTGCTGGTGGCGCTGGTGCAGACGGCCTCCACCTTGCCGGTGTTCATGCTCGGCCTGCCCAGCGGCGCGCTGGCGGACATCCTCGACAGGCGGCGCTACTTTGCCGGCACGCAGCTTTGGGTGGCGCTCAACGCGGTGGTGCTGGCCGTGCTGTCGCTGGCCGATGCGCTCAATGCGCCACTGCTGCTGCTGCTGACCTTCACCAACGGCATCGGGCTGGCCTTGCGCTGGCCGGTGTTCGCGGCGATCGTGCCGGAGATCGTGCCCAGGCACCACATGACTCAGGCGCTGGCGCTCAACGGCGTCGCGATGAACCTCTCGCGCATCGTCGGGCCGGTGGTCGCGGGCGCCATCCTGGCCGCTACCTCGAGCGCGTGGGTCTTCGTGCTCAACGCGGTGCTCGCCTTCACCGCCTTCACGCTCATCCTGCGCTGGAAGTCGCAGCACAAGGAGAGCGCGCTGCCGGGCGAGCGCTTCGTCGGTGCCATGCGCGTGGGCTGGCAGCATGCGATGCAATCGCCGCGCATCCGCGCGGTGCTGCTGCGGGTGTTCCTGTTCTTCCTGCAGTCGACCGCGCTGATGGCGCTGCTGCCGCTGATCGCCCGCGGCCTGCATGGCGGCGGCCCGGCGGCCTTCACGGTGATGCTGGCCTGCCTCGGCGGCGGGGCCATCACCGCGGCGCTGCTGTTCCCGCGCTGGCGCCGGCGCTTCGACCGCGACCAGTTCGTCCGCTACGGCACCCTGGTGCATGCCGTGGCCTCGCTGGTGGTGATCTTCTCCCCCGAGTTCTGGCTGGCATTGCCCGCCATGTTCCTGGCCGGCATGGCCTGGATCTCGACGGCCAACACGCTGACCATCTCGGCCCAGCTCGCGCTGCCCAACTGGGTGCGGGCGCGCGGCATGTCGATCTACCAGATGGCGCTGATGGGCGGCTCGGCCGCCGGCTCCTTCGTGTGGGGCCAGGTCGCCGGCGCGAGCAGCGTGCGCACGGCGGTGATCGCCGCCGCGGTGTTCGGGCCGCTGGTGCTGCTGCTCACGCGCAAGGTCTCGGTCGAAGGGGGCGACGACGAGGACATGTCGCCCGCCAAGCCGGCCAACGTGCCCGAGGTGGCCGTCGAGGTGGCTCCGGACGACGGGCCCGTGATGGTGACGGTGGAATACCGCATCGATCCGGCCAGGGCCGAGGAATTCGCGCTGGTCATGCAGTTCACCCGGCGGGCCAGGCTGCGCCAGGGCTGCCTGAGCTGGGCCTTGTTGCGCGACACCTCGGTGCCGGGCCGGTACATCGAGTACTTCGTCGACGAGAACTGGGTCGAGCACCAGCGGCGCCTGGAGCGATTCACCGCGGCCGACGCAGGTCTGCGCGAGCAGCGGCTGGCCTTCCACCGGGGCGATGCTCCGCCCAAGGTGACGCGCTTCGTCGCCGAGCGATTGGTCGATTGATCAATCGCGAAGCCACGCCTTGCTCGTGGTGGCAGACTGCCAGGTCCGCAGGAGGCTCCGCATGAGACACGACTTCCACTGGTCCGCCGGCTACCCGTCCCAACGCTCGCCGGTCTTCGCACGCAACATCGTCTCCACCTCGCATCCGCTGGCTGCGCAGGCCGGGCTGCGCATGCTGCACAAGGGCGGCAACGCGGTCGATGCGGCCGTCGCGGCGGCGGCGATGATGACCCTGGTCGAGCCCTGCAGCAACGGCCTGGGCTCCGATGCCTTCGCCATCGTCTGGGATGGCCAGCGCCTGCAGGGGCTCAATGCCTCCGGCCGCGCGCCGGCAGCCTGGACGCCGGCCTGGTTCCGCCAGCGCTACGGCGAAGGCACGAAGGCGCTGCCGGCGCGCGGCTGGGATGCGGTCACCGTGCCCGGCGCGGTGTCCGCCTGGGTCTCGCTGTCGGAGCGTTACGGCAGGCTGCCGCTCACCGAGCTGCTGGCCCCGGCCATCGAGACCGCCGAGCGCGGCTACGCGGTGCCGGTGCTCGTGCAGCAGAAGTGGACACTGGCCTCGCGCGTGCACGAGCTCGTCACCCAGCCGGGCTTCGCGGGCACCTTCCTGCCGCGCGGCCGCGCACCGGAGGTCGGCGAGCTGTTCAAGATGCCGGCCGCTGCCCGCACCCTGCGCCTCATCGCCGAGACGAAGGGCGAGGCCTTCTACCGCGGCGAGGTCGCGGCCGCGATCGCCGCCTTCGCCAAGGCCCACGGCGGTGCGATGACCGAGGCCGACCTGGCCGCGCACGCGCCGGAGTGGGTCGACACCCTCGAGCTCGACTACCGCCACGGCTATCGCCTGCACGAGATCCCGCCCAACGGCCAGGGCATCGCGGCGCTCATCGCGCTCGGCATCCTCCGCCACTTCGACATCGGCAGCCTGGATCCCGACGGCGTCGAGAGCCAGCACCTGCAGATCGAGGCGATGAAGCTCGCCTTCGCCGACGTCTACCGCTACGTGAGCGAGCCGGCGAGCATGCGGGTCAAGCCCGGCGAGCTGCTGGACGACACCTACCTGGCGGAGCGCGCGCGCCTGGTCGACCCGAAGCGGGCCCAGGACTTCAAGGCCGGCAACCCGGTCAAGGGCGGCACCATCTACCTGACCGCGGCCGACGAGAGCGGGATGATGGTCAGCTTCATCCAGAGCAACTACATGGGCTTCGGCTCCGGCGTGGTGGTGCCCGAGTACGGCATCAGCCTGCAGAACCGCGGCCACGGCTTCACGCTGGACGAATCGCACCCGAACGTGGTGGCGCCGGGCAAGCGCCCGTTCCACACCATCATCCCGGCCTTCCTCATGCGCGACGGCGAGCCGCAGATGAGCTTCGGCGTGATGGGCGGCAACATGCAGCCCCAGGGCCACCTGCAGACCCTGGTGCGCATGCTGGACTATCACCAGCATCCGCAGGCCGCCTGCGACGCGCCTCGCTGGCGCTTCAACCAGGGCCTGTCGCTCAACGCCGAAGGCGCGATGCGGCCCGACACCGTCGCCGGCCTGCAGGCGTTCGGCCACCAGCTGGAGCAGCTCGACGACAGCTACATGGACTACGGCGCGGGCCAGTTCATCTGGCGCCT
>CAMLGG010000314.1 GCA_946479475.1 uncultured Ideonella sp. | reverse complement strand
CAGGGCCTTCGACGAGCTCAGCCAGAACGGGGAGGGGAAGGGCTGTGCCGGGCGCCTCGCACGCCACTACCCTCCGTTTGCCTTGAGCCTGTCGAAAGGCCACGCCAACGTGGGCGGAGCATTCGACAAGCTCATGCCGGACGGGGTTGAGCGGCAGGGGTCTTCGACAAGCTCAGGCCGAGCGGGTGAGAAAGGGCCGAAGGGGGAAGGGAAGGCCGAACAGGGCAGGCGGAGGCGGCCTCAGTGCACAGGCGCCAGCCGGCTCACCCATTCGCTGCGCGCTTCGTCGAAGCGGTACATCATGAGGAAGCGGATGGTCTCCATGTTGACCTGCTCGCGGGTGAGCATGCTCATCTCGCGGGGCGCGCCCAACGGCAGCCAGGTGCCGCTCGGCTCGTCGTAGCGGTGGTGGCGCAGCCACTCGTCGCGCATGGCGAGCACCTCGGAGCGGGAGATGATGCCCTTGGGCGGTTCCATGTTGGAGCGCAGCACCCACTGGCCGGTGCCCTCGTCCCATTGCATGAGCTTGAGGAAGGTGGCTCGGTCCATCTGGACCTGCTCGCGGGTCAGCGGGGCGTCCTGCGCCTGCGCCGTGCCACCGGCGGCGGCCAACATGCCGGCCAGGCAAAGCGTGACGATGGCGAACGGGGTCTTCATGCGATTTCTCCTGTGTGCGTGTGGAGTGAGTTGAGTGGAAACGGCCGCACGCACTAGTCGGGAGAGGGCGCATGAACTTACAGCGGACTACTTTCCTTTCGCCGCGTGGCCCGCGCGGGCCAGCATCGAGCGCGCCTGCTCGACGGCCGCCAGGCGCTGCTTCAGGTAGTCGGCCAGCCGCGGCTGCTGCGCGAAGACCACGTTGAAGCGGATGTGCGGGTCGCTCGCGTTGTCGGCGCAGAAGGTGGCGCCCCGCACCAGCAGGATGTGGTTGCGGTACGCATCCTTGACCAGGAGGTCGACGTCCACGCCGTGCGGCACCGCTCCCCACAGGAAGAGCCCACCCTCGCCCGGGTGGTGCAGCAGGATGCCGGCCTCGCGCAGTGCGCGCGTGCTGGCGTTGCGCGCGGCCAGCAGCTTGCGTTGCAGGCGCTCCAGGTGCTTGCGCCAGCGGCCGGCGGCCAGCACCTCGAGCATCACGTACTCGTTCAGTGCCGCGGTGCTGAGCACCGAGTAGATCTTCTCGCGCATCAGCACCTTCAACAGCTCCGGCGCGGCCGCCACGTAGCCGGTGCGCAAGGCGGGGCTCAGGGCCTTGCAATAGCTCGAGTAGTAGATGACGCGGTCCAGGCCCGAGAGGGCCGCCAGGCGCGTCGGCTGGCCCGGGTGGAAGTGGCCCTGGACGTCGTCCTCGGCGATGAGAAAGCCGTGCTGGTGCGCCAGCGTGAGCACGCGGTACAGGTTGGCCGCGCTGCTGCCCCAGCCGGTGGGGTTGTGCAGCACGCTCTGCAGGAACAGCAGGCGCGGCCGGTGCTCGCGGCACGCGGCCTCGAGCTGGTCGAGATCGATGCCGTCGGGGCGGCGCGCAATGGGCACCAGGCGCAGGCCCGCCTGGCGCAGCCGGCCGAACATCAGGAAGTAGCCGGGGTTCTCCACCAGCACCGCGTCGCCCGGTTGCAGGAAGGCGCGGCAGATCAGGTCGATGGCGTGAGTGCCGCCGAAGGTCGTGAGCAGCCGGCCCGCATCCACCGCGATGCCCTGTGCCCGCATCTGCATCGAGATGCGCTCGCGCAGCTCGGGCAGGCCTTGTGGCGGGCAGCGCGAGGCCATGCCGGCCGGGCTTCGCGCGAGTGCGCGGGCCAGCAGCGAGGCGGGCACCGCGTCCTGCAGCCAGCTGCCCGGCAAGGCGCCGGCGCTGGCCAGCAGCACGCCGGCGCGCTGGTCGTGCGATTGCTGCGCGAGCCAGACGGGATCCTGCTCGTCGCCGGCCTCCAGGGCCGCCTGCGCATCCTCCGGAACCTCGCGGGCTTCGCACACGAAGAAGCCCGCCGTGCCGCGCGAGTCGATCACGCCGGCCGCCACCAGCCGGTCGTAGGCGGTGACCACGGTGTTCGGGCTCACGCCCAGCTGCGCGGCGAGCTGGCGGATGGAGGGCAGGCGCGCGGACGCCGGCAACTGCCCACGCGCTATCAGCTCGCGCAGGCGGGCCTCGATCTGGTCGGCCAGGGGAACGGGGTTGTCGCGGTCGAGCGGGAACATCAGCGCAGGAAGAGCAGGGCCAGCACCGCCAGCGTCGCGCCCATGATCGCATTGAAGACGCGCTGCCAACCCGGCCGCGCGAGCAGCCGGCGGATGGCCACGCCGAACAGCGCCCACATCGAGATGCAGGGGAAGCCGATCACGAGCCCGATGGTCGCGACGAGCAGCGCGCCGGCCAGCGGCGGCAGGGCCGGGGGCATGAAGACCGAGGCCAGGGTGACGGCCTTGAGCCAGCTCTTGGGGTTGACCGCCTGGAACAGCGCTCCCTGCCAGAAGCTGACCGGCCGGGCGAGCCGGGCGTCGCCCGCGGCGCTGCGGGTGAGCTGCCACGCCAGCACCAGCAGGTAGAGCGCGCCACCGAAGCGCAGCACCGTCTGCAACATCGGATACGCCGTGAAGAGCGCACCCAGGCCCAGGCAGGTGAGCAGCGTCTGGACGAAGCCACCGGCATTTATGCCGAGGATCTGCGGCAGCGAGCCGCGGTAGCCGAAGTTGGCGCCCGAGGCGGTCAGCATCATGTTGTTCGGCCCGGGGGTGCTGGACATGACGAAGCAGTAGGTTGCGAGGGGCAGCAGTTCGGTCATCGGCGCGTCGTGGTCGATCGGTGGCGGCAGCGTAGCCAGCGGCCCTGCCTCGGCCCAGCCACAACGGCCGCCCTCCCGCGCGATGCTGTATCAGCCGGCGGACGGGCACAGTTTCGGCATGAGACGCCACTGCTAAGGTTCCTGGCCATGACGACCTCCACCACTGCGCTGGCCATGGGCCCCGAAGACATCGCCGCCGCGCGCGGCCGCCTCGCCGGCATCGCCCACCGCACGCCGGTGCTCACCTCCCGCCACGCCGACGAGCGTACAGGCGCGAAGCTGTTCTTCAAGGCCGAGAACCTGCAGCACACCGGCGCCTTCAAGATCCGCGGGGCCTACAACGCCATTGCGCAGTTCACGCCCCGGCAGCGCGAGCTCGGCGTGGTCACCTTCTCTTCCGGCAACCATGGCCAGGCCATTGCGCGGGCGGCGCAGCTGCTGGGCGTGAAGGCGGTCGTGGCGATGCCGGAGGACGCGCCGCGGATCAAGCTGGAGGCGACGCGCGGCTACGGGGCCGAGGTCGTCCTGTTCGACCGCTACCAGCAGGATTCGGCCACCGTGCTGGCGCGCCTCGTGGAGGAACGCGGGCTCACGCCCGTGCCACCCTTCGACCATCCGCACGTGATGGCCGGCCAGGGCACGCTGGCCGCCGAGCTGATCGAGGAGGCGGGCCCGCTGGACCTGCTCGTCGCGCCGGTGGGCGGAGGCGGCCTGCTTTCGGGCTGCGCCACCGCGGCGGCGCACTGGAGCCCGGGCTGCCGCTGCTGGGGCGTCGAGCCCGAGGCGGGCAACGATGCGCAGCAAAGCCTGGCCGCCGGCCGCATCGTGCACATCGAGACGCCCCGCACCATCGCCGATGCGGCCCAGAGCCGGCACGTCGGCCGGCACACCTTCCCGGTCCTGCAGGCGCTCGTCGAAGGCATCCTGACCGTGAGCGATGCGGAGCTGGTGCAGACGATGCGCTTCTTCGCCGCCCGGATGAAGATCGTCGTCGAGCCCACCGGCTGCCTGGCGGCGGCGGCCGTGCTGCACGGCAAGCTCGACGTGCGGGGGCGCCGTGTCGGCGTCGTGCTGTCCGGCGGCAACGTCGATCCGGCGCGTTACGCCGCCCTGCTTTCTTCCTGACGGGGGACACAACCTTCCGGATCGGCTCCGGTACCTACCGGTGTCCAGCCCTCCAGCCCTTCGGTCCCGAAGCGGCGGCGGTCACGAAAAGGAGCACGGTCCATGAAGAAGATTTCCCGCAAGCAGTTCCTGGGGGCCCTCGGCAGCGGCACGGTGGTGCTTTGGCTGCAGGCCTGCGGTGGTGGCGGCAGCGGTTATGGCGACGGCGGTGGCGCCGGCGGCGGTGGTGCCGGCGGCCTGAGCTGCGGCGCGAGCACCATCACCAACAACCACGGCCATTCGCTGACCATCGACGAGGCCGACCTCGACTCGACCACCGACAAGACCTACAGCATCATGGGCACGGCAGGCCACGACCATACCGTCACCTTCACCGTCGCGCAGCTGGGCATGCTGAAGAACGGCCAGAGCGTGACGGTTACCTCCAGCACCGGCAGCGGGCACACCCACGACGTCACCGCGAAGTGCATGTGATGCAGGGCGCCCGCAGGGCGCTCGGTCAATGCGCCCGGCCCGGCGCCAGCGCCTCGAGCGCGTCGCCGGCATTCAGCGCCGGCCGGCCGCCCAGCAGGAGGTCGCACAGCGCTGCGCGCTCCAGCCGCGGCTGGGCGGCGAGCATGAGCGCCGCGACGCCGCTCACGTGCGCGGCCGCGATCGAGCTGCCCGAGGCGTAGTCGTAGCGGCCCCCGGGCTGCAGCGTCAGCACGTCGCGGCCAGGCGCCGCCACCACGTCCTTGCCTGCGCTGGCGTCGAACTCGCCCGCCACGCCGGCCGCGATCACGCCCGGCGTGCCCGTCGGGAAGCCGCCGCGCCGGCCGTCGGGCGGCAGGGCGCCGATCACGATCCGGCCCTGTCGCAGCAACTGGCCGAGCAGCTTGTCCAGCAGCGGGTCGCTGGGCCCTCCCAGGCTCAGGTTGACGACCCGGGCATCGGACTCGAGCACGGCCGCCAGGGCCTTGGCCAGCGTGAACGAATTGCAGCGCGCGGCGGCGCCGGCTGCCCCCGCGCTAGGCCAGCACGCCCGCAGCAGGACCAGCCGGGCCTGCGGCGCGATGCCGACTATCCCTTCGCGGTTGTTGCCGACCGCCGCGATGATGCCGGCCACCTCCGTGCCGTGCCTGTCCGGCTCCAGGTCGCGGGCGCCCGCGTCGTCGACGAGGTCGCGGGCCAGCGCGATGCGGCCCAGCAGGTCGGGGTGGTCGAGCGCCGCGCCGGTGTCGACCACCGCCACGCGCACGCCTGAGCCGGTGCTGACCCGGTGCGCGCGCGCCGCGGCGGTGTCGACGAAGCCCCGCTGGAGGTTGACGTAAGGGTCGTTGTAGAGCAGCCCGCTGTCGACGGCGCTGCCGGCGGCCGCTGGGGCGGACAGCTGCGGCGCCGACCGCGTCTCGAAATCCTGCAGGGGCTGGGCCAGGCGGATGCGCGGGTCGTGCGACAGGTCCGCCAGGACGGCCTCCCGCGAGCTCCCCGGCGGCAGCTCGAAGACGACACAGTGCCAGCCCAGGGTCGCGATGGGCCAGCCGGCGGCTTCGCGCAGGCTGTGCTCCTGGGCGATGGCGGCAAGCGTCGCGGCGGCGCGGCCACCCATCAGGTAGCGCGGCGCCGGCCCGTAGCCGCCCATCGAACTGCCGGCCCGGCCGGACGGGTTCTCCAGCGGGTTGTCCACTGCCAGCACGATGTAGCGGCTGCTGTCGGCGCGCATGGCCGCGGAAGGGAGTGCCGGCTTCCCGGCCACGGCGTCTGCCGCCGCAGGCCCGGCGGGGCCGGCGCAGGCCGCCAGGGCCAGCGCGCCGGCGATCGCCATCCCCAGGGCGCGCCAGCGGCGCAGGGGAAGGCTCGCTGGAGCCTCCTCCGCGGCTTGTTGCGTCATGGCGCC
>CAMLGG010000313.1 GCA_946479475.1 uncultured Ideonella sp. | reverse complement strand
CGCCTTGAAGGAAACAGTCAAAGCTTGACAACCCGGGTCCTCATAGAAGGGGGCTGGGGGGAGTCCAACGTTCGCCCGGCGGCTGCGCCGGCGGCGGGGTGGCAGCGCGCCTGGTGGCGCGCTGCCACCCAAGCCTCGAAGGCCTCCGCAGGCATGGGTCGACTGATGTGCCACCCCTGGGCCTGGTCGCAACCCAGGCGCGCCAGCTGCTGCGAGATCGCCTCGTTCTCCACGCCCTCGGCGACGACGCTGAGGTCGAGGTTGTGCGCGACCTCGATGATGGAGCGCACGATCATCGCGTCCTTGGGCACGCGGTCCATCGCGCGGACGAAGGACATGTCGATCTTCAGCTCGTCCACCGGCAGGTTGCGCAAGGTGGCGTAGGAGCTGTAGCCGGTGCCGAAGTCGTCGATCGAGAGCTTGCAGCCCAGCGCCTTGAGCGCGCGCAGCGTGTGCATCGCGCGCCCGGGGTCGTTCATGATCGCGCTCTCGGTGATCTCCAGGCACAGGGCCTCGGGCGGGACGCCGTGGCGCGCCAGCCGCTGCTCGATCCGCTCGACCAGGTCGGCCTTCATCAGGTCGTGCACCGAGAGGTTCACCGAAAGCCGCGGCAGCACGCCCGCCGGCAGCCACTGCGCGAGCAGCCGCGCCGCCTCGTCCACCACCCACAGGCTGAGCTCGTGGATGAAGCCGGTCTCCTCGGCGAAGGGGATGAACTCCAGCGGCGGCACCAGGCCGCGCTGCGGGTGTTGCCAGCGCACCAGCGCCTCGGCGCCGACCAGCGTGCCGTCCAGCAGGTGCAGCTTGGGCTGCACGAACAAGCGCAGCTCGTGGTGCTGCAGCGCCCGGCGCATCTCGCCCAGCAGCGTCAGCGTCGCGGCGCTGCCGTGGTCTATCGCCGGGTCGTAGACGAGCACGCCCGCGCGGCGATGCTTGGCCTCGTACATCGCCACCTCGGCGCGGCTGAGCAGCGCCTCCGCGGTGGCCGCATGCTCGGGGCTGCACGCGATGCCGATGCCGCCGGCGACGTCGACCGCGCTGTCGCCCAGCCGCACCGGCTGCTCCAGCGCCGCCAGCATGGCCCGGGCCGCGGCCTCGGCGCCCGCCCGGCCGGCGCCCGGCAGCATCAGCGCGAACTCGTCGCCCGACAGGCGCGCGACGACGCTGCCTTCCGGCAGGCCCTGCAGGCCGCCGAGCCCCGCCAGGCGCTCGCCCACCTGCAGCAGCAGGCGATTGCCCATCTGGTAACCGAGCTTGTCGTTGACCTGCTTGACGCGGTCGAGGTCGAGCATCAGCACCGCTGCCGGGCCGGACGCCAGCGCCTGGGCCAGCCGGCGCGCGAACTGGCCGCGGTTGGGCAGGCCGGTGAGGTCGTCGAGGTACAGGCGCCGGCGCGTCACCTCACGCATGCCGTCGAAGGCGATGGCGAGCTCGGCCAGCTCGTCACGCCTCGCGGGATGGTCGAGCGGGGTGTCGAAGTCACCCTGGCCCAGGCGCCGGCTGGCCTCGACCAGCCCCGCCAGCGGCCGGGTCACGCGGCGGGCGGTCACGACGGCACCGATGGCGAAGATGGCCGCGCCGACCAGCGTGATGGCCAGCAGCAGGGCCTGCAGTCGGCGGTAAGGCGCCACCGCGTCGTCCACCGAGCGCATCAGCAAGGCACGCAGGTCACCGGCGGCCGCGTGGGCCAGCAGGCTGACGCGGCCCTCCATGAGCTCGCCGCCCGAGTCGAACTCGGCCGGGCCCAGCAACGGCAGGCGCGGCATGGCATCGGACCAGCTTCCATCGAGGGTGCTCTGCACCACGCGCGGGGCCTGGCCGGCCGGCTGGGCCAGCACCGCCAGGTGCAGGCCGGACAAGGCGAGCAGGTCCTCGCCGAGCCGGTGGTCGAGTTCGAAGCCCATCACCACCCAGCCGATCTCGCGCGGCGCCTTCAGCGGCACCACGACGAACTGGTAGGGCCGGTCGCCGACCAGGGTCAGCTGGCCGCTGGCCGGAGGATGGCCGTCGGCAGCGGCGGCCTCCAGGCGATCGCGCAGCGGCCGGACGGCCTCGCTGCCCCGGCTGCCGGCCACGCGCAGGCTGAAATCCAGGTCCAGCAGCGCCGTGACGCTGGCGCCGATGCGCGCGCCGTGGTTGTCCAGCGCCGAGCGGATGGTCTCGTTGTCGTCGGAGGCCACCGCCTCGCGGAACCCGTAGTCGGAGGCCAGCAGCGTGGCCGCCTGCTTCAACGCCTGCGCGTTCTGGTCCAGCAGGCGGCCGAGCAGGCGCTCGCCGGTCTGCAGCTGGTGCGCGAGGCCGGCGCGGGCATTGGCATCGATGCTGTGGCGGATGGCGAAGAAGCCCGCGCCCTGCACGGCCAGCAGCAGGCCCAGGAAGAGGGTGACGATGCGGCCGGCCAGGCCGGACAGCCAGGCGCGGCGATGGCTCATCTCACCGGCACCTTCGCGCCGAGCTCCAGGTCGGCGGAGCCGACCGTCACGGCCTGCTCGACGCCCGTCGAGCCGGCCGGCAGGTCGGGATGCCAGCTGCGCAGAAGGTAGGTGCCGGGCGGCACGTCGGCGAGCGTGGCGCGGCCGGAAGCGAGTGTCTTGGCGTACCAGGGCGTGTCGCTGACGATCACCCAGCCCACCATGGTGTCGTGGATGTTGCAGCCGAGCACGACCACGCCGGCCCGGTCGAACTCGACCGGGTTCTCGGGGCGCCCGACGTAGAGCTTGAGCTCGAACTTCTTGGCCGGCGAGAAGGAGTAGACGTGGTGGCGCACCGTGTCCTGGTTCGGGAACTGGACCTTCGTTCCCACCGGCACCACGGTGACGGCCGGAACGAAGCGCCGGCCCTTCTGGGCGATCTCGACCTCCGCCAGCGGCTTGGGCACCGGCGGCCGGGCGCCCTGCGGCTCCAGCAGCAGCACGGCGTCGGCCAGGGGTTGCCCGGCGGCACCCTGCACGAGGACCTGAAGTTGCGCGGCCTGGGCGGCGCCACAGGACAGGAATGCGGCCAGAAACAGGGCGGCGAGTGCGTTCGGCATGGGCAAGACAAGGGTAGCGACGCCCGCGGGCGCGGTCGCCGCGGATTTCGGCAGCAATCCACGTTGACTTGAGCGGCGGGCTCGTCCCCGCCGGCCCGCGCCGTGCCTCGCCCGATGGCACACTGCCTCGGGATGACCGCCCCCGCCCGCCCCGACACGCCCGCCTGGCTGGTGGCCTGCCTGTGCGCCGGCTGGTGCCGCACCTGCGACGGCTACCGCGAGGTGATGGAAGAAGCGGCGCGTCTGCATCCCGGCTGGCGCTTCGCCTGGGTCGACATCGAGGACCATGCGGATGCGCTGGACGACGCCCGGGGCGCGGCCGAGGACATCGAGACCTTCCCCACGCTGCTGGTCGCGCTCGGCGACCAGGCCCGCTTCTTCGGCCCGGTGCTGCCGCATGCCGGCGTGCTGGCGCGATTGCTCGCGCAAGCCGAGGTCGGCCAGCTGCCGGTGATGGCGGATGCGCGCACGGGCCGCATCGCCCAGGTCGCGCAGGCGCTCTGGGCCCAGGAAGCGCCCGGCGTGCGCGTGGCCTGAGAAGCCCCCTACGCCGCCTTCGGCGTCGGTCCCGCGAGGGGATCAGTCGCCCAGGGAGCGGCCCGTCGACGACTGAAGGCGCCCCCGGTCCCATCCGTTCCATTTCATCTGTCATCGGGCTCCCGCCTGCATGACATGGCCTGCTCACGGCCGTGCGCGAAGCTGCGGGCACACCCCCAGCCAAGGAGACCGTCATGTGGACCGTCCCGCCCCGCCTCGCCCACCCGCTCATCGCCCTGGCCGCCGTCGGCGCGGCGGCCGCCGCACTGACCGTCCAGGCCGCCGAGCCGCAAGGTGACGCCCCCTACGTCAGCGGCGGCATCGGCGACCAGGAAGTCCGGCAGATCGAGTCGCAGGAGGGCGCCTTCAACGTCCGCATGGTGTTCTCCGAAGGGCCCAAGAACGACTACGTGGCCAACGTCACGCTGCGCATCGCCGACAACCAGGGCCGCACCGTGCTGGCCCTGGACGACGCCGGCCCGTTGACCAACGTGCGCCTGCCGCCCGGCCGCTACTCGGTGAGCACCCGCTACGGCAGCCAGGAGCGCCGCCACGTCATCGACGTGAAGCCCGGCACCCCGGTGGACCTGTTCATGCACTACCCGCGGCAGACGCCGCAGAGCGTGCCTTCCCCGGCCGAGACGGCTGGCCTGTGATCTTCGACAACGAGTGACGACGATGCAAACGCCCGACATGAACCCTGTCACCCCCGCGGCCCCTTACGGCGGCCGTGCCCGCCGCGTCGCGGTGGCCTCGATCGCCGTGCTGGTGCTCGGCGGCTTCGGCCTGCACACCGCCTGGGAGAAGGCCCAGGACAAGGGCACCACGCCCGCCGTGGCGGCCGCGAACGGCCAGCCCGCGCTGGCTGCGCAGCCGGCGGGCGGGCCCTCGACCTCTCCGCTGCCGGCGGTGCCCGGCGCGCCGCCTGACTTCGCGCAGATCGCGCGCCGCTGGGGTGGCGCCGTGGTCAACATCAGCGTGGTCGGCACGCGCCGCATCGGCGCGGACGTGAACGACGACAGCGCCGCGCAGGACGACGAGGAGCAGGACGGGCCGAGCGACCCGATGCAGGAATTCTTCCGTCGCTTCGGCGGCGGGCGGGGCTTCCCCGGCATGCCGGGCGGCTCGGCCCAGGTGCCGGTGCGCGGTCAGGGCTCCGGCTTCATCGTCAGCCCCGACGGCATGGTGCTGACCAATGCCCACGTCGTCGAAGGCGCGAAGGAAGTCGTGGTCAAGCTGACCGACCGGCGCGAGTTCGTCGCCAAGGTGCTGGGCAGCGACAAGAAGACCGACGTCGCGGTGCTCAAGATCGAGGCCAGGGACCTGCCGGTGGTGCAGTTCGGCCGGCCCGACGCGCTGCAGGCCGGCGACTGGGTGCTGGCCATAGGCTCGCCCTTCGGCTTCGAGAACAGCGTGACCGCCGGCGTGGTGAGCGCCACCGGCCGCTCGCTGCCGAGCGACGCGGCGGTGCCCTTCATCCAGACCGACGTCGCGGTCAACCCCGGCAATTCCGGCGGCCCGCTGTTCAACGCCCGCGGCGAGGTGGTGGGGATCAACGCCCAGATCTACAGCCGCTCCGGCGGCTACGAGGGCCTGTCCTTCGCCATCCCGATCGACATCGCGCTGAACGTGCAGAAGCAGATCGTCAGCACCGGCCATGCGCAACACGCGATCCTCGGCGTGACCGTGCAGGAGGTGAACCAGGCCCTGGCCGATTCCTTCCGGCTGCCGCGGCCCACCGGTGCGCTGGTGGCCAGCGTCGAGCCCGACAGTCCCGCGGCCAAGGCCGGCCTGCAGGCGGGCGACGTGCTGCAACGCATCGGCTCGCGCGACATCATCGCCTCGGCCGACCTGCCGGCGGTGGTGACGCTTGCCAAGCCGGGCGACAAGGTGACGCTGCAGGTGTGGCGCAACGGAGCCAAGCGCGACGTCGAGGTCACGCTCGGCGACGCGGACGCCCACCGCAAGCGCCAGGCGCGGGCCGACGACGACGGCTCGCAGCCGGGTGCGGCCGGCAAGGGCGGCCGACTGGGGCTTGCACTCAGGCCGCTGGAACCCGACGAGCGCCGCGCCGCGGGCGTGGAAGGGCTGGTGATCGAGCAGGCCCGCGGGCCGGCCGCTGCCGCCGGCGTCCGGCCGGGCGACCTGCTGCTCGCCGTCAACGGCCAGCCGGCGAAGTCGGTGGAAGCGGTGCGCGAGGCGGTGACCAAGGCCGACAAGGCGGTGGC
>CAMLGG010000312.1 GCA_946479475.1 uncultured Ideonella sp. | reverse complement strand
GGCCGAACGGTGGAGTGGTGCGCAGGCCGAACCACCACTTTCCGTTCACCCTGAGCTTGTCGAAGGGCCCGGTGCACAGGTCTCTCGCCTTCGACAGGCTCAGGCCGAACGGTGGAGTGGTGCGCAGGCCGAACCACCACTTTCCGTTCACCCTGAGCTTGTCGAAGGGCCCGGTGCACAGGTCTCTCGCCTTCGACAGGCTCAGGTCGGTCATCGTTGTGGCGGCCTGAACGGACGATCGTGCAGCCGCAGGCGTGAAATGCTGCACGCCGGGCATCCGGTTTGCGGGTTAGCCCTGCCGACCCCTTGAGCATCGTTGAAGCTTTTGTGATGGGCAAGGTCATTTCCGGCAGTGACACTGCAGCCACGGCCTCATGAGGGTCGCTTCACTTCCCTGTTTCGTTGGACTTGCACGTCCTGGAGCGTTTGACGATGAAAAATACGAGCTTCCCTGTTTCGCGCCTGGTGGCCGCGTTGGGCCTGGCGCTGGGTGTCGCGGGTGCTGCGAACGCCGCTGTCGAGACGACGCGCGTGATCGTGTCGATCAAGCCCGGCGCCGTCGCGGCGAAGCTGGCCCGGGCGGCCATCGCCAGGGCCGGCGGCCAGATCAAGCTGGAGATCGACGGCGAGAACGTGGCCGTCGTGTTGCCCAAGGCGGCCGTCGCCGCGCTGCAGAAGCACAGCGCCGTCGCGCTGATCGAGGAAGACGCGAAGCGCTACCCGATGTCGCTGGCCGATCCGTCCGGCCCGCCGTACCAGAGCGGCCAACTCGTGCCCTACGGCATCAAGATGGTCCAGGCCGACCAGCTGCCGCAGCTGGACGCCAACGCCGGCAACCGCAAGATCTGCATCATCGACTCCGGCTACGACGGCGCGCATGAAGACCTGCAGCACAACGCCAACGTGACGGGCAACGACGACATCGGCGGCGCGGGCCTGTGGTCGGTGGACGGCACCCACCACGGCACGCACGTGGCGGGCACCATCTCCGCCGTCGACCAGTCGGGCGTCGGCGTGGTCGGCGTCCTGCCGGGCTCGAAGATCAAGCTGCACATCGTCAAGGTCTTCGGCGACGACGGCGCCTGGGCCTATTCGTCGACCCTGTCGGCCGCGGCCAAGAAGTGCCAGGCCGCCGGCGCCAACGTGATCAGCATGTCGCTGGGCGGCCCGCTGCCCAACTCGACCGAGAAGAACACCTTCACCAAGCTGCAGACGGCCGGCATCCTGTCGATCGCTGCCGCGGGCAACGGTGGCAATACCCAGACCTCGTATCCGGCGGGTTATGCGCCGGTGATGTCGGTGGCTGCGCTGGACCAGAACAAGGCCTGGGCCAGCTTCTCGCAGCGCAACAAGGACGTCGAGATCGCCGCCCCCGGCGTGAGCGTGCTGTCGACCGTCCCGATGGGCGCCGGTTCCGACCAGGCCCTGACCGTCGGCGCCACCGCCTACGCGCCCGGCAGCATGGACGGCTCGCCCAAGGGCACCGTCTCCGCGCCGCTGGCCGACTTCGGCCTGGGCGACGCGGTCGACACCTCGGTCGCGGGCAAGGTCTGCCTGATCCGGCGCGGCAACGTCGCCTTCTCCGACAAGGTGCTGAACTGCCAGAACTCCGGCGGCGTCGGCGCGGTCGTCTACAACAACGTCGCCGGCGGCTTCGCCGGCACGCTGGGCGGCGTGGCCACCACCATCCCCTCGGTGACGGCTTCGGACTCCGAAGGCGCGGCGATGAAGGGCCAGCTGGGCCAGACCGCGTCGATCAGCATCACGGCGACGAACTACGCCTACTACGACGGCACCTCGATGGCCACGCCGCACGTGTCGGCGGTGGCGGCGCTGGTGTGGAGCTACTTCCCGTCGTGCACGGGCGAGCAGATCCGCCAGTCGCTGGACAAGTCCGCCAAGGACCTCGGCGTTGCCGGCCGCGACGTGAAGTTCGGCTACGGCCTGGTGCAGGCCAAGGCCGCCTACGACCGCATCGTGTCGGTGGGCTGCGGCAACTGATCGCGCGCTGACCACTGATCGCGATGACGGGGCCTTCGGGCCCCGTTCTTGTTGATGCGCGTCGTGAACGGGGCATGCGATTTGCCCGGCGCGGTGGTCGCCGACCCGACAGATCGCCGCCGCGCGCGGCATGCGCGTGGCCCACCCTTGTGCCGTTCCCAAGGAGACCGTCATGGCCCATCGGATGAACCAAGCCTGCGTGGACGCCTGCAACGCCTGTGCCGACGCATGCGACCACTGTTCCACCGCCTGCCTGCAGGAGCAGGACGTGAAGATGATGGCGCGCTGCATCGCGCTGGACATGGATTGCGCGGCCATCTGCCGCCTGGCCGCCGGCAGCATGGCCCGCGGCAGCGAGTTCGCGCGGCAGGTCTGTGAACTGTGCGCCCGGGTCTGCGAGGCCTGCGGCGAGGAATGCGCCAGGCACGAGCACGAGCATTGCCAGGCTTGTGCGCAGGCCTGCCGCCAGTGCGCCCTGGAGTGCCGCAGCATGGCCGGCGCCTGAGCCGCCCGCCGCGGCGCGGCCGGAGCAGGCACGCCGCGGCCCGGCGGGCCGCCGTGCCCGCGATGAGCATCCTTGAAGCTTCGGCCACCCGGATCGCAGGCAACTGAACGGACACTCAGCGCTCCCGTTTGCACCGGCTTCACGAGAGCCGGCCTTCTTGCACCTCGATGTTCTGGAGCGTTTGACGATGAGAAAGACGAGCTTCCCCGTTTCGCGCCTGGTGGCGGCGTTGGGCCTGGCCATGGGCGTGGCCGGAGCGGCCCACGCGGTCGAGACCACCCGCGTGATCGTTTCCTTCAAGGCCGGCAGCGAAGCCGCCCGCCTGGCCCGCGCCGCCATCGCCCATGCCGGCGGCCAGATCAAGCTGGAGATCGACGGCGAGAACGTCGCCGTGGTGCTGCCCAAGGCGGCCTTGGCTGCGCTGCAGAAGCACAGCGCCGTCAAGCTGGTCGAGGAGGACGCGAAGCGCTACCCGATGTCGCTCGCCGATCCCTCCGGCCCGCCGTACCGCAAGGGCCAGCTGGTGCCCTACGGCATCAAGATGGTCCAGGCCGACCAGCTGCCCGACCTGGACGCCAACGCCGGCAACCGCACCATCTGCATCATCGACTCGGGCTACGACAACACCCACGAGGACCTGCCGCACGTGCACGTGACCGGCGAGGACGACATCGGCGGCGCCGGCAAGTGGGATGTCGACGGCACGCACCACGGCACGCACGTGGCGGGCACCATCGCCGCGGTCAACAAGCGCGGCGTCGGCGTGGTGGGCGTGCTGCCCAACAAGCAGATCAACCTGCACATCATCAAGGTGTTCGGCGACGACGGCGCCTGGGCCTATTCGTCCACGCTCGCCGCCGCGGCCAAGAAGTGCCAGGCCGCCGGCGCCAACGTGATCAGCATGTCGCTCGGCGGCCCGCTGCCCAACGCCACCGAGAAGAACACTTTCACGCAGCTCCAGAACGCCGGCATCCTCTCGATCGCCGCGGCGGGCAATGGCGGCAACACCCAGACCTCGTATCCGGCCGGCTACGTGCCGGTGATGTCGGTGGCCGCGCTGGACGAGAACATGGCCTGGGCCAGCTTCTCGCAACGCAACAAGGACGTCGAGATCGCCGCGCCGGGCGTGAGCGTTCTGTCCACCGTGCCGATGGGCGCCGGCTCCGAGTCCGCCTTGACGGTGGGCACCACCGAATACGCCCCCGGCGGCATGGACGGCTCGCCCAAGACCAGCGCCAGCGCGCCCCTGGCCGACTTCGGCCTGGGCGACAAGGTCGACACCTCGGTCGCCGGCAAGGTCTGCCTGATCCAGCGCGGCGACATCGCCTTCTCGGACAAGGTGCTGAACTGCCAGAACTCCGGCGGCGTCGGCGCGGTGATCTACAACAACGTGGCCGGCGGCTTCGCCGGCACGCTGGGCGGCGTGGCCACCACCATCCCCTCGGTGACGGCTTCGGACTCCGAAGGCGCGGCGATGAAGGGCCAGCTGGGCCAGACCGCGTCGATCAGCATCACGGCGACGAACTACGCCTACTACGACGGCACCTCGATGGCCACGCCGCACGTGTCGGCGGTGGCGGCGCTGGTGTGGAGCTACTTCCCGAGCTGCACCGGCGAGCAGATCCGCCAGTCGCTGGACAAGTCGGCGAAGGATCTCGGCACCGCCGGCCGAGACGTCAAGTTCGGCTACGGCCTGGTGCAGGCCAAGGCGGCCTACGACCGTATCGGCGCGCTGGGCTGCGGCAACTGAGCGTCCGGGCTTTGCTGCGCGACGGGGCCTTCGGGCCCCGTTCTCGTTTTCGCCGGCACACTGCAGGCTTTGCGACGACCGGAGTGCGAGGACGATGGACCGCTACTGCGCTTTCCTCAGGGGCGTGAGCCCGATGAACGCCAAGATGCCCGAGCTGAAGCGGGCCTTCGAGTCGGCGGGCTTCGAGGACGTGAAGACCCTGCTTTCGAGCGGCAACGTGGTCTTCTCGACGCGAGGCGACACGGTCGACGTGCTGGAGGGCCGGGCCGAGGAGGCGATGAAGGAGCAGCTGGGCCACCACTTCGGCACCATCGTGCGGCCGGCCTGGTACCTGCGGCAGCTCATCGAGTCCGATCCCTACGCGCCCTTCCGCCTGCCGCCGCAGGCCAAGCCGGTGATCACCTTCTTCCGCCGGCCGCCAGAGAACCACCTGCCGCTGCCCATCGAGCGAGACGAGGCCAGCATCCTGGCGTCGACCGGGTCCGAACTGCTCAGCGCCTACGTCCCCGGCGACAAGGGGCCGGTCTTCATGCTGCTGATCGAGCGGGCGTTCGGCAGGGAACTGACCACGCGCACCCTCGAGACGGTGCGCAAGTGCGCCTGGGCCTAGGCCGGGCCCGTCGACGGCGGACCCCGGCCGCGGTGCCGGCGGTCCTGGATGAACGGGCATCCGATTTGCTGCACACTGGCCGCGGTGCCGCGGCCGGTCGACGGTGGCCGCCGCGATTCGCTGCCGCTTGCCGTTCAAGACTGACGCGGGACCATGGCCACGCACCGAGTGATCCTCGCCGATGACCACGTCATCGTCCGGGCCGGGCTCCGCTCGATGATCGAAGAGCTGCCGGACCACGCCGTCGTCGCCGAAGCCGAGGACGGCCTGCAGGCGATAGCGCTCGTCGAGGAGCACCGGCCCGACGTGCTCGTTCTCGACATCGACATGCCGCGGATGGACGGTCTGCAGGCGCTGCTGCGCGTCAAGCAGCTGTGTCCACGGACCCGCGTGCTGATCCTCTCGATGCATGACCGCGCCGACCTCGTCATGCGGGCGCTTCAAGCCGGGGCCGACGGATACCTGCTCAAGGACGCGGCAGCCATCGAAGTCTCGCTGGCACTGAAGGCCCTGGGCGCCGGGCGCGTCTACCTCAGCCCCGGAGTTTCTTCGACGGTGGTGCAACAGGCCATCGAGCCCAAGGATGCGGCACGGGCGGCCCCTTCGAGCTTGCGGACGCCGCCGGCCGAGCTTCCGCTCACCGCGCGCCAGGTCGAGATCCTCCGGCTCGTCGTGAGCGGGCACAGCATCAAGGAGATCGCCTTCGAACTGAGCATCAGCGTCAAGACCGTCGAGTCACACCGGGCACAGATCATGGAGCGTCTGCAGATCCGGAGTCTCGCGCAACTGGTGCTGTTCGCCGTCAGGCACGGGCTGGTGGCTCCGGACGGGCCCTGATCCAGTCCCTCGGGAATTGGAGGGTGCGCCGTCCGGCAAAGGCGGATGGAGCCGGGCAGGCATGCGGCCGAAGAACCGGGCAGCCCGTCGGTCCTCGCTGTTCGC
>CAMLGG010000311.1 GCA_946479475.1 uncultured Ideonella sp. | reverse complement strand
CATGAGCCACGAGATCCGCACGCCGATGAACGCCATCATCGGCCTGACGCACCTGGCGCTGGACACCGAGCTCGACGAGCGCCAGCGCGACTACCTCGGCAAGGTGCACGGCGCGTCGCGATCGCTGATGCGGCTGCTCGACGACATCCTCGACTACTCCAAGATCGAGGCCGGCAAGCTGGCGCTGGAGAACGAGGTCTTCAGCCCCGAGGACGTGGTGGACGCGGTCGGCAGCCTCTTCGCCGTGCGCGCCCAGCAATCGGGGCTCGAGCTGTGCATCGACATCGCACCCGACCTGCCGGAGCGGCTGCGCGGAGACGCCCTGCGCCTGAACCAGGTCCTCGCGAACCTGGTGGGCAACGCCATCAAGTTCACCCGCCAGGGCGAGGTGCTGCTGCGAGTGGAGCCGGTGGGGTCGCCGCCCTCGGCAACGGGCGCCACGGACGCGCAGGTCACCCTGCGCTTCGAGGTGCGCGACAGCGGAGTCGGGATCTCGGCCGAGCAGGCCTCGCGCCTTTTCCAGCCCTTCGAGCAGGCCGACACCGCCACCACGCGCCGCTATGGCGGCACCGGGCTGGGCCTGGCCATCAGCCGGCGGCTCGTCGAGATGATGGGCGGCCGCATCTGGCTCGAAAGCACGCCGGGCCGGGGCAGCACCTTTTCCTTCACCGCCGTCTTCGATTCCGTGGCCGGTCCGCCGCCGAGGCGTGACCTGCACCGCCTGCGCGGCACCCCCACGCTCGTGCTCGATCCGCAGCACACCTCGTCGCACATCCTTCACCAGACGCTCGAGTCCTGGGGCTTCGAGGTGCGGGTCGCGGCGGACGGCCCCGAAGCCGTCTCCCAGCTTTCGGCAGCCGAGGCGGCGGGCAGGCCGGTGGAGCTGCTGCTCGTGGACGAGCGCACGCCGGGGCTGCTGGCGCCGGAGGGCCTGGCCGACGTGCTGCGCCGGCAGTTGCCGGCCGCTGCGGCGAACCCCAGGGCGGTGGTGCTCCTGGTGGCCCTGGCGGCGCAGGACCGCGTGCTGGAGCTGGCGGCCGCGATGCCGGCCGACCTCGTCCTCACGCGCCCCTTCACGCCGTCGCGGCTGTTCGATGCCATCGTGCTGCTGCAGAACCGAGGCGGCCGCCAGCCGGGGGCCTCGCCGGCGCGCCGGACCGACCCGGCAGAGGCCACCCGCGCGATCCACGGCGCCCGCGTGCTGCTGGTCGAGGACAACCCGCTCAACCAGCAGGTGGCCGGCGAGTTCCTCTCGCGGGCCGGGATGAAGGTTTCCTTCGCCTCCACCGGCATCGAGGCCGTGGACCGGATCAAGGGCCAGCGGTTCGACCTCGTGCTGATGGACGTGCAGATGCCGGAGATGGATGGCCTGCAGGCCACCCGGCTGATCCGCACCCTCCCCCAGGGCCAGGGCCTGCCCATCATCGCGATGACGGCCTCGGCGCTGGCGCAGGACCGGCAGGATTGCCTGTCCGCGGGCATGGACGGCCACGTCGCCAAGCCGATCGAGCCGGAGGAGCTGGCGCGCACGCTGCTGGCGTGGATCCGGCCGGATCCGCTGCGCGGCGAGCCGGCGCCGCGCGCCGGCGGCGAGGCGCCGCCCGACGATGCGGCGTCGCGGGAGCGCCTGTTGCCCGGCGTGGCGGTTCGCGAGGCCCTGGCCCGCGTGGCCGGCGACGCCCGGATGTACCGCCACCTGCTGCAGGCCTTCGTGCAGCACCATGGGCCCGACGAAGAACGCATTGCCGGCCTGGCAGCGGCCGGGGAGCGGGCCGAGCTCGGCCGGCTCGCCCACAAGCTGGCCGGATCGGCCGGCATGCTGGGCCTGTCGGAGGTGTGGGCGCCTGCACGCGAGCTCAGCGGGCGGCTGGCCGAGGACGCCCTGGCGCCGATCGAGCCACTGGCCGGCACGCTGCGCGCGGCGCTGCGCCGTACCGTGGCGCTCATCGGGTCGCTGGGCGAACGACGCCCGAGCGGCTCATCGCTCACCGAGCCGGCTTGAGCGGAGCCGCTCAGCGCTCGTCGACGCTGATCAGCCCTTCGCGGATAGCCCAGCGCACCAGGGCCGGCACGTCGTCCAGCCCGAGCTTGGCCATCAGGCGGCTGCGGTAGGTATCGACCGTCTTGGGGGACAGGTGCAGTTGCTCGCCGATCTCGCTGCTGGAAGATCCCCGTGCCACCAGCACCAGCACCTGGCGCTCGCGCGCCGAAAGCATCTCGCTGCTGCGGGTCTCGTCGGCCTGCCCGCGTGCGGCCAGCTCGGCCTCGTGCGGCCCGAGATGGCGCCGGCCCTGCAGCACGGCTTCGATGGCCTCCAGCAGCGTGGTGGCGCTCGCGTCCTTCAGCACATAGCCCAGCGCGCCCAGGCGCATCGCCTCGGACACGTCGTGCGGTCGCTCCGACATGCTCAGCACGATCACCTTGGTCGGCAGGTGCCGGCGCTGGACGTCGGTCAGCAGCTCCAGCCCCGAACGCTGCCCCAGGTGCAGGTCGATCAGGGCCAGGTCCGGCTGCAGCCGCGCCAAATCGGCCAATGCGGGCGTGGGGCTGGCGGCTTCGCCCACGACCTGGTGGCCGGCGGCCTGCAGCATCGTTCGCAGCCCCTCGCGCACCAGCACGTGGTCATCGACGAGATAGATCGAACTCATGGCCTCCCCGGCTTGGCTGGAATGCCCGCAGGGCGGGATCCCTTTGAGCGGCAGTTTCGCGCGGAACGGGCAGCGAGCCAAGGGCCAGCTGAAGCGGTATGCTGCCCTGCCGCCGACCCGGCAGCCACGGCCTTCGCGTTCATCACGGGAGGATCCATGAGGCAGTTCATCCGGCACCCCATCGACGTTCCCGTCGAGATCGGCATCGGCGACGCCGGGCCGCCTTCCGGCTACCACACCCACGACGTCGGCATGGGCGGGCTCGCGCTGCGGGCCGGTTGCGCGGTGGCGCCTGGGCAGACCGTGCAGGTGCGCATCGGCTGCGTGCAGCCGCCTTTCGAGGCCAGCGCCCGGGTGGCCTGGTGCCGCCCGCATCCCTTGAGCGGCTACGAGCTGGGCGTGACCTTCCTGGACGCCGAGGATGCCTTCCGTGCCCGCATGGTCGAGCAGCTGTGCCACATCGAGGACTACCGGCGCTCGGTCCAGCGCACCGAAGGCCGCGAACTGGACATCGAGGAGGCGGCCCAGGAGTGGATCGCCAAGTACGCGGCGCAGTTCCCGCAGATCGGCGGATCGCTGCACTGACGCGGCAGGGGGCCGGCGGCGGCTGACGGCGCGGTCCTCAGTCGCACTTAAGTCCGCCCGGACAGACTCGGGCGGTCATGTCGACTGCCTTCTTCCCCCGGCTCTCCCTCTGGCGACCGCTGCGGACCGTGCTGGCGGCCGGCGCCGCGGGCGCAGCGGCGGCCGGCGCCTCGGTGGTGACCGTCGCGCACCTGGCCTGCGGCCCGGAGGCCGTGGTCTTCGACCCCGGCGCGCCGCCGGTGGTCGCGCTGTCGCTGTCGCAGGCGGTGGAGGCCGCCGAGCGGCAGTCCAAAGGCCAGGCCACCATGGCGAGCCTGCAGCGCGAGGGCTGGGGATGGGTGTACGCCGTGAGGCTCGTCGCCCCGTCCGGCGTGACCGAGGTGCGCGTCGATGCCGACCAGGGCCGCATCGTCTCGGTGAGCGCCGACTGATGGCCGCGCCGCTGCAACGCGTGGTGCTCGTGGCGCACAGCCACCGGCTGGGCGGCATGGAGCGCCATGTGGTCACCCTGGGCGCCGTGCTGGCCGAGCGCGGCCACGCCGTCGCCTACGCGGGGCCGGCCGACGGTTGGCTGGGCGAGCGCATGGCCGAGGCGGGCCATCCCTGCCTGGACCTGCCGATGAAGGGCATGTACGACCCCTGGTCGGCCTGGCGCCTGGCCCGTTTCGCACGTGCCTGGGGCGCGAGCGTGCTGCATGGTCATGCCATGCGAGGCGGGCGTTATGCTGGCTGGGCCAGCCGCTGGTGCGGCGTGCCGGCCGTGGTCAGCGCGCATTCGACGGATGCGTGGAAGTGGCTGCGTCCCCGCATGCAGCTGATCGCCGTGTCGGAGGCAGTGCGTGAGGCGCTGCTCGGTCACGGCCTGCCGCGCGAGCGGGTGCACCTCGTCTACAACGGCGTTCCCGACGCGGCGTCGCCGCCCGGTGCGGCCCCTGCACCCCCGCCACCGGCGCGGCCGCTGCGCATCGGGCTGATCGGGCGGCTCGATCCCGTCAAGGGCCAGGACATCGCCTTGCAGGCCCTGGCCTCGCTGCGCAGGACCGGGCCCGCGCAGCTGCTGCTGGCCGGTGCGGGCCCGGCGGCCTGGACCGACTGGCTGCGCGCCCAGGCGCTGCGCCTGGGCGTGGCGCCGTGGGTCGATTTCCTCGGCCAGGTCGACAACGTTCCGGCCCTGCTGGCCGGGCTGGACGTGGTCATCGCGCCTTCGCGCCGCGAGGCCCTGTCGCTCGCCTTGATCGAGGCGGCCGCCGCGGGCCGCCCGACGGTGGCCGCGCGGGTGGGCGGCATTCCGGAAGTGGTGCAGGACGGTATCAGCGGCCTGCTGGTGCCGCCGGATGACGCGGACTCGCTGTGCCGCGCCGTCGGGGCGCTGGCGCACGACGCGCCGCGCCGCGAGGCCCTGGGCCGCGCGGCGCGGCTGGTCTACGAGTCGCGCTTCACCGTCGGCGCGATGGGCGAGGCGGTAGAGTCGGTCTACCGGCAGGCGCAAGAACAGTGAGCGGCATCTCCATCCTCATGTACCACCAGGTGGGCCGGTTCCCCCGGATGGACAGCCACCGCGCCACCTACTGCGACGAGCCCCGCTTCCGAGCCCAGATGCGCATGCTGCGGCGCCTGCGCGTGCCGGTCTTGTCGATGAGCGAAGCGCTCGATGCGTTCGAGGGTCGCGCGCCGATGCCGCGGCGGGCAGTGGTGTTGAGCTTCGACGACGGCTACGAGAACTTTCGCGAGCACGCGCTGCCGGTGCTCGACGAGTGCGGCTTCCCCAGCATCGTCTATCCCATCGCCGGCATGCTCGGCGGCCGGGCCGAGTGGCTCGCAGCCGACGGCCACGCCACGCCGCGCCTGATGGACGGGGCGCAGCTGCGGGGGCTTGCCGCCCACCGGGTCGAAGTGGGCAGCCATTCGATGCACCACCTGCGCCTCGCGCAGCTGCCTCCGGCGGCACAGCGCGCGCAGCTGAGGGAAAGCCGCGAGCGCCTGGCCGACGTGCTCGGCCGGCCGGTGGAGCACGTCTGCTATCCCTACGGCTCGCACGACGAAGCGACGCTGATGGCCGCACAGGAGGCGGGATACCGAAGCGGCGTGACCTGCCAGCGCGGCGCCGCGACGCCGTCCTTCGACGTCCTGGCCCTGCCGCGCAAGGCCGTGTCCCAGGGGGACGACCTGGCTGGCTTCCTGTGGAAGCTTTTCGCGAAGGACGCCCCCAAGGGGCGGGCGCTCAGGCGCGAAGGGCTCGATGTGGCTGCCTGAGCTTGCTATCGTCTCGACCATGCGCATCCTGCTGGTCGAGGACGACACGATGATCGGCAGCGCGGTCCAGGGCGCGCTGAAGGACGCCGGCTATGCGGCCGACTGGGTCCGCACCGGCCCCGCGGCCCTGGCCGCGCTGCGCGCCCAGCATTGCGACATGGTGCTGCTCGACCTGGGCCTGCCCGGCACCGACGGCATGGACCTGCTGCGTTCGCTGCGAGGCGGTGGCAACGATGTGCCGGTGATCATCATCACCGCCCGCGACGCGCTGGACGCCCGCCTGCGGGGCCTGGACGGCGGGGCCGACGACTACCTGGTCAAGCCCTTCG
>CAMLGG010000310.1 GCA_946479475.1 uncultured Ideonella sp. | reverse complement strand
GGCGCGGCTGGCCGGCTTGCGGTTGCCCGAGCCGTTGAAGATCACGTCCTGCATGGACTCGCCACGCAGCTCGCTGGCCTTGGACTCGCCGAGCACCCAGCGCACGGCATCCATGATGTTGGACTTGCCGCAGCCATTGGGGCCGACCACGCCCACCCGCTGCCCGGGCAGCTGGAAGGTGGTGGGCTCGGCGAAGGACTTGAAGCCGGACAGCTTGATCTGGTTGAGCCGCATGGGGAAGAGCGAAAGCCTTCTCGCGAACGGGCCGGAGCCCTCGCGCTAAGTCCTTGATTTGCTTGGGAATTTCGGCCGTCGAACAGCCGAGAAAATGGCCGGGATGATAGCATTCGCCCCATGCCACGCCCCTCCCCCGCCCCCAAGCAGCGGCCGATGCCGCCCAACCCGCCGACCGCCCCCTCGAAGGAACTGCACGTCTTCCCCAACCCCGCCCCCGAGCGGGACTACGTGATCCAGTTCCAGATCCCCGAGTTCACCTGCCACTGCCCGCTCACCGGCCAGCCGGATTTCGCGCACTTCACCATCGACATGGTGTGCGACAAGCTCTGCGTGGAGCTGAAGAGCCTGAAGATGTACATGTGGAGCTTCCGCGACGAGGGAGCCTTCCACGAGAAGGTCACCAACGACATCCTCACCAAGATCGTCGAGACCACGAAGCCGCGCTACGCCCGCATCACCGCCAAGTGGTACGTGCGCGGCGGCATCTACACCAACGTCGTCGCCGAGCACCGCAAGAAGGGCTGGAAGCCTGAACCGGTGGTGACGCTGCCGGCGCACGCCGTCGAACGCGGACTCGCGTAGGGCTCGAGCGATGGGTGCCCTGGCGGGCCATCCGCCTTACCAGAAGTACGAGGTGGCTGTCCGCCGCAGCCCCATCGACGGCTTCGGCGTGTTCGCGCTGGAGCCGGTGCCTCGCTGGCACAAGATCGGCGAGGTGCGAGGCGAGTCCATCACGGTCGCCGAGGCCCGCCGCCGCGCGGCCACCCTGGAGCGGATCATGATCGTCGAGATCTCGTCCAAGAAGGCGATAGACCTCGCCCGCTCGACCGACCCGATGCGCTTCACCAATCACTCCTGCCAGCCCAACGGCCAGCTGCGCATCACCGACGGCCGCATCGAGTTCTACGCCCTGCGCCCCATCGAGCCCGGCGAAGAGATCACCGTGGACTACGGCGAGACTCACCACGAGGGCCGCCTAACCTGCCGTTGTGGCGCTCCCGGCTGCGTCGGTCACCTCTGACCGGCGCAGTGATCCAGAACTCCCCACAGGGATTGCCCGGGTTCCTTGAACGTTTTGTGCAGCCGGCGCCACACGGGTGTGGCGCACATCACTCAACGCCGTCACCTATTCGTGTCGTGCGTGTTGCATGCGGTTTCATTCCCCTACACTGGGCCGCAAACAGCCCCAATGCTGGGTAAGCGTGGATGGGATCCAGCCGGCGAAGACCGGCAGGCCATAACAAGAGCAGTTCGACAAAGACCGTGGGCATGACGCGCTGAGCCCGGCGAATCCTTGACGGATCGTCGAACCCTTGCTTCGCGCGTACACACCGCCTCCGGCGCCCGCAGGCGCGGCGCCCCGGCCAGCGATGGCCGAGCCGCCCGCCATCGGCCTGCAATCCGACCTGAGCCGTTTCGGCGCGGGCCTGCGTGCCCTCGTCGTGATGCTCGTCGCCATGGAGCTGGCCGCCCAGGGCCTGGACGGCGGCTGGACGGCCTGGCTGCTGCTCTCGTACGCCATGTGGGCCGGTGCGCTGCTCTGGGCCGAGGCCCGCGGCCGCCCGCTGACGCGCGCCGTGCTGCATCCCTGGATGGACGTTGCCTGGTCGGCGGTGATGGTCCAGGGCGCGCCGCATGCGGCCGACATGATGGCCCTGACCTTCATCCTGCCGGTCGTGATGGCCAGCGTGCTGCATGGCTTCCGGCAGGGCGTGATGCTGGCCTGCTTCGCCACGCTGGCCCTGGCGCTCAGCATCACGGGCGCCGCCTGGCGCGGCACCCTGCCGATGGACAGGCTGCACTTTCTGCCCGCGCTGGGCCTGCTGGCCCTGGCGCCCGTGGCCGCGCTGCTCTCGCGCCCCATGAACCTGCTGCGCCGGCGCGCCGCGCTCGAGGCCCGCTTCGAGGCCGAGATCGACCCGCGCCGCGGCCTGGAAGCGGCCTGCGCGACGGTCGCCGAGCGGCTGCGCAGCGAGACCGGCGCACGCGTGGTCGCCGTGGTGCTGCCCAAGGCCCGCGGGCCGGCGGTGGCCAGCTCCAGCGCCGAAGGGACCTTCCGCACCAGCGAGGCGATCCAGCTGCAGTTCGAGCAGCAACTCGCCCGCCTGCCGGCCGCGGCGCTGGCCTATCGCCCGCGCCAATGGCTGGGCCTGCGCGGCGGCGTGCAATCGCAGGACCGCTGCATCGATCCGGCGCCGCTGCAGGCGCCGATGGCCCAGCTGGCGGCCATGCTCGAATCCAGCCGGCTCATGGCCTTGCCCATGGCGCTCGGCGACCGCCTGCAGGCCCACCTGCTGGTCGGCGACCTGCCCAGCCAGCGCGAGAACTGGAGCCTCGCCAGCCTGGCCGCGCTCGGCCCCACGCTCATGCGCCTGTTCGAACGCGCCGGCCTCGTCGACGAACTGAACGAGGAGATCGCCGCCCACGCGCGGGTGCGCATCGGGCGCGACCTGCACGACAGCGCCATCCAGCCCTACCTCGGCCTGCGCTACGCCATCGAGGCGCTCGTGCTGCGCACGCCGGCGGACAACCCGCTGCACGGCGAGATCACCGCCCTGCTGAGCCTGATGAACCACGAGGTCGACGAGCTGCGCGAGGTCATCTCGGTGCTGCGCTCCGGCCGGCCCAAGGGAGACAACGCGCTGGTGCCGGCGGTTCGCCGCCAGGCCCGGCGCTTCAGCGTGCTTTTCGGCATCGAGGTCCACCTCGACTGCCCGGAGGACATCACCACCAGCCGCGCGCTGGCCGGATCGGTCTTCCACATGGTCAACGAAGCGCTGAACAACGTGCGGAAGCACACATCCGCAAGAAACGCTTGGATACAAATGCGGATGTCGGGGGATAGCATCCAACTCACTGTCCGTGACGACGCGGGCAGCCTGCAGGGCGGGCCGGTCGGGGACTTCGTGCCGAAGTCGCTGACCGAGCGCGTCAGGGAAATGGGCGGGGCGCTGAGCATCAGCCGTCCCAATGGTCTGGACACCGAGATCGCGATCAGCATCCCGCTCTGAAAGCCACGGAGAACGAAAACATGCAGTCCATCCCCACGGCCAGCCTGACGTCCGCCGGCGCCCATCGCGCGGCGATCGCCTCGGGCACGTCGACGATCCGCGTCTTCCTCGCGGACGACCACCGGGTGACGCTGTGGGGCCTGCAGCAGCTGATAGACAGCGCGCGGCCGGAGATGGAGGTGGTCGGCACCGCCCTCACCCGCGCGGAGCTGGTCTCCCACCCGGCACTCGACGAGACCGACCTGCTCGTGCTCGACCTGGACCTGGCCGGCGAGGACGGCTGCAACGCGCTCGCCGACGTGCAGCGCCGCTGCCGCGGGCACGTGCTCATCCTCACCGCCGATGAAGACGAGGGCCACCACCGCCAGGCGGTGATGCAGGGCGCGCGCGGCGTGCTGCACAAGTCTGAATCCGCCGACACGGTGCTGCGTGCCATCCGCAAAGTCCACGAGGGCGAGGTCTGGCTGAACCGCAACATCGTGGCCGACCTGCTGGGCCAGCTGACCGGCCGCGGCAGCGCGCCCGTACCCGCGCCGGATCCGACCGCCCAGCGCATCGCCACCCTCACCCCGCGCGAGCGCGAGATCGTCGGCCATCTGGTCCGGATGAGCGGCCGCAAGCAGCTCGCCGTGGCCGACGCGCTGGGGTTGAGCGAACACACCCTGCGCAATCACCTGACCGCGATCTACGCGAAGCTCGGGGTGCATGGGCGGCTGGAGCTGCACCTGTTTGCGACCGAGCACGGGCTAGGGGCTCGGGCGACTTGAGGGCGAGCTCTCCGTTCTGGCTGGGCACTGCTCGGGTTGAGCACCACCTCTCCGTTCGGGCTGGGCACCACATCTCCGCTCGGGCTGAGCTTGTCGAAGCCTCATTGACATGGGCCCTTCGACAAGCTCAGGGTGAACGGGACGGGATGGTTCGGGCCAAGCACCACATTTCCGTTCGGGCTGAGCCTGTCGAAGCCTCAATTTGACATGGGCCCTTCGACAAGCTCAGGGTGAACGGGAAGAGATGGTTCGGGCCAAGCACCACACCTCCGTTCGGGCTGGGCACCACACCTCCGTTCGGGCTGAGCCTGTCGAAGCCCCGGCGCCATGGCACCTTCGACAAGTTCGGGTGAACGGAGTAACGGGCTTCGCGCAAAAGGCGCGCGCCTCGGTTCAGCCCAGGACCGCCGCCACGGTCTTCATGGGCAGGTACAGACGGCGCGGTGTCGTCTGCAGGCGCTGGAAGTCGAAGCGCCTGTAGAAGGCCTCGGCCGCGTCGTCCTTCGCATCGACGACGACGGCCATGGCCGCGATCTGCGCAGCGTGCGTGAGGCTGCGGCTCAATGCATCCATCAACAGCAAGGCGCCCAGCCCTGAGCCCTTGACACGCTCGTCGACGGCCAGCCTTCCGACCCGCGTCACGGGCAGCTGCGGGTAGCGCGGCAACTTCTTCGCGAACTCGGCCGGGATGTCCTCGACACCGATGATGGAGGCGGACAAGGTGTAGTAGCCCAGGACGAGCGCCTGCGGCGGCTCCACCAGCACGAACGGCGCAGCCACATGCTTCTCGGCATCCTGCCGCGCCTGCTGCCGGAGGTAACGATCCAGCGCCTCGCTGCCGCAGCGAAAGTCGCTTCTATCGTGCGCCTTGGTCAAGGGCTCGATGCGATACACGCCCGGCACTGTTCAGCGCCCGATCGTCTGCTTGTACTGCTTGGCGGCCTGGCGCAGACGTGTGCTGGGCACGGGCGGATTCAAGAGGCCCTCGACGAAAGCGGCCTGTTCGGCACGGGTGAGCCTGACGCTCTCGTGCTCCTGGATCACCTTGGCCGCAGCCTCCTGCGCGCTGCTCACCACGAATTCGCTCAAGGTGCGACCTGACAGGCTTGCCGCGCGCTGGAACAGCGCCTTCTGCGTGGCCGACACGCGGGCCTCCAGCCGTGCGCCACGTTCAGCTTCAACGGGGATGGTCCTGCGGGTCATGGTCGAACTCCTGCATGAGTGTACGTCATCTGTACGGACACCGGACTGGACCCAGGGCAAAACTCCCAGGCGTTCCGGGCGCCGACTCCCATGGCCGCGCGAAGGGCTGCTGCCTAGCATCGGCCCATGCCCTACTCGGACCTGACCTCACCGGAGTCGCTGCGGCTGCCCCCGTCGCTGCTGATCATCGACGACCAGGCGCTGGTGCGGGAGGGCCTGTCGCGCCTGCTGCGGTCAGCGACGTTGCCGCTGGGCGAAGTGCACGCGGTCGCCACGGCGGCCGAGGCCCTGGCCTACGCCCGTGCGACACGCCCGGACATCGTGCTGCTCGACGTCGACCTCGGCGGCGAGGACG
The DNA here is from genome assembly GCA_946479475.1 of uncultured Ideonella sp. The sequence continues at coordinate 247 of CAMLGG010000310.1, read as the reverse complement.
GCCTGGCGCTGCTGCCCCTGCTGGGCCGCGAAACCCAGGTGATGGTGCTCACCTGCCTGACCGATTCGGCCACGCGCACGCGCGCCTTCGGCCTGGGCGCGAGCGCCTTCGTGAGCAAGCACGAGCCCGCGGCGCAGATGCTCGTCGAGGTGCGCGAGCTGGCCGACCGCTACCTGAGGGGGGAGGTTCCTCCCAGGCAGGTGGGAGGGGAATCCGGGGCCGCGACGGGCGCATCGTCGGATGTGCG
>CAMLGG010000309.1 GCA_946479475.1 uncultured Ideonella sp. | reverse complement strand
CAAGCGCGGCACCGGCGGCACCGGCGGCGTGAGCTACCTGCGCAAGATGCTCGACACGGTGCTGTTCCCCGAGATCTGGAAACTCCGCACGGACCTCTGAACGGCCTGGTTCGAGGCGCGTTCGTGCGCCTTATCCGGCGATGCGGCCGAAGCGGTCGATGACCACCAGGTCCACGTAGCGCGAGCCTTGGCCGCTGCCGTTGTCGAACGCGACGCGGTAGCCGCCCAGGTCCACCTTCAGGTTGGACAGCGCGTCGAGCAGGCGGGCGCGCGTCACCTCGCCGCCGCCGCGCTGCGCGGCCTGGCGTGCAGCCTCGACCGTCACGCGCCCGGCGATGTAGCCCTCCAGCACCGTCACGCCCATCTTGGCGCTGCCGTCGAGGGCCGCGACGTCCTTGGTGCACTGGGAGACCACGCTGAGGCCCAGCGCGGTCGGCCGCGGCACCACCAGGCTCATCACCATGCTGCGGCCCACGCCGGGCACGCCGTTGATCAGGTCCTGCCCGGCCAGCGAAGAGGCGAACAGCATGCCGGCATAGCCGCTGCTGTTGACCATGGTCTTGGCGATGGCCAGGGCTGGGGTGGCGTTGGTGGTGAACACCACGCAGTCGAGCTTGGCGGCCAGCAGCTTGCGGGCGGCCTCGTCGGCATCCTTGCCGTTGCGATCCACGCCCAGCGACATCGGGGCCTTCAGGCCGGCCTCGTCCAGGGCCTTGGTCAGGGTCGCCAGGTTGATCTTCGAGGTGTCCTGCAGGTAGACGAAGCCGACGCGGTCGAAGCCGTAGCTGCGCACGTAGGCGATCATCTGCTTGTACTCGACGTCGTAGCCGGCCCTCACATGCGCGGTGCAGTCGTGAGGCGGGCCGACCCGCAGGCCCATGTTGCCGCTGGCCGTGCCGATGAGCGGCACCTGGTGCTGCTGGATCAGGGGCAGGTTCTCCTGTGCCCCGATGCCGTTGGTGAAGCCCACCAGCGCCTGCACGCCGCCGTCGAGCAGCGCCTTGGTGTTGGCGGTCACCTTGTCCTTCTGGCCGGCGTCGTCCAGCGCCTGCAGCTCGAAGCGCAGGCCGCCGGCGCCTTCGGCCTTGTTGGCCGCGGCGAAGGCGGCGTTCAGGCCGAGGGTCACGTCCTTGCCGTACTGCATCTGCGTGCCGGTCAGGCAGGCGGACTGCCCCAGGCGCACCGTCCGGCCCGCGGCGTGGGCCCAGCCCGGCAAGGTGGAACCGGCGACCCCGGCGAGCATGAAATGACGGCGTTGCATGCGGGAGTACCCCTAATCGATTACTTCAACCGACCAGTCTGCCATAGCGATCCAGCGCGATCAGGTCGACGAAGCGCGAGCCTTGCGAGCCGCCCGCAAAATCCACACGGAATCCGCCCAGCTCGGTGCGCAGGGACGACAGGACCTCGCCATAACGTGCCTTGTTCAGCCGGCCGCTGGCCTGTGCCGCATAGGCGGCCTCCACGGCAATCCGGCCGACGATGTAGCCCTCCAGCGTGGTGACGCCGACCCGCGCGTCCTTGCTCACCAGTGCCAGGTCTCGCTGGCATTGCGAGACGACCGGCGTGCTCATGCTCGAAGGCCGGGGCACCACCACGCTCATCACGCAGCTCTGCTGGCGGGCGCTCAGCTTGTCGATCAGCGCCTGGCCCGAGTAGGAGGAGGCGTAGTACAGGCCCGGGTACTTCGCGGCCGACATCAGCTCGACGATCCTGCTGATCGGCTCCGCATTGGTCGTGAACATCACGCAATCCGGACGCGCCGCGATCAGGTCGCGCGCGGCCGCCTCGAAGTTGGAGGCGTTGCGGTCGATCGCCACCGAGACCTTGGGCGCCATGCCCACGTCGGCCAGCGACTGCTTGAGGGCATCGAGGTTGCTCGCCGCCGCATCGCCCATGTAGACGATGCCGACCCGCTGCATGCCGAAGTCCTTGGCGTATGCCGTCATGCGACGGTACTCCACGTCGTGGCCCACCCGCACGTTGTAGACGTTCTTCACGCCGCTCGCGCGCAGGCCGAGGTTGCCGCTGGCGGTGCCGAGCAGGGCGATGCGCGAATCCTCGAAGACCGGCAGGCTGGCTTCGGCGCCCACGCCGCTCGTCAGGCCGATCATGGCGATGGCGTCGGTGTCGGCCAGGGCCAGCACGTTCTTCATGCAGCTGGCGCGCAAGCCCCCATCGTCGAGGGTGTGCAGCTCGAAGCGCAGGCCGGTGCGGCCCTCCTGGGCGGATGCGGCGGCGAACGCGGCGGCGATGCCGTTGCGCATGTCCTTCCCGTAGGCGGCCTGGCCGCCGCTCATCGAGGCGGATTGCCCGAAGCGGACGACCCGTGAATCGGCGCGGCTGGCGGAGGACCAGACCCCCATCGCCGTGCCCAGGCCGAGCGTGGAGGCGGCCGACGCCGCCCGAAGAAGGGCTCTTCGCTGCATGGATGCTCCCTGGAATTCCCGGCGTACGACAGGCCGCCGGTGTGTGTGTTTCTGCGCGCGGTGGTCGGCCGCCCGGAACGGCGATTAAGCGCAGAGAAATGATGATTACGTTTGATACGACTGGTTACTGCGGCGAGATTTGGCGAAGGATTCGGCGAGCGGCCCTCCCGGCATGGTCATTCGGAATTTCCTTCGGAAAGCCGGCTCCTAGAATCGTTCGGCCTTTTCCAGGAGCAGCCCGCATGGACACCCGCACCAGCCCCGCCCGTCTTCGTATCGCCCGCCTGCGCGAGGTGATGGCTGCGAACCACGTGGACGCGGTGCTCGTGCCGTCTAGTGACCCGCACCTGTCCGAGTACCTGCCGGGCCGATGGCAGGGCCGGGAGTGGTTCTCCGGCTTCACCGGGTCCATGGGCACGCTGGTGGTGACCATCGGCGAAGCGGCGCTCTTCGCCGACAGCCGCTACTGGACGCAGGCCGAGACCGAGCTGCAGGGCAGCGGCATCGGGCTGGTGAAGATTCCCACCGGAGCCGCCACCCACCATGTCGACTGGATCGGCGAGCACGTGAGGAAGGGCCAGGCGCTGGCGGTCGATGGCCAGGTGCTGGGCCTGGCGGCGGCGCAGCAGCTGCGCGCGATGTGCGAGCGGTCCGGCATCCGAATGATCACCAACGTCGACCTGCTCGAATCGGCCTGGGCCGATCGCCCGGGCCTGCCGACGGGCCGCGTCTACGACCATGCCGCGCCGCAGGCGCCCATGGGCCGGCCCGCCAAGCTGGCACTGGTGCGGGAGGCGATGGCCAGGCTCGGGGCCACCCACCACTTTGTCTCCACCGTCGACGACATCGCCTGGATCACCAACCTGCGCGGCGCGGACGTCGAGTACAACCCGGTCTTCCTCGCCCACCTGCTGATCAGCCACCAGGCGGCCACGCTCTTCGTCGGCGCCGGCAAGGTCGACGACGAGCTGAAGGCGAAGCTGGCTTCCGACGGCATCTCGCTCGCCGACTACGGCCAGGCGCCCGGGGCGCTGGGCGCACTCGGCCCCGGCACCCGCCTGCTGCTGGATCCGAAGCGCGTCACGCTCGGACTGCGGGAGGCCGCCCCGGAGAACCTGACCGTCATCGAGGCGATCAACCCGAGCACGCTCATGAAGAGCCGCAAGACCGCGGCCGAGGCTGCCTTCGTGCGCCAGGCGATGGAAGAGGACGGCGCCGCGATGTGCGCCTTCTACGCCTGGCTGGAGCCCGCGCTCGCGCGCGGCGAGCGCATCACCGAGCTGACCATCGACGAGAAGCTGAGCGCCGAGCGGGCCAGGCGCCCGGGCTTCGTCGGCCTGAGCTTCTCGACCATCGCCGGCTTCAATGCCAACGGCGCGATGCCTCACTACCGGGCCACGCCCGAGCACCATGCGGTGATCGAGGGCGATGGCCTGCTGCTGATCGACTCCGGCGCGCAATACACGGGCGGCACCACCGACATCACCCGCGTCTGGCCGATCGGCACGCCCACGGCCGAGCAAAAGCGCGACTACACGCTCGTGCTCAAGGGCACGATGCAGCTCAGCCGCGCGCGCTTCCCCCGCGGCACCCTCAGCCCGATGCTCGATGCGCTCGCGCGGGCGCCGCTGTGGGCCGAGAGCCTGGACTACGGCCACGGCACCGGCCACGGCGTGGGCTACTTCCTCAACGTCCACGAGGGGCCGCAGTCGATCAGCAAGGCCGTTCCCGACGCGAACATGGCGATGGAGCCGGGCATGATCACCTCGGTCGAGCCCGGGCTCTACCGGCCCGGCCAGTGGGGCGTGCGGATCGAGAACCTGGTGCTCAACGTGCCTGCGCCTTCCAGCGATTTCGGCGAGTTCCTCGAGTTCGAGACGTTGACGCTTTGCCCCATCGACACGCGCTGCCTCGACTTCGCCATCCTGCGCGCCGACGAGATCGACTGGCTCAACCGCTATCACTCGACGGTGCGGGAGCGCCTGGCGCCCAAGCTGAGCGGCGATGCGCTGGCCTGGCTGAACGAGCGTACCAGGCCGGTGTCGGTGCCCTAAGGCCCGCCGCTGCGGCGGCGGCGGCTTCAAGGCAAACTCGGGCCCATGAAGCTGCTCTTCGTCGCCGACCCGCTGGCCGGGTTCAAGATCCACAAGGACTCGACCTTCGCCATGATGCGCGAGGCTGCCCGGCGCGGCCACGCGCTCTACGCCTGCGAGCCGCACGAGCTGTCGTGGCGGCGCGGCGGGCGGGTCGAGGCCCACGTCCGGCACATCAGCCTGACCGGCGCCCACGGCTACGGCGTGCACGACTGGTACAAGGTCGAGAACGAGGACCGCTGCGCGCTCGCCGAGTTCGACGCGGTGCTGATGCGGCAGGACCCGCCCTTCGACAGCGAATACTTCTACGCCACGCACCTGCTGGAGCGCGCGGAGGCCGAAGGCGCCCGGGTCTTCAACTCGCCGCGCGCCCTGCGAGACCACCCCGAGAAGCTCGCCATCCTCGAGTTCCCGGAGTTCATCGCGCCCACGCTCGTCACGCGAAACGCCGCGGACATCCGCAGCTTCCACGACGAGCACCGCGACGTGATCCTCAAGCCGCTGGACGGCATGGGCGGCATGGGCATCTTCCGCGTCAAGGACGATGGCCTGAACCTGGGCAGCATCATCGAGACGCTGAACCGCCACGGCGCGCAGACGGTGATGGTGCAGAAGTACCTGCCGGCGATCCGCGAAGGGGACAAGCGCGTGCTGGTGATAGGCGGCAAGCCGGTGCCCTACTCGCTGGCCCGCATCCCGCAGGGCAGCGAGGTGCGCGGCAACCTCGCCGCCGGCGGCAAGGGCGTCGCGCAGCCGCTGACCTCGCGTGACCGCGAGATCGCCGAGGCCCTGGGCCCGAAGCTCTTCGCGCGCGGCCTGCTGCTGATCGGCCTGGACGTGATCGGCGAGCAGCTCACCGAGATCAACGTCACCAGCCCGACCTGCTTCCAGGAGATCACCGAGCAGGCCGGCTTCGACGTCCCGGCGATGTTCATCGACGCCCTGGAGGCCGCGGTCCAGGCCCGGTGACCCCGGGGCGGGGACAATCGGGCCCATGGCCCTCCTGACCCTCACCAACGCCCACCTCGCCTTCGGCCACGTGCCCCTGCTCGACGGGGCGGATTTCTCGCTCGAAGCCGGCGAGCGCGTCGGCCTGATCGGCCGCAACGGCACCGGCAAGTCCTCGCTGCTGAAGATCCTGGGCGGCCTCGAAAGGCCCGATGACGGAGTGCTGCAGGTGCAGTCGGGCGTGCGCGTGGTCTACGTCCCGCAGGAGCCCGACTTCGACCACGGCAAGACCGTGTTCGACACCGTGGCCGAAGGCGTGGCCGAGGCGCGCGAGCTGCGGGCGCGCTTCGAGGCGCACGCCCCGGGCGAGGATCTCGA
>CAMLGG010000308.1 GCA_946479475.1 uncultured Ideonella sp. | reverse complement strand
CGCGACGACGGCTGGCGCCTGCTGAGCGTGGGCCGGCAGATCGAGCGGCTCGACTTCCTGGCGAACACCCTGGCCACCGGCTTCGAGCAGGGCCTGCACAAGCGCGACGACGGCTTCGCGCTGCTGCTCGGGCTGTTCGACTCGACCATCACCTACCGCGCGCAGTTCCAGGCCCGGCGCGAGGTGCCGCCGCTTTTGCACCTGCTGGTGCACGACACCGACAACCCGCGCTCGCTGGCCTGGGTGGCGAGGACCATGCGCGAGCGCTTCGTCAAGCTGGCTCGCCACGAGCCGCTGTGGGCGCACGAGCTGGCCCAGAGCCTGCCGCATCCGGAGGACTGGCCGCTGGACATCATGGCCGGCGAGGAAGGCGAAGCGGGCCACGCCGCGCTCATCGCGGCCCTGAGCGATTGCAGCGCGCAGGCGCTGGGCCTTTCCGAGGCGCTGGGCCGGCGTCTGTTCTCGCACGTCAGCGGTGTCGACCGCGCGGTGTGGCAGTAGGCGAGGGGCGACGATGACGACGGATGCCCGGCTCGACGCGGCGGACGGGAACCTCGTCTGGCTGAAGGTCCGCCACGAGACCGTCTACGAGTACGACGCGCCGGTGGAGCTGGCCCACCACATCGCCCACCTGGCGCCGCGCGACACCTGGCGGCAGAAGGTCCGCGACTGGCGCCTCTACATCGACCCGCCGCCCGACGAATGGCTGCAGGGCCGCCCGATCGGCGACGGCGGCGTGCCCGAGGGCCAGGGCAGCGTGGACAGCTGGGGAAACACGCGCGTGGCCTTCAGCCACGCACGGGTGCATTCGCGGCTGCAGGTCGTCAGCAGCTTCGAGGCGGGCGTGCGCCGCCTGCCGCGGCCCGACGCCGACAACAGCCCGCCGTGGGAAGACGCCGCGCAGGAGCTGCGCTACCACGCCGGCGCGGTCCGCAGCGAGCCGGTGGAGTTCAGCCTGCCTTCGTCGTATGCGCCGCGCGACGCGGACCTGGCCGCCTTCGGGCGCGAAGCCTTCACGCCGGGCGTGTCGGTCGTTGGGGGAGCGCTCGCGCTGATGCAACTCATCCACGAGCGATTCGCCTACGAGCCGCAAGCGACCGACGTCGCGACGCGCGCGCCCGAAGCGCTGGCCAGGCTGCGCGGCGTCTGCCAGGACTTCGCCCACGTCATGATCGGCGCCTGCCGGTCGCTTGGCCTGGCCGCGCGCTACGTCAGTGGCTATCTCCTGACGACGCCACCACCCGGCCAGCCGCGGCTCCTAGGGGCGGACGCCAGCCACGCGTGGGTGCAGGTCTGGTGCCCGACGCAAGGCTGGGTGCCGCTGGACCCCACCAACGCCGTTCCCGTCGGGATGGACCACGTGTCGCTGGCCTGGGGTCGCGACTATGCCGACGTGGCCCCGCTGCGCGGCGTGATCCGCGGCGGCGGCGCGGCACAGCCGCGGGTGGCGGTGACGGTGCTGCCCATGCAGGCCGAAGCCTGATCCGTCAGAACGCCGGCAGTTCCGCAGTCCCGGTGACTTGCAGCTTCAACATCTGTCCGGAGGCGCGAACCCCGGTGACCGCGGCCGCCGGCTGCCCGCCGCCGACCCACAGCCACACCGGCCCCTCATCCACCACGCGCCTGCCGTCGGCCTGGACCACGCTCGTGGCCTTGGCGCCCAGATCGAAGCTGAGCCGGCGCGATTCGCCCGCCCGCAGCACCACGCGCCGGAATGCCACCAGCGTGCGCTCCGGTGCCATGGCGCCGGTTCGCTGGGCGTAGACCTGCACCACCTCGGCCGCCTCGCGCGAACCCTCGTTTTTCAACAGCACCGACAGCCGCGTGCCTTGGCCCGCGGCGACTCGGCTGCGTTCCAGCCTGGCGTGGGTGTAGGCAAAGCGCGAATAGCTCAGGCCGTGACCGAAGGGGAACGAGGTTTCGCCCTTGAACCAGCGGTAGGTGCGCCCCTGCATGCCGTAGTCCTTGAACGGCGGCAGTTGCTCGACCGAACGGTAGAAGGTGAGCGGCAGGCGGCCAGAGGGGCTGAAGTCGCCGGCCAGAAGCTCGGCCAGCGCCTGGCCGCCTTCGCCGCCCGGGTACCAGGCCTGCACGATGGCAGCCGCCTTCCCCGTGGCGGCGCCGAAGGTCATAGGGCTGCCGCTGAAGTTCACCAGCACCAACGGGCGGCCCAGCGCGGCCAGTCGCTCCAGCATGCGCAGTTGCGGCGCCGGCAGCTCGATCCCTGTCCGGTCGCCGCCGGCAAACCCCGGGGCCAGCACCGTCATCTCCTCGCCTTCCAGCTCCCACGTCAGCCCGCTGGCGAACACCACCAGGTCGGCCTCCCGCGCCGCCGCCACCGCGGCCTCGTCGCTGGCACCCGGGCGGCTCCACTGCAGGCGCTGGTCGCCTTCCCAGCCGGTCTGCAGCGCCTCCACCCGCAGCGCGTAGGTCTGGCCGGCCTTCAGCGTCACGCCGCGGGTGCTGGTGGGCCAGGCGATGTCCCACAGGTCCACCACCAGTTCGCCATCCAGCCAGATCCGGTAGCCACGGTTGCCCTTGAGCCGGAACAGGTGCTCGCCGCTTTCGCCCGCGCGCAGGAAGCCGCTCCAGCGTGCGGATTCCTGGCGGTCGCGGCCCTCCTGCCAGCCCCACTTGAACGCGGCCTGCGGCGCCATCACGGCCGAGGTCGCCGTGCCCTCGAGCCGGGTGTTGTCGAAGCGCTCGAACCGCAGGCCGGGGCGGCTGCACGCGGCGTCGGCACACAGGCTGGACCCCGGCACGTCTTCCAGGGGCGGGGCCACCCAGCCTGTGCCTTCGACGAAGTCGATGCGCGCTTGGGGGAAGCGTGCCTTCAGGCCCGCCAGCAAGGTGATCGGCCTGGACGGCGTGCCGTTGTAGTTGCCCACCAGCGCATCCACGCTGTCGGCATTGGGGCCGATCACGGCGATGCGCCGCGGCGAGGTCTTGAGCGGCAGCACGCCGTCGTTCTTCAGCAGGACCAGCGAGCGGCGGGCCGACTCCAGGTTGAGCGCGCGGTGTGGCGGCGTGTCGAAGTCGCGCGCCGTGATCTCGGCGAAGGGCCGCTGTCCAGTGGGTGCGAGCAGGCCCAGGCGAAGGCGCACGTCGAACAGGCGGACCAGTGCCCGGTCGAGCTCGGCCTCGCCGAGCAATCCCTTCTTGACGGCCGTCACGGTGGTGGCGGGATCGGCGGTCTTGTTGCCGTTGAAGTCGCAGATCAGGTCGGTGCCAGCGTGCACGGCCACGGCCACGGCCTCCTCGGGCGTCTTCACGTGGTGGTGCGCCCCATCCTGGTGGATGTCGGCCACGGCGCCGCAGTCGGAGACCACATGGCCCTGGAACTTCCACTCGTCGCGCAGGTAGTGCTTCAGCAGCTGCTCGTTGGCGCAGGCGGGCACGCCGTCTACCGAGTTGTAGGCGCACATCACGGACTCGGCGCGTCCCTCGGTGACCGCTGCGTGGAAGGCCGGCAGGTAGGTGTCCACCAGGTCGCGCGGCGAGACCCTCACGTCCTCCTTGTGGCGGTCGGCCTCCGGGCCGCTGTGGACCGCGAAGTGCTTCACCGCCGCCGACACGCGCGGCTGGCTCGGGTCCGGCCCCTGCAGCCCCTGGATGAAGGCCACGCCCATGCGCGAGGTCAGGTACGGGTCTTCGCCGTAGGTCTCCTGGCCCCGGCCCCAGCGCGGATCGCGGAAGATGTTGACGTTGGGCGACCAGACCGTCAGGCCGCGGTACAGGCCCGACGAACCATCGGCACCGACCGTGTCCAGGAACTTGGCACGGAACTCCGTGCCGATGACGTTGCCCACTCCCTGCACGAGCGCAGTGTCCCAGGTGGCGGCGAGCCCGATGGCCTGCGGGAACACGGTGGCCACGTCGGCGCGTGCGACGCCGTGAAGGCCCTCGCTCCACCAGTTGTACGCCGGGATGCCCAGGCGCGGGATCGCCGGCGAATCGTGCTGCAGCTGGCTGGCCTTCTCGGCCAGCGTCATCTGCGCCACGAGCGCCTGCGCCCTTTGCAGCGAAGGGCCGGGGGGAGCGGCTGCCGTGCCGGTGGCCAGCCAGAAGGCCAGGGCGGACGCCGCGAGGCGAGGGCGGTTCATGCGTCAGCGACTCGCAGGCTCGAGCGTCAACAACGTGATGTCGTTGCTGTGCATCGGAACGCTGAAGTTCAGCGTGCCTTCCTTGCCGACTTCGACGGTTCGCTGCACCTCGGGAAGGTCTTGCGTCAGCGATTTCAGCTTGTCCAGCTGCGCGGCATCGAGTTGGCTGGGCGAGCCCATCTCGAGGTAGGCGGTGTGGGCGTCGTTGGCCTTGTAGCCGGTGCGACGCAGCTCGAGCCGGTAGGCGCCGGGCCTGAGGTTGCGCAGCGCCAATGCGACCGACGGCGCCGCGCCGTGGGGCACCGGCTTGCCGAAGAAGACGCCGTTGCTGACGCCCTTCTGGTCGGGATGCTGCCAGTCCCAGGCCAGGATGGCCGCCCGGTCGCCGTCCACCGCGGCCAGCACCTTGTCGTCCGTGCTCGGGATCTCGTTGCCGCGCAGCGCGTGGAGGTACTTGTAGGCGAACCAGGCCGGCTTGCGGACGCCCTCGCGCGTCATCAAGCCGAAGCCGCCGTGGAAGGGTGCGTCGGGCGGGCCAGGCTCCTCGAACAGGTCGCTGTAGGTCCAGTAGCTCATCGCCTGCGCATAGCCGCGCACGGCGCGCAGCTTGGTCAGGATCCACGGCGCGCTGATGTAGCTGTCGTGCACCTTGTCGCGCGGGTTGTAGCTGGTGCTCCACTCGGTCACGTACAGCGGGACGCCGGGGAAGGCCGAGGCCTGGATCTCCTGCCGGTTGCGGCGAACGTCGCCGACGATCGAGTCCGGGTCCGTCGCGAGGATGCGGTCGGACTTGCCGTACTCGTCGAAGAAGCCTTCGGTCACGCCGTAGGTGTGGGTGGTGACGAAGTCGACCGGCACCTTGTTGGCCTTGGCGTAGGCCAGGAACTCGGGCACCCAGGCGGCGCCGGCGGTGGCGGGGCCGCCGACCTGGAGAGCGGGGTCGACGCGCTTGAGGGTGCGCGCCGTCAGCGCGTACAGCTCGAAGTAGGCCTTCTGGTCGGCGCCTTCGAAGAAGCCGGCGAGGTTGGGTTCGTTCCAGAACTCGAACAGCCATTGGTGCACCTCGTCGGCGCCGTAGCGCTGGATCAGGTGCCGCGCGAAGGCCTCGATCAGTTCGGCCCAGGGGCCGCGCTGCGGGTGCGAGCTGTTGCCCTTCCAGTAGAAGACCGTCTGGTCGGAGGTCTTCATCGCCGACGGCGTGAAGCCGAGTTCCACGAAAGGCTTGATGCCTCGCGCGAGCAGGTTGTCATAGAGCTTGTCGATGCCGCTGAAGTCGAAGGTCATGCGGCCGTCGACCATGCGGACGGTGCCCAGGGCGTCGTGGAAGATGTCGTGGAAGCGGACGTAGCGGAACCCCAGCTCGTCGACGGCGGTCTTGAGCTGGGCGAGGTTCTCCGGCCGGCCGGTGGTGCCGGGGTAGTCGGCGCCGACGGACAGGTCGAAGAAGCGATCCACCGGCTTGCTCGCCGCGGCGCGATCCAGGGTCACCTGGCGCTCGGAAGGCGGCGCGGCATCGGCCGTGGCGCACAGCGCCAGGCCAAGCATGGCGGCCATTGCGAGGCGCGAGAACGCGAGCGGCGGGTGAAGCAGGGGAGAGGCCATCGGAAGCGAGGTGGGGATTGGATGGGACGGGCCCCGGGGCCCGGCGCCTCGAAAAAGGCAGCGAGAGGGGATCTAGCGCTAAATCTAGCTCGGCGATGATAGTTCGTGCGACGCATGAACTATCTAAGGGAAACACCGATCCGGACCTTCGGC
>CAMLGG010000307.1 GCA_946479475.1 uncultured Ideonella sp. | reverse complement strand
GTGTAGTTGATCTTCGGATCGACCGGGTCGGCCTTGTCCGGGAAGATGCCGTGGAAGCCCTGCACGTTGGGCAGCTCGGTGATCTTGTCGCAGATGAAGTAGTCGAGCCGGATGCGCGCGATGCGGGCGTTGATCTTGTCGTTGACCCAGGCGTAGCGGCCGTCGTAGTTGCCGTCCTTGTACGAGGCGTGGGTGTGGTGCGTGTCGCCCACGGCGTAGCGCAGGCTGCCGTCGGGCTTGGTGCCCATGACCTTCTTGGATTCGTTGGTCTGGCCCCAGCCCACCAGCGCATCCGGCACGAAGCAGGGGATGCGCAGCAGCTCGCGGCCCGAGGGCATGCCCAGCACGCGCAGGTCGCCGGTGTGGCCGCCGCTCCACAGGCCGTAGTAGGTGTCGAGCTCGCCGGGCTTCAGGTGCGCCACCGCGCCGCCGGCGTGCTCGGCCCCGCCACCGGCCGCGGAGGCGGGCGCCGCGCCCGCTGACGAGTTGGGCTTCTCGGAGCAGGCCGCCATGCCGACGCCGGCCAGGCCGGCCGCGGCAGCGGTGTTGAGGAAGCTCCGCCGCCCCAGTTTCTTGGGTTGTTCCATCATCTTCACCTCGTTGGTCTTGAGTCGCTGAAAGACCGGCTCCCGGTCCCATTCCTTGGCGAACGGATCTTCGATGCAAGCCCTCGAGGCGAGCTTGCGTTAAGTCAACCTTAAGGTGCATGCGTCATGTATCTTTGCGCCCAGCAACGATCAACCGGACGCCCTGCGATGAAACTCACCCGCACCCTCCTCACCCTCGGCCTCGTTGGCGCGCTCGCGGCTTGCGGCAAGCAGGAGCCGCCTGCGGCCGCGCCCGCGCCCACTGCTGCGCCTGCCCCCGCGCCCGCGCCGGCGCCGGCTCCTGTCGCCGAGAACACCGTCGGCAAGGCCGTCTTCGGCAAGACCTGCTCGCTGTGCCACGCCGCCGGCGTGGGCGGCGCCCCCAAGCCGGGCGACAAGGCCGACTGGGGTCCGCGCATCGCGCAGGGCATGGACACGCTCTACAAGCACGCGCTCGAAGGTTTCACCGGCAGCAAGGGCCAGATGCCCGCGCGCGGTGCCTCGCCCTCGCTGACCGACGACGAGGTCAAGGCCGCGGTGAACTACATGGCCGACCAGTCGCGCTGAGGCATCGGATGGCTGCGAACCCCACGCCCTTCACCGGCCCGGCACCCGATCCCGTTCGTCGCCGGTTGACGTGGGGGCTCGCCGCCTGCGTGGCCGCGTGGCCGCTGGCCGCGTCGGCACACGCCGAGCCGGCCCGGCTGCGTTCCACGCGCAAGCTGATGGGCACCGTGGTCGAGATCGCGGCCCTGGATCGCGACGAGGGCCTGCTGGCCTTCGCGGTCGAATCCGCCTTCCAGCGCATGGCCGCGCTCGAAGCGCAGATGAGCCACTACTCGGCGACGAGCCAGGTCGCGGCCATCGGGGCCTCGGCGGGCCTGCAGCCGGTGCGCGTCTCGGCCGACCTCATGCGCGTGCTCGCCATGGCGCAGGGCGTGTCGGCGCGCAGCGACGGCGCTTTCGACGCCACCATCGGCTCGGTGGGTCGCTGGGACTTCAACCCCGGCTCCGAGCTCATGCCGAGCGAGGCCTACATCCGCTCGCACGTCGGCTGCGTGGATTGGAAGGCCCTCGAACTGGACCCGGCGCGGGGCACGGCCCACCTCCGCAGGAAGGGCATGCGGCTGGACCTCGGAGGCATCGCCAAGCTCTACATCCTCGAGGCCGGCCTGAACACCTTGCAGTACCTCGGCGTGGAGAACGCCCTGGTGAACGGCGGGGGCGACGTGCTGGCGGTGACGGACGCGGCGTCGCGCCCGTGGCGGGTCGGCATCCGCGATCCGCGCCAGCCTGATCGCCTGCTGGGCCGCCTGGACCTTCGGAGCGGTTTCGTGGCGTCGTCGGGCGACTACGAGCGATTCTTCGTGCGCGACGGCCGCCGCTACCATCACGTGCTCGATCCGCGCACCGGCTACCCGGCGCAGGGGCCGCACGGCGTGACGCTGGTCGGCGACTCGCTGGACAGCGTGAACGGCCTCGGCGCAGCAGCGATGGTGCTGTCGCCCGGTGCGGGTCGCGAGCTGCTCCAGCGCCAGGGCGTGGACCAGGCCCTCGTCGCCGGCCGCGACGGCCAGGTATGGGTCTCCCCTGCGCTGCAGCAGCGCCTGCAGGCCGCATGACATAACTTCGAGGATGAACCGCTTCAGCCGCGTCGCCCGCTTCACCGCCCTCGTGGCGGCGTGGGCGCTGCTGCTGCAGGCGGCCACGCCCATGCTGGCGGCCTGGGCGGCGCAGCGTCGGGGCGTGGCGGTCGCAGAGGTGTGCGAGGTGCACGGCGTGGCCATGCCGGGTATGGCGAGCCACGCGGGATCGAGGGGCGAGACCGAATCGCCCCCGGCCGGCGACCACGGCAAGGCCTCGGGCCACTGCGCCCTGCTCGCGCTGGGCGCGGTCGCGCCACCGGTCTCGAACGCCCTCCTCCCTGCAGCGACGCCGGCGCCGCTGCATTGCCCGGCGCTGGTCACCGTCGCCGCGCCCCGCCGGGATGATTGCGCACGCTGGATAGCGCGTCTGCACCACGGTCCGCCTTTCGCGGCCTGAGTTGCATTGCCGGCTCCTGCGCCGGCTCCCGGAACTGTGCTGCCCGACCTGCCCGAAGCAGGCCGGCCGTGGGCCTGCGCGCCCGCGCCACCGACTCGCCGATCATCATGAGAACCTTTCGCCGCGCGCCCGCCTGGGCCGCGCTCACTCCGCTCGCGCTTGCGATGCTGCAAGCACCCGCCCCTGCCGTCGCGCAGGAGCTGGCCTCCGCCGCCGACGTCTCCCCGCTCATCCCGGTGATGGCCGTGACGGTCACCGGCACCCGCGAGAAGCGGCCCCTGGCCGAGACGCCGGCTTCCGTCGGCGTCATCGGCGAGGAGGCCATCCGCTTCACCGCCCCCACGCACCCGCAGCAGCTGCTCGGCCAGGTGCCGGGCGTGGCCGTCTCGGTCACCAATGGCGAGGGCCACACCACCGCCATCCGCCAGCCCTTCAGCACCGGCCCGCTGTACCTCTACCTCGAGGATGGCGTGCCCACGCGTGCCACCGGCTTCTTCAACCACAACGCGCTGTACGAGGTCGACATCCCGGCCGCGGCCCGGGTGGAGGTGGTGCGCGGGCCGGGCACGGCGCTCTACGGCTCCGATGCCATCGGCGGCACCGTCAACGTGCTGACCCGCGCACCCGGCACGACGCGCAGCGCCACGGCCTCCGGCGAGGCCGGCAGCTTCGGCTGGCGGCGCGTGCTGCTGGACGGCAACACCCCGTTGACGGACGACAGCGCCCTGCGGGGCCAGCTCAACCTCAGCCACAGCGACGGCTGGCGCGACGGCACCGCCTACGACCGGCAGAGCCTGAACCTGCGCTGGGACACCGGCTTCGACGGCGGCCCGCTCTGGCGCACCGGCCTGGGCGCCACCCACATCGACCAGCAGACCGGCGCCAACACGCCGCTGACCTGGGACGACTACCGCCACCATCCGACGAAGAACCACATGGCCATCGCCTTTCGCAAGGTCGATGCGCTGCGGCTGTCCAGCCAGTACGAGCACGAGAGCGGCCCCACGCTGTGGACGCTCACGCCCTACCTGCGCGTCAACTCGATGCAGCTCAACGGCTCCTACAACCTGAGCTTCGATCCGCGCATCGAGGACACCGATGTCCATTCGCTCGGCGTGATGGCCAAGTGGCGGCGCGACTTCGGCGGCGCGATGCGGCCGCGGCTCATCGCCGGCATCGACCTGGACCGCAGCCCGGGTTCCCGCCGCGAGGACAGCCTCGTCGTCACCACGGCCGGCAGTGGCGCGGATACGCAATACACCGGCTACAGCATCGGCAGCCGCATCTACGACTACGACGTGCGCTATTCGAGCGCCTCCGCGTACGTGCACGGCGAGCTCTCGCCCACCGCCGATGTGCGCGTCACGGCCGGGCTTCGCCACGACCAGATCGGCTACGAGATGAGCAACCAACTCGGCAGTGGCAGCACCAGCGCCGGCACGCGGGTCTACGGCCAGCTGCCGGAGGCTTCGGCGAGCTTCGGCCACTGGAGCCCCAAGCTCGGCGCGACCTGGTCGCTCTCGCCCTCGGCCACGCTGTATGCCTCGTACAACCACGGCTTTCGCACGCCTTCGGAGTCGCAGCTGTTCCGCGCCGGCGCCGCCGGGAACGAGTCGGATGCGCTGGCCAAGGCACGGCTCGCCCTGGGGCTCAAGCCCATCCGCGCGCAGCAGCTGGAGCTGGGCCTCAGGGGCGAGGCCTCGGGCTGGAACTACGAGCTGGCCGCCTACGACCTGGTCAAGCGCGACGACCTCGTGAGCCAGCGTGACCTCGCGACCAACGTCAGCACCAGCGTGAATGCCGGCCGCACGCGCCACCGCGGCATCGAGCTCGGACTCGGCGCGGCCTTCTCGCCTGCCTGGCGCATGGACATCGCCGCCTCCTGGGCGCGGCACACCTACGAAGAGTGGGTGACCGCGAGCGCCGACTACTCGGGCAAGGAGATGGAGAGTGCGCCCCGCCTGCTGGCCAACACTCGCCTGACCTGGGTGCCGATCGACGGCACGACGGCCCAGCTCGAATGGACCCGCGTCGGGGCCTACTGGCTCGAAGCGAGCAACTCCCCGACCTACGGCAAGTACCCGGGCCACGACGTCTTCAACCTGCGCGTGAACCAGCGCCTGTCGGCTTCGCTGTCGCTGTTCGGCCGCATCGCCAACCTGCTGGACAGGCGCTACGCGGACAGCGCCTCGGTGCTGTCGAACACCGCGGTCTATTCGCCGGCCCTGCCGCGCGCCTTCTACGCGGGTTTGGAGGGCAAGTGGTGAACACGATGCGCTCCTCGATCCTCCTCGCGGCGGCCATGCTCGCCGGTCCTGCATCACCTGCCTTGGCGCACCACGCCGCGGCCGATGGTCCGAAGCGCCCCGCCCTTGCCATCGCAGCCGCCTTCTCGCCGGCGGGCGACCTGTGGGTCGTCGGCCTGGATGACCAGGGCCATCTCGACGCCCGCACCAGCCGTGACGATGGCGCTCACTGGAGCGGGCCCCGGATGCTCCCGACGGGCAGCGACACCGTCGCCGCCGATGGCGAGAGCCGGCCGCACATCGCCTTCGGCCCCGGAGGCCGCGTCGTCATCAGCTACACCCGGCCGCTCGCCAGGCCCTACACCGGCGAGATCCGCCTGCTGCGCTCGGTGGACGGCGGGCGCAGCTTCTCGCCGCCGGTCACTGTCCATCACGACAGGCAGGAGATCACCCATCGCTTCGAGGCCATCGCCTTCGATGCCAGGGGCACGCTGCACACGCTGTGGATCGACAAGCGGGACGTGGAGGCGGCACGTGTCGCCGGGCGCACCGACGTGCGCGGCGCCGCCATCTACCGCAACGAATCCAGCGATGGCGGTGCGAGCTACGGGCCCGACATTCGCGTCGCGGAGTCGACCTGCGAGTGCTGCCGCATCGCTTTGGCCCAGGCACCGGATGGCGGACTGGCCGCGATGTGGCGCCACGTGTTCGCTCCCAACGAGCGGGACCATGCCTTCGCCCGCATCGGCGGCCCGCCCGTCCCGCCGACCCGCGCGACCGAGGACCACTGGGCGCTGGACGCCTGCCCGCACCACGGGCCCGGCCTCGCCGAGGCGGCAGGGGGCGGCTACCACGCCGTCTGGTTCGGCGACCGCGCCGGCGTGGCCGGCGTGCGCTACGGCCGCCTGCGCGCCGACGGCACTCCCGACGGCGAACCCCGGCTGCTGCCAGACGACGACGCCGAGCACGCCGACGTGATGAGCGCGGGCCGCCTGGTCGCCATCGTCTGGCGCAGCTTCGACGGCGAGGCGACGCGGCTGCGCGCCTGG
>CAMLGG010000306.1 GCA_946479475.1 uncultured Ideonella sp. | reverse complement strand
CTACGTCTTCGACGCCCGGGTCGTGCGCCAGGTCCGAGAGTACGCCCAGCGCGAAGGCGCCAGGCTCACGCTGTACGTGAAGATGGACCTCCAGCCGGCACGCTGAACGGTCCAGGGAGAAAAGAACATGCACCGCATCCTCTTGATCGATGACGAGCCCGGCGTGCTGGGCGCGCTCAACCGCCTGCTGCGCCACACGCCGCTGCTCGTGTCCGGCCAGGAGAGCCCCCTCAAGGTCGAGGCCTTTGCCTCGGCCCGCGAGGCGCTGGCCCGCGCTGCCGAGGTCGCCTTCGACCTGGTCATCTCCGACTACCGCATGCCCGAGATGAACGGCGTAGAGGTGCTCAAGCGCTTGCGCGCCCTGCAGCCCGACTGCGCGCGGGTGATCCTTTCGGGCTACACCGACCTGAATGGCCTGATCGGCGCCATCAACGAGGCCCGCATCGACCGCTTCGTCGCCAAACCCTGGAACGACTTCGAGCTGACCAGCGCGCTGGCGCAGATCCTCGAGATCCGGGCGCTGAGGATGGAGAACGAAGCACTTGCCAACGAGGCCCGCTGCGAGCGCGGCCAGCTGAGCCCGGCCGAACTGGAGCTGCAGCGGCTGGAGAGGCTGGAGCCCGGCCTCACCCGCGTGCAATGGGGCCCGGACGGCTCGGTCGTGATGGACGATGCCGGCCTGCTGCCCGGCACGCTCGCCTGAGGCTGCACCCGTGCAACGCGACCTGCCGACTGACGCCCTGCCGGACCCACGGCCCGGAGCTTCGCTGGCCATGTGCCACGCGATGCTGCGCGCCCTGCCCTTGCCGGCCTTCCTCCACCAGGGCGGAGCGCTGATCGGCGCCAACGAGGCTCTCGCTCGCCTGGTGTGCCGCGACGAGGCGGCCCTGCTGAGGATGTCGCCGGCTGAACTCGTCACGCCCGACCTGGCCGACCAGATGACGATGTACGGCCAGGCCTGCCTGCTGCTGGACCCTCAACCGGCGGCGAGCGAGATGGTCCTGCGCACCGCCTCCGGAGACCAGCGCTACGTCGAGCTGACGGCCCGCCGTCTGGAGATCGACGGCCAGGCGGCCGTGCTCTCCACCTGCCAGGACCTGAGCGACATCCGACACGTCCAGACGAGCCTGCTCAACATGAGCCAGGTGCTCAACCAGATCCTCGACAGCGACCCGGTGGCCACTTTCGTGATCGACAGGGATCACCGCGTCACCCACTGGAACCGCGCCTGCGAGCAGATGACCGGCCGGGACTTCTGGGACATGCAGGGCGTGGCCGAGAAGGGCCGGCTGTTCCATCCGACCGAGCGGCCGCTGCTGTGCGACCTGATCCTCGACGGCGCCGACCAGGCCACTCTGGAGAAGCTCTACCCGGGCAAGATCCGCCCGTCCAGCCTGGTGGCCGGGGCCTTCGAGACAGAGGACTACTACCCGGCCTTCGATGGCGGCCGGTGGCTGTTCTGCACCGCCGCTCCGCTGCGCGATTCGCAGGGCGAGGTGGTCGGCGCGATCGAGACCCTGCAGGACGTCAGCCAGCGCCACGCGACCGAGGAAGAGCTGACACGCCACCGCAACCAGCTCGAGCTGCTGATCAGCGACCGCACCGCCGAGCTGAACACCACCCACCGCGAGCTGGAGGCGTTCATGGAGAACGCCTCGGTCGGCATCCTCTACTCGGCCGCCGGCATGGTCGTGCGGCACAACAAGCAGTTCGCCGCCATGTTCCTCAGCGGCGGCGACAACGCGGTCGGCCAGCCCACCCGCGCCTTCTTCTGCAGCGCCGAGGACCAGGCCGAGCTCGAGCGACTGGCCTATCCGCTGCTCGCGCAATGCAAGGCCTTCCACCACGAGATGATGCTGCAGCGCGACGACGGCCGGCAGCTGTGGGTCCAGATGATCGCGTACGTGGCCAACCCGCACGACCCGGCCGCGGGGGCCTGGTGGATCTTGCAGGACCGCGGCGAGGTCCGACGTGCGCAGGAGGCGCTCGAGTCCAACTACGAGCGGCTGAAGGAAACCAACCGCATGCTGGAGGAGGCGCAGAACCAGCTGCTGCAATCCGAGAAGATGGCCTCCATCGGCCAGCTGGCGGCCGGCGTGGCGCACGAGATCAACAACCCGGTCGGCTTCGTCAACTCCAACCTCAACTCGCTCAAGCACTACGTCGAGGACCTGCTGGGCCTGATCGCGGGATACGAGGCCGAGGAGGCCGGGCTGCCCGAGGGCGCACGGGCCGGCCTGGGCCGGCTCAAGCAGGAGCTGGACCTCGAGTACCTGCGCGAGGACGTGCCGGTGCTGCTGCGTGAGAGCGCGGAGGGCCTGACCCGCGTCAAGCGCATCGTGCAGGACCTGAAGGACTTCTCGCGCGTGGACAACGCCGACTGGCAGGAGGCCGACCTCAACGCCGGCCTGGAGTCCACCCTCAACGTGGTCTACAACGAGGTCAAGTACAAGGCAGAGGTCCGCAAGAACTACGGCCGCCTGCCGCCGGTGCGCTGCCTGGCCGCGCAGCTGAACCAGGTGTTCATGAACCTCATCGTCAATGCCGCGCATGCGATAGACGGGCATGGCGTGATCACCTTGTCCACCGGCCATTGCGGCCATTGGGTGTGGGTGCAGGTCTCCGATACCGGGTGCGGCATGTCGGCCGAGGTGCAGCGCCGCATCTTCGAGCCCTTCTACACCACCAAGCCGGTGGGCAAGGGAACCGGACTGGGACTGTCGCTGTCCTTTTCGATCGTGCAGAAGCACCAGGGCATGATCAAGGTGCAGTCGGAGCCCGGGAAAGGCAGTGTCTTCCGTGTCTGGATCCCGCTGGTCGGCGACGAGGTCCAGACGCCTCCGCCGCCGGAGGAGATGATCGCCCTCCTCGCGGAGGATGCGACAAAGGAATAGACTTTTCCTCGACGCCCGCGATCGCCAGGCAGGCCGCAGAGCCGCCGGCGGGCGCACCAAACACAGAGTCAGGGATGGCCGTGGCAGAGCAACTCGAGCAACCCGTGGCCGAAGCCTTCGGTCGCGAAACGCCGGCAGGCGCGCCCGATCGGCGGCAGGCCATGGTCCTGGCGCTGGCCGGAGCGGCCGGGCGGGGCGAACTCAGCCTGCACTACCAGCCGCAGGTGGATCTGCGCAATGGCGCGATGTACGGCGTGGAGGCGCTGCTGCGCTGGTCCTCGCCAGTCTTCGGCGCCGTGGCGCCCTCCGAGTTCATTCCCCTGGCCGAGCAGCACGACCTGATCGTCGAGATCGGCGACTGGGTGCTGCGCCGCGCGTGCGAGCAGGCCGCCGCGTGGCGCCGCGGCGGCGTGGGCGAACTGCGCGTGAGCGTCAACGTCTCGTCGCATCAGCTGGCCAAGGGCGGCCTGGCCCAGCGCGTGCAGGAAGCCCTGCTCGATGCCGGCGCGCCGCCCCATCTGCTCGGCATCGAGGTGACGGAGACGATGCTCGTGCTCGACAGCGCCCGCGCGGCGCGCGAGCTGCACGCGCTTCGCGCGATCGGCGTGCAGATCTCGCTCGACGACTTCGGCACCGGCTACTCCAACCTCAGCCTGTTGCGCACGCTGCCGATCGACGTGATCAAGATCGACCGCTCGTACGTCGACGACGTGACGGCCGCGCCGAACCAGGTGTCGATCACGCGGGCCGTGATCCGCATGGCCCACAGCCTGCAGATGAAGGTGCTGGCCGAGGGGGTGGAGACCGAGGGACAGCTCGCGCTGCTCGTCTCCGGGGGCTGCGACGCGATGCAGGGCCACTGCTTCAGCCCGGCGCTGGAGGCAGAGGGCGTCGAGGCGCTGTGGCGCGTGCGACCCGTGTTCGAAGCGCCTTGCCTGCAGCGCGGCGGCCCGCGCCAGCGGACGCTGCTGCTGGTCGACGACGAGGAGAACATCCGCGCGTCGCTGCGCCGGCTGCTGCGACGCGACGGCTACCGCATCCTGACCGCCACCAGCGCCGCCGATGGCCTGCTGCAACTGGCGGCCCACGAGGTCGACGTCATCGTCTCCGACCAGCGCATGCCGCAGATGACCGGCGTGGAGTTCCTGCGGCGCGCCAAGGCGCTGTACCCCGACACGGTGCGCATCGTCCTGTCGGGCTATACCGAGCTGGAATCGATCACCGCGGCGATCAACGAAGGCGCGATCTACAAGTTCCTCACCAAGCCCTGGGAAGACCAGCTGCTGCGCGCCAACATCGACGAGGCCTTTCGCCAGAAGGCCATGGCCGACGAGAACCGCCGCCTGGCCCGCCAGCTGCAAGAGGCCAACGAGGAGCTCGCCGGCCTGAACGAGAGGCTGACGCAGGCGCTGGCCACCGAGCACGAGCGTACCCACCTGGTCGAGACCGGCCTGGGCAGCGCAGTGGACATGCTGCTCAGCCTGCCCGCCGCCCTGGTGGCCATCGACGAGTTCGGCCTCGTGTCCTTCGTCAACCAGGCGGCCCAGGCGCTGTGGCCGGACTGCCCGACCCTGTTCGGCCAGGATGCCGCGGCCGTGCTGCCAGCCGGCCTGGCTCCGCTGCTGGAGGCGACCGAGGACTGCACGCGGACCCTCGAGCTCGACGGCGTCAGCTGCCATTGCCGGCTCCGCGTGCACAACGCCGGACCCGCAGGCAGCCGGCTGCTGCTGGTCATGCCGATGACGGCGATCGAAGGACGAGCGTCATGAACGACAGCCAGCCACGCGCCTCATCCCCCGGCCCGGTGCGCCCCCCCGGCCCCGGTGAGCCGGGCCGGGTCGAGTGGCTGTTCCGCGATGCCGCGCGCGAGCGCCGCATCCATCCGCTGATGCGCCTGATCGAGGACTATCGCCGCCACGCCGGGAAGGAGCGGCGGTGCTGAGCGACCTGGCCCGCGCGGTGCGCAACCTGCCGGCGCTGCCCCAGGCCGTGCTTGAGGCGCGCCAGCTGCTGGCCAGCGACGACGTCGCCTTCGAGCCGCTGGCCGACGCCATCTCGCACGACGCCGCGCTGGCCGCCGACCTGCTGCGGCTCGCCAACAGCTCGCTGTACGGGCTGTCCGGCCGGGTGCGCACCGTTCGCGACGCGGTCAGCGTGCTGGGCCTGCGCAATCTCGACATGCTGCTGACCGCCGCGGCCATGCGAAGCGCCCTGCGGCCCTCGGAGGGCGGCCCGTTCGACACCGTTTCGCATTGGCGGCATGGCGTGGCCAGCGGCCTGTGCGCCTTCCACCTCGCCGCCGAACGGAAAGTCGAACGCGACGCCGCCTTCACGGCGGGGCTTCTGCACGACCTGGGCCGGCTGGCCCTGGCCTGCGTGGCTACCGAGCCGATGCGAGATCTGCTGACGCGGCAGTCGGCCGAGGCTCCCCCTCTACTGGCGATGGAGCGGCAAGTGCTGGGCAGCGACCACGCGGCCTTCGGCGCCGTGGTGGCCGGGCACTGGCATTTCGGCGCGGACATCGTCGAAGCCATCCGCCTGCACCATGCGCCCGGCGAACGGCCGCCCAACGCGCTCGTCGACATCGTGCATGTGGCCGACGCCATGGTCCACGCGCTGGACCTCAACGGACTGCCCGCGGAGCGCGTGCCGCCGATCGATCCCATGGCCTGGAACCGCCTGGCGCTGTCGGACGAAGCCTGCATGCGCGTCTTCGAGCGCACCGAGGCTGGCGTCGAGGATCTGTGCCAGGCACTTGGCCTGTAGCGCGCAGCGACCCGTGCACGTTGGCCGGATCCTGAGCCGCCTTCCCGCCTGATCGGTCGTCCGGCACCATCCTCAACAAGCGTCATCGCGGCGGCGGGCCCGGCCGCGCGGAGCCCGCCAGCAGCGCGCCGGCTCTCCACAATCAGCGCGGGCTGCGTGGCATGCGCCAGGGCAGCAAGCCCGCCTCACGAGAAACTGGAGAACCGATCCGCATGAAGCTCATTCCTTCCTTCGCGCTGACGATGGTCGCGCTCGGCGCCAGCCTGGCCGTCCAGGCCAAC
>CAMLGG010000305.1 GCA_946479475.1 uncultured Ideonella sp. | reverse complement strand
CGATGAAGGAGATTGCCGAGGACCCGTGGCTGCGCCAGAGCGGCACGGTGGTCGAGGTCGATCACCCCAAGCGCGGCAAGCACCTCACGGTGGGCAACCCGATCAAGCTGTCGGACAGCCCCACCGAAGTGACGCGCGCACCGCTGCTCGGCGAGCACACGCAGGAGGTGTTGAGCGAGCTCGGCTACACCGCGAGCGACGTGGAGCTGCTTCGTTCAGAGGGTGCCATTTGAGGCTGTCCGGACCATCACTTCGCGTGGATGGTCCGCATAAAAACTATTGACTGTCTTTGATCGTTCCGCCCTTCTACATTGACCCGACACCACCGGCGATTTCATTCAAGGAGCGATGGTCATGATGAACGATCTCCCCCAGAGCCTCGATCACGAAGAGTTGGAGCGCAACGCCTACAACGCCGCCTTCTACGAGCTCGGCCTGCGCTGGCACTGGGACAGCCAGACCTACGAGGCCCTGATGCGCTTCAGCCCCCAGCCCGAAGCCCGCATCCGGCACTACCTGGAGACGCAGCATCCGCACCTGCTCCAGGCCTACGACGCGGACTTCCTCGCCGCCGCCATCCACGAGCGCAAGGCCCGGTACAAGCCCTGCGCCGGGCGGCCCTTCGACTGGTCGCAGACGGCCACGCTGCAGCCGGGCGTCTGAACCACGCGGCCCACGAAAGACGCGCCATGGCCATCCTCGTCGACAAGCGCACCCGCATCGTCGTCCAGGGCGTGGGCGACGACGCGCAGCGGCTGCACATGCCGGCCTGCCTCGGCTACGGCCACGGCCGCAAGTGCTTCGTGGCGGGCGTGGCGCCTTCTTTCGCGGGCCGCATGATCGACGGCATCCCGGTGTTCGAGAACGTCGCCGATGCGCGCGAGGCGACCGGGGCCAACACCTGCGTCATCTACGCGGCGCCGGGCCGCACGGCGGCGGCGATCGAGGAGGCTGCCGCGGCGGGCATGGAGCTGGTCGTCTGCGTGAGCAACGGCGTGCCGAAGGAGGACCTGCGCGCGCTGCGCGCCCGGCTCGATGGCAGCCCCACGCGGCTGCTCGGCCCGGGCTGTGCCGGCCTCGTCACCCCGGCCGAAGTGAAGATCGGCGGCCTGCCGGGCGACGTGCATCGCCGCGGTCACATCGGCATCATCTCGCGCTCGCCCGGCCTGACCGCCTCGGCCGCGCGCCAGCTGGCCGTCTTCGGCCTGGGCACCTCCACCGCGGTCGGCCTGGCGGAGGACCACCACGAGCCGACCCACCTGGAGCTCCTCAAGCTCTTCGAGCAGGACCCGGGCACCGACGCGGTGCTGCTGATCGGGCCTGTCGACGAAGAGAGCGAAGCCGCCTGCGCGCAGTGGATCCGCGCCGGGACGCACAAGCCGCTGGTCGGCTTCATCGACGACGCCGATCCCGCGCGGGCCCAGCGCACCCGCCTGCAGGACTGCGGCGTGCACATGACCCGCAACCCGGCGATGCTCGGCGAGCTCACCGCGTCCGTGGTCGATTCGCGCTGGCTGCCTTTCGATTGAATTCTTTCAACCATCCAAGGCAACCCCCATGCATACGCGCTGGATCCGCTATCGCCTCGACGGCATCGACTCCTTCGGAACCCTTCACGACGACCGCGTGCTCGAGCACCGCGGCGACTTCTTCGGCGACAACGAGCCCACCGGCCGCAGCGCGGCGCTCAGCCAGGTCCAGGTGCTTTCGCCCGTGCAGCCGACCAAGGTCATCGCGCTGTGGAACAACTTCGGCCAGCTGCGCGAGAAGCTGCAGCTCGCGCATCCCGAGGAGCCGCTGTACCTGCTGAAGTCGCCGAACTCATGGAGCTCGCATGGCGCCACCATCCCGCTGCCGCGCGGCGGCGGCAAGGTGGTCTTCGAGGGCGAGCTCGGCATCGTCATCGGCCGCCCGTGCACGGCGGTGACCGAGGGCGAGGCGATGTCGCACGTCTTCGGCTACACGATAGGCAACGACGTGACGGTGTCGGACATCCTCTTTCGCGACGCCTCCTTCGCGCAGTGGACGCGGGCCAAGGGCCTGGACGGCTTCTGCCCGCTGGGCCCGGTGGTGGCCAGCGGCCTGGACCCGGCCGCGCTCAGCGTGAAGACCCTGCTCGACGGCCAGGTGCGCCAGCACTACCCGATCAGCGACATGACTTTCAGCGTGGCCCAGCTCGTGAGCCGCATCTCCCTCGACATGACCCTGCTGCCGGGCGACGTGATCCTGTGCGGCACGTCGGTCGGCGTCGGCTCGATGAAGCCGGGCAGCCTGGTCGAGGTGGAGATCGAGGGCATAGGCCGGCTGTCGAATCGCTTCGGCCAGGCCTAGGGCCTCGCCGCGCACCGGTTTTCTTGCAACTCGAGGATTCCATCCATGAAGATCGCCATCATCGGCGCGGGGGCCATCGGCGGCCTCGTCGGCGCCAAGCTCGCGCTGGCAGGAGAGGACGTCACCTTCATCGTCCGCGGCCGCAACCTCAGCGCCATCCGTGAGCGCGGCATCCGCCTCGTCACCGCCGACGGCCACGAACACACCGCGTTGCACGTGCAGGCGACCGACGATTACGCCGCCGCCGGCCCGCAGGACGTGGTCGTGCTGGCCATGAAGGCCCACCAGCTGGAGCCGGTCATCGCCTCGCTGCCGCAGCTGCTGGGCCCGGACACCGTCGTCATCCCCATGCAGAACGGCATCCCCTACTGGTACTTCCAGAAGCACGGCGGAGTGCATGAAGGCCAGCACGTCGACAGCGTGGACCCGGGCGGCCGCATCGCCGCCGCCATCGACCCGGCGCGCGTGCTGGGCTGCGTGGTGTATCCCGCCTCGGAGCTGACCGCGCCGGGCGTGGTGCGCCACATCGAGGGCGACCGCTTCCCGCTCGGCGAGCTCGACGGCAGCGTGAGCGAGCGCGTGCAGCGCGTGTCGGCCTGCTTCGCCAACGCCGGTTTCAAGGCGCCGGTGCTGGAGGACATCCGCGCCGAGGTCTGGCTCAAGCTCTGGGGCAACCTGACCTTCAACCCCATCAGCAGCCTGACCCACGCGACGCTGGTCGACATCTGCCAGTACCCGCTGACGCGCGCTCTGGCGGCCGCCATGATGACCGAGGCACAGGCCGTGGCGCACAAGCTGGGCATCAGCTTCCGCGTGCCGCTGGAGAAGCGCATTGCCGGCGCCGAGAAGGTCGGCAAGCACAAGACCTCGATGCTGCAGGACGTGGAGGCCGGCCGCGAGCTGGAGATCGATGCGCTGCTCGGCTCGGTGGTCGAGCTCGCCCGCCTCACCGACACGCCCACGCCGCACATGGACAGCGTCTACGCGCTGGTCAAGCTGCTGGCCGCGACGATGCAGGAGCAGGGCGGGCACGTGCGCCTGCATGGCGCTGCCACGCATGCCGAGGCGCGCGCAGCATGAGGCGAAGCCGCAATACCAAGATCGTCGCCACCGTCGGGCCGGCCAGCTCCGACGAGGCGATGCTGAGGGCGCTGTTCGAGCAGGGCGTCGACGTCTTCCGGCTGAACTTCAGCCACGGCACCCAGGACGACCACGCGCGACGGCTCGCAACGGTGCGCAGGCTCGAGCAGCAGTACCAGCGCCCCATCGGCGTGCTGCTGGACCTCCAGGGCCCGAAGCTGCGCCTGGGCACCTTCGAAGGCGGCAAGGCGGTGCTGGAGCAGGGCGCGGCCTTCCGGCTGGACATGGATCCGGCGGCGGGCGATGCGCGCCGGGCGTACCTGCGTCATCCCGAGATCTTCGCCGCGCTGGCCGAAGGCACCGAGCTGCTGCTGGACGACGGCAAGCTGCGCCTGCGGGTGGAGCGCCACGGCGCCGACTTCGCCGAGACGCGCGTGGTCGTCGGCGGCACGATCTCGGACCGCAAGGGCGTGAACGTGCCGAGCGTGGTGCTGCCGCTTTCGCCGCTCACGCCCAAGGACCGCGACGATCTTGCCTTCGGCCTGCAGCTGGGCGTGGACTGGGTCGCGCTCTCGTTCGTGCAGCGGCCGCAGGACATCGTCGAAGCGCGCGAGATCATCGGCGACAAGGCCTGGATCATGGCCAAGATCGAGAAGCCCGCGGCGATGGACCAGCTCGACGGCATCGTCGAGTTGTGCGATGGACTCATGGTGGCGCGCGGCGACCTCGGTGTCGAACTGCCCCCGGAGCGAGTGCCCGAGATGCAGCGCCGCATCGTGCAGGCCTGCCGCCGGGCGGGCAAGCCGGTGGTCGTGGCCACGCAGATGCTGGAGTCGATGATCCAGTCTCCGGCGCCCACGCGGGCCGAGGTCTCGGACGTCGCCAATGCCGTCTACGAGGGCGTCGATGCGGTGATGCTCTCGGCCGAATCCGCCTCGGGCCGCTACCCGACCGAGGCGGTGGCGATGATGGACCGCATCATCGCCCGCGTCGAGGCGAGCCCGAGCTACCGGCCGGGCATCGAGGCGACGCACCAACCCGCCGAGGCCACCACGGCCGATGCCGTGTGCGCCTCGCTGCGCCAGGTGGCCGAGTTGCTGCGGCCGGCCGCGACCGTGACCTACACCGCTTCCGGTTTCAGCGCATTGCGGGCCGCCCGCGAGAGGCCGGCGGTGCCGCTGCTGAGCCTGACGCCTTCGCCTCACACCGCTCGGCGGCTGGCGATGGCCTGGGGCGTTCACGCGGTGCGCGTCGAGGACAACGTGCACGACGTCGACGAGATGCTGCAGCGCGCCGGGCAGACCGCACAGAGCGAAGGTTTCGCGGCGGCCGGCGACGACATCGCCGTGGTCGCGGGCCTGCCTTTCGGCCGCGCCGGCAGCACGAACCTGCTGCATGTCCACCGGGTGATGCCATGCTGATCGGCGTTCCGCGCGAGACCTTCCCGGGCGAGACACGCGTCGCCCTGACGCCGGAGACGGCGAAGAAGCTGGGCGCGATGGGGCATGTGCTGCGGCTCGAATTCGGCGCCGGCGAGGCGGCGAGCCTCACGGACCTGGCCTACCAGGCGGTGGGCGTGGAGACCACCGATCGGGCCGGTGCCTTCGGCTGCGACCTGGTGCTCAAGGTACGTCCACCTTCGCCCGAGGAACTGCTGCTGATGAAGCCGGGCACGGCTGTGGTGGGCATGCTCAATCCGTTCGACAAGCCCGGCCTGCAGCGGCTGGAAGCGGCAGGGGTGGTGGGCTTTGCGCTCGAAGCCGCGCCGCGCACAACGCGGGCCCAGTCGATGGACGTTCTGAGCTCGCAGGCGAACATCGCCGGCTACAAGGCGGTGATCGTCGCGGCGCACCACCACAAGCGCTTCTTCCCGATGCTGATGACCGCGGCGGGCACCGTGAAGGCCGCGCGGGTCGTGATCCTCGGCGTGGGCGTCGCTGGCCTGCAGGCCATCGCGACCGCGAAGCGCCTGGGCGCGGTGATCGAGGCGAGCGACGTGCGGCCTTCGGTGAAGGAGCAGGTCGAGTCGCTGGGCGCCAAGTTCATCGACGTGCCTTGCGAGACCGCCGAGGAGAAGGAGGCGGCCGAGGGGCAGGGCGGCTACGCGAAGCCGATGCCGGCTTCATGGCTGGCGCGCCAGCAGGTCGAGGTGGCGAAACGGGTGGCGCAGGCGGACGTGGTGATCACGACGGCCTTGATCCCTGGCCGCGCTGCGCCCAAGCTTGTGAGCGAGGAGATGGTGCAGTCGATGAAGCCGGGTTCGGTGATCGTCGACCTGGCGGCGCCGGCGGGCGGCAACTGCGCGCTCACCGTGCCCGGCGAGACCGTGGTGCGTCATGGCATCACGCTCGTCGGCGAGAGCAACCTCCCGGCGCTGATGGCAGCCGACGCGAGTGCGCTCTATGCGCGCAACGTGCTCGACTTCCTCAAGCTCATCCTCACGAAGGAGGGCGCGCTGCAGGTGCCGATGGACGACGACATCGTCGCGGCTTGCCTCGTGGCGAAGCCGGCGGCTGCGGCAGTGACCGCGGCTGATGCGCTGAGCCCGGCATAGCGGCCCCTTCCCCCTGAGCTTTCCCCTTTCCGTTCACC
>CAMLGG010000304.1 GCA_946479475.1 uncultured Ideonella sp. | reverse complement strand
TCCTCGATGTGGAAGGTGCCGCCGCCCGGGCGCGAGCGCAGCAGCGCGCGCACCACCGTCTCGGTCAGCGCATCGACCGTCTCGCGCACGCTCGCCGACGCCGCACCCTGCGTGCCGTGCACCGCCAGGAAGGCCTTCATCAACGCGACCGCGATCTTGTTGGGCTCGAACGAGACCACGGCGCCGTTGCGGCGGATGATCTGGTAGCCCTGGTAGGCGCTGGCCGACGGGGCGGCGCCGGCCGCGGCGTGGGAAGACCTCGCCGGGACGGCGCCGTCGGTGATGCTGGGTGCAACGGATTGCATGGAAGGATCCCCTCTTTGGATGACTGCTGTGCGGGAAGACAAGACTGTTCGGCCCCTGCCCCGCGGACCGGCCCGATCCCCTGGCTGGCCGGCAACGGCGATGCCCGGCTCGTGCCTGGAACCGCTCGGGCCTTCGGGCCTTCCGGTTCTCGCGACACGAGCTTCATCGTCGTCGGAGCTTGCGGCCCCGAAGCTTCGGGACCAGGGTCGGGGCCGATGCCCGCCCCGGCTGCGCTGCGGACCCGCGAGGGGTCAGGGTGGCGCCGGCGGCGATGGACATGGGCGTTTTGGAGTGCCTGAAGGTTAGCACGAAAGGACACTATATCTAGCGCACCCCGGGCACTCAAGCACTACCTATAGCGTGACTAACCCGGCTTGACGAACGCTGCGAATTGGGCTCCGCAAGGCCTGGCGCGGGCTCGCGCACGATTGCGCCGCTCAGCCCCCGACGGCAAAACGGTCGTTGCGCCAGCGCATTCGCGCGCGCAGCCCGGCCCAGTCGAAGCCGGGGCCGGGGTCGCGCTTGCGTCCCGGCGCCACATGCTCGTGGCCGGCCACTTCGAACGCGCCGTAGCGGGCCTGCAGCGAGCGCAGCAGGACTGCGAGGCGGTCGTACTGCGCAGCCTCGAAGCGCTCGCCTTCGAGGCCCTCCAGCTCGATGCCGATGGAGTAGTCGTTGCAGTTCTCGCGCCCGCGCCATTGCGACGTGCCGGCGTGCCATGCGCGCTCGTCGCAGGACACGAACTGCAGCAGCTCGCCATCGCGGCGAAGGAAGAAGTGAGCCGAGACCTTCAGCCCGCGCAGGCCGGCGTAGTACGGGTGCGAATCCGTGTCGAGCGTGTTGGTGAACAGCCTCTCGACATCGTCGCCCCCGTACTCGCCCGGCGGCAGGCTGATCGAATGCAGGACCACCAGCGAGACCGCGGTGGCGGCCGGCCGCGGCCCGCAGTTCGGCGACGGAACCGGGCGGGCGAGCGCCGACCAGCCTTGGCGCCAGGCCGCCATTCAGCCGCCGGCGGGCTCGACATCGCCGGGCTCGCCGCCTTCGGTGATGCCCAGCCGCGCCATCCGGTAGCGCATCTGCCGCAGCGACAGGCCGAGGCTCGCCCCGGCCGCGGTGCGGTTGAAGCCGTGCAGCTCCAGGGCCCGCACGAGGATGGCGCGCTCGACCTCGTCGAGGTGGCGCGCGAGGTCGCGTGGCAGCGGTGCCTCGTCCGTGGCGATCGCCGCCTCGCGCAGGGCGGGAGGCACGTCGGCCAGCGTGCCGGACTCGGTGTCGCCGGCCTGGCTGTCCTGCAGCATCGCATCGGGCAGGCCGAGATCCTCGGCATCGATCACGTCGGACGGCGAGAGCGCGACCGCGCGGTGCAGCAGGTTCTCCAGCTCGCGCACGTTGCCCGGGAAGGCGTAGCGGCTCAGGCGGTCCAGCGCTGCCGCGGTGAGGTACGGTGCCGGACTCACGCCGGCATCGCGCGCGATGCGCTCCAGAAGCGCGGCGCTGATGGGCTCGATGTCGTCCCGCCGCTCGCGCAGGGCAGGCATGCCGATGCGGATCACGTTGAGGCGGTAGAACAGGTCCTGGCGGAAGCGGCCCGCCGCCACCTCGGCCGCCAGGTCCTTGTGCGTGGCGCTCACGATGCGCACGTTCAGCGGCACCTCGGCCACCGCGCCGATCGGCCGAACCGCGCGCTCCTGGATCACCCGCAGCAGCTTGCTCTGCATTGCCAGCGGCAGGTCGCCGATCTCGTCGAGGAACAAAGTGCCGCCGTGGGCAGCCTGGAAGAAGCCGGCGCGGTCCTCGGCGGCGCCGGTGAAGGCGCCCTTGCGGTAGCCGAAGAACTCGGCCTCGAGCAGGTTCTCGGGGATGGCCCCGCAGTTGACGGCGATGAAGGGCTGCCCCGCGCGGGCACTCACCTCGTGGATGGCGCGGGCGACCAGCTCCTTGCCGGTACCCGACTCGCCCTGAACCAAGGCGGGCGCCATGCTGCGGGCGACCTTCTCCACCAGCTCGCGTACCTGGCGCATCGCCTCCGAGCCGCCGACCAGCCGCGCGAGCGGCGCGCTCGGCGCGGGCGCGCCCGGACGCGGCGCCGCCACCGGCACGGCTCGGCCCATGGCGCCGGCCACGACGGCGCGGAACTGGCGCAGGTCCACCGGCTTGGTGAGGTAGTCGTAGGCGCCGGCCTTCAGCGCCTCGACCGCGTTCTCGGCCGAGCCGTAGGCCGTGATGACGATGACCTTCTCGGGTCGATGGCCCTGCTCCAGACGGTGCATCAGGTCCAGCCCCGAGCCGTCCGGCAGGCGCATGTCGGTGATGACCAGGCGGAACACGCGGTCCTGCAGGCGCGCCCAGGCCTCGGCCACGGTCGCGGCCGTCTCGACCTCGTGGCCCTCGCGCAGCAGGGTCAGCTCGTACAGGGTGAGCAGGTCGGGCTCGTCGTCGACGACCAGCACTCCGGCGGCAGTGAAGGATTCGTTCACGGGCACGTCTTCCCGGTTCACAGATGCAGGCGGCCTTCGCCGGTCACCGCGTCGTGCCGCATCACCACCTGGAACACGTTGGCATGCTGCTCCTCGACGCGTCGCAGGTAGTCGATGCTGGCCCCATGGCGCTCGCAAAGCTCGCGGCAAATATAGAGCCCCAGGCCGGTGCCGCGGCTGCGGCTCGAATGGAAGGGCTCGAACAGGTGTGCCTCGACCTCGGGCGGGATGGGCGCGCCATCGCTGGCCACGGCCAGCCTCACGTAGGGCCCGTCGAGCGGCTCGAGCAGCACCAGCACCGCGCCTGGCCTGTCGCTCGAGTGGCGAACCGCGTTCTCGAGCAGGTTGACCAGCACGCGCCGCAGGTGGTCGGGGTCGAACACCGCGCCCTGGGGCTCCTTCGGCAGCAGCACCCGCAGGCGGCTCTCGCTGCCGAGCGGGAGCCCGACCGTCCGAGCCCATTCGGCACAGATGGCCGCCACCTCCGCCGTGGCATCGATGGTCCGCGAGGGCGCCGTGCCGCCGGGCGCCGCCTCCATCACGTCCTCGACGATGCGGCGCAGGCGCTCGACGTTGTCGGCGACGATCCTCACGAGGCGCTGCTGGTCGGGCCGCAGCACATCCTCCTGCAGCAGCGCATTGGCCTGCGACACCGCGGCCAGCGGATTGCGGATCTCGTGCGCGATGCCGGCCGAGATGCGGCCCATCGCGACGAGGCGCTCCTCGCGCTGCCGTGCGAGCACCGTGCGCAGCTCCTCCATGAAAAGCACGGCCAGCACTTCGTCGACGCGCTGCCCGCCATCGCCATCCTGCCGCCCGTTCAGGCGCACACCGCGCGTGAAGCGCGCCCGCACCCGGACGGAGCGCGGCGTTTCGCCGGCATAGGCGAGGGTCAGGTCCAGCCCCGCGGCGGGCCACTGGCCGGTCTCGTAGGCCGTCGCCACGGCGTCCTGGAGGGCACTCCAGCCGACCTGGGCCGCCAGTGAAAAAGGCGCTGGCGGGCAAGCGCCCCTTTCGGACAGGAGCAGCCTGGCCGCCGGATTGGCCGCGCGCACCCGGCCGCGGCGATCCACCACCAGCACGCCGTCGCTCATCTCGTCGATCACGAGGCGGTTGAGCTCGGCCTGCTGGCGCGCGAGCTCGAGGCTGCCGCGCGCGGTGCGCTCCTCTCGCGCGAGGCGGCTGGCCATCTGGCCGGAGACCAGCACGGTGACGAACAGGCCGACGCCGGCCATTCCGGCCTGCGACAGCAGGGCAGTGAATTCGCCCGTGACGACGGCGCGCTGCCAGGCGCTGGCAAGAAGGAGCAGGCTGGCCGCGGCCGCCGTCGCCAGGGCTGTCACGCGCGCGCTCAACACGCCGGCCATCAACACCGGCAGCACCAGCAGCGCGGCATGGTTGAGCGTGGCGTTCGGCTCGAGCCAATGCATGGCGCCGAAGGCCGCGACGTCCGCGCCGACCGTCAGCCACCAGCGCCAGCGACGGCGGCCCGGGCCGAGCGGACGCGTGTCGCCCGCCGTCCACAGCCGCAGCACGACGGCCTGGACCGCATAGGCCCCGCACAGCGCCAGCTGCCACGAAGGACCGCGGCCGCCGAAAAGGTCGACCGCCAGTTGCGCCAGCACCAGGGCCAGGCCCAGGCCGGCGCGGGCCGTGAGGTAGGTTCGGTAGACGCGGCGGTGGGCACTGTCGTCGGCGCTCACCAGCCGGCGGGCCTGACGCGAGAGGAAGCGGGAATCGTCGCCGGCCGTGGCGGGATCCTCCGCCCAGCGCGGATCGAGAGTGGAGGCATCCTCCAGGGCCGAGGGTTCGCCGAAGCCGAGCGCGTCGAGCCAGGACTCGCCCATGCCGGTGCTCGGGGCACCGGTGTCGGGCGGGAGCGGGCGGGCACTGCTCACGGCCGCCGTCTCAACGCCGCTGGCCGTTGGACGCCGGGCCGAGGCGCCGATGCTCCGCGCTGCAGTAGTGCCTGCCGCCCTCGCCCTCGAGCGCATCGGGCTGCGGCAGGTGCAGTCCGCAATGCGCGCAGGACACCATCGGCTGCGGCCCGGGCGCGCGCCGGCGGGTGCCGCCGGCCTGCGTGCCGCCGCCCGTCCCGCGGCCCTTGCCGAACCAGAGCATCAGGACCAGGACGACGATGCCTATCGTCAACAACCACTTGATCATGCGGGCGGGCGCTGCAGCACGACCTCGTAGACGAAGCGCGTGCCGACATAGGCGAGCAGGAGCAGCAGGGAGCCGGCGTAGAGCCAGCGCGTGGCCTGGCGGCCGCGCCAGCCGCGCCATACGCGGCCGATGATGAGCGCCGCGAAGGTGGCCCAGCCCAGCACCGAGAGCACGCTCTTGCGGTCCCAGTGCCACTGGGCCTCGGATTGCAGGCCCAGCCACAAGGCCAGCGTCAGGACCACGAACCCGGCCTCGACGAAGCGGAAGGTCAGGCGCTCCAGCGTGAGCAGCGGCAGGCCGGCCCCGAAGGTGCCCGAGCCGGTGCCGGGGCCCTTGTGGCGCAGGCGGTTGTCGGCGGTGTCCAGCAGGATCGCGTGCAGCACCGCGGCGCCGAACAGGCCGTAGGAAGTCAGGCCCAGCACCCAGTGCATCGGCGCCCAGCGGGAGTGGGCGATCGCGCGCACCTCGCCGGGGAAGATCCAGGCGAGCAGCACCGCCAGCGCTCCGGCCAGCGCCAGTGCGCGCCGCGGCCCGGCCAGGGGCAGCAGGCGGCTCTCGATGCCGTGCACCGCGAGCACCAGCCAGACGGTGAGCGAAAGGACCGGCGCGAAGCCGATGCGCAGGCCCTGCTCCTGTGCCGCCCACACGCCAGCACCGGTGAGCAGCACGACAGCGTGCATCACCCACGCCGCGAACAGCAGTTGCACGGGCCAACGGCGCTCCGGCGCTGCCGGCATCAGCGCGCCCAGGTAGGCCAGCACGGCCGCCACGGTGAAGAGCACCGTGGGGTCAGCGGATAAAATCATGCCCACAGTTTACTGGCGCGTGCACCCTGGCATGGCGGCCCCCCGGCCTTGCCGCCACGCGCAACCTCCATGGCATCCACCCTCACCGAACGCCTGTCGCGGCTGGTCAAGACCATGCGCGGCCAGGCCCGCATCACCGAGACCAACGTGCAGGACATGCTGCGCGAGGTGCGCATGGCCCTGCTCGAGGCCGATGTCGCCTTGCCTGTCGTGCGCGACTTCATCGCCCGCGTCAAGGACAAGGCGCTGG
>CAMLGG010000303.1 GCA_946479475.1 uncultured Ideonella sp. | reverse complement strand
GGGGGGCAGGCCCCTGGCAAGGGGCCGTGGGGGCCGAAAATTCAGAAAGGAATGTCGTCATCCATTTCGTCGATGCCCGCGCTGCTCTTGGGCGCCGGGCGCGGGGCCGGGGCGCGGGGCGCGGGCGCCGGGCGGCTGCTGGACATGCCGCCACCTTCGCTCTCACGGGCGTAGCCGCCACCACCCCCTTCATCGCCGCCGCCGCTGTCGCGGCCGCCGAGCAACTGCATGCTGTCGGCCACGATCTCGGTGGTGTAGCGGTCGTTGCCGTCCTTGTCCTGCCACTTGCGGGTCTTCAGGCGGCCCTCGATGTAGACGGCGCGGCCCTTCTTCAGGTATTCGCCCGCGATCTCGGCCTGGCGGTCGTACAGCACCACCGAGTGCCATTCGGTCTCTTCCTGGCGCTCGCCGGTGTCGCGGCTCTTCCAGTTGCGGGTCGTCGCCAGGCGCAGGTTGCAGACCGCCGCCCCGCTGGGCGTGTAGCGCACCTCGGGGTCGCGCCCCAGGTTGCCGATGAGAATGACTTTGTTGACTGAGGCCATGGGGCGCTCCTGCGCAATGAAAACGGGGGAATCGGGAGGGATCCGAGAAGGGATCGCGGGATGGGGCGGGACGGAGGTCCGAACGGTCATTTTGCCCCACGCCCACCACCAAGGGAAAAGGGGGAGACCCCTGCCGGAGTCTCCCCCTCACGGGGGCTTGAAGCCAAGCCTCGTCAGCGCTTGCGCAGCAGCGCCGACTTGCGGGCGCTCGGGACGCCGCGCACGCCCTGCGTCATTCCGGGCTCGACCGACAGCATCGTCACGCCCAGCGTGGCGCCGGTGTCGGGGTCGGCGCCTTGCACGACGCGCACCGCGCCGAGGTAGCGCGTGCCGTCCTGCGCGCCGTGCCAGCCGAGCTTGACCTTGGCCGACTGGCCGGGCACCACGCTGGTGGGCATGCCGCGCACGTGCAGCGGGACGTCACCACCCGGCTGGAGCACCCAGGACGAGAGCGTGAACTGCGTGCTCACGCCGTCGGCCGGCGCGAAGCCGTGGATGCAGGCGGTGTAGTCGCTGGCCGCGGGCGACATCAGCGTCACGCGCTCCTCGGCTGTCGCACCGGCGCTGGAGCCGACGAGGTTCTCGGCCGCGTCGTAGACGAACATGTCGAGGTCGTCGTTGCCCTTGCTTCCGGTGTCCGAGTCATAGGTGGCGAAGCGGACCGCCGCCGTGCCGCTGGGCGCCGTGAAGGTGAACTTCACCGTGCCGGCGGCGTTGGTCCGGCAGGCCGTGTCGCCGTCGCGCACGGGGGACTTGGCCACCACCGCATCGTTGCGCGTCGCGGCGTAGAGGCCGTCGGACTGGTAGCTGACGTCGCCGGTGTAGCCGAACTGGAAGTTCACCCGCAGCGTGTCCGCATTCGCCGCGCTGGCCAGGTTGGTCGGGCCGGTCATGTTGACCAGGCGCGCCATGATGGGGCTGCGGACCTGGTGGGTGCCGTCGCTCCAGACCAGCGTGCCCTGTTTCCACTCGCCCAGCGCCGCGCCGTTGCCGGTGAGATTGACCTCGAAGCGGCCCTTCTGGCCCTTCTCCAGCGTCAGGCTGGGCGGGTTCACCGTGG
This sequence comes from uncultured Ideonella sp., assembly GCA_946479475.1. The sequence goes on along the minus strand of CAMLGG010000303.1, from coordinate 4,437 downwards.
CGGTGAAGCCGTCGACCTGGATGCTGGCGTTGTAGGTCACCGTGGAGTTGCCGAGGTTGCGCACCGTGCGCCTGAACGTGATGAGCCCAGGCACGTCGGCGCTGAAGGAGGCGAGGTTGAGGTCGCTCGCCTTCATCGAGCCGGTCGTCTGGCAGGTCTGCGAGTCGCTGCGCATCCAGCCTTCACCGCACAGGAAGCGCCAGTAGTCGGTCGGGTCGATCTGGTAGATCAGGCCCGAGTCGATGGCACCGTTGGGATTCACGTGGCCGGCGCCGTAGCCGACGAAGCGGGTGTCGGTCGTGCCGTCGGCCATCTTGATGATGCCGGCGCTCGTCATCAGCGCCGACTTGATCGACGCCGGGCCCCAGTAGTTCGGATGCTTCTGCTTGAGCAGCGCGGCGATGCCGGCGATGTGCGGCGTGGCCATCGACGTGCCGTCGAGGTAGTCGTAGGCCGGGTTGGGGATGATCGAGCCGTCGATGATGCCGTCGTGGTAGGCCTGGTCGGGTTGTGTCTCCGCGATTGCTGCCACGATCGCGACGCCCGGCGCGCTGATGTCGGGCTTCATCACCGACGAGGTGGCCATGTTGGGCCCGCGCGAGGAGAACTCGGCCATCACTGGCGCGATGATGCCCGGCTCCTGTGCGGCCACGCCGAGCTCGGCCTTGGGCTTGGAGCCGGCGGCGTAGGCGCGCACGGCATCGCGATCTTCCACCGGCAGGTGCACGGTGGGCACGTAGTGCGCGTCGTCGTTGAGCGTGGTCGCGCCGCCGCCGGGCAGGTCGGCCGGGGTGTTCAGCAGGATCATGCCGATGCCGCCGGTGCGCTGGACCTCCTGGCTCTTCTCGACGCGCGCCGTGATGCCGCGGTCGCAGACGACGATCTTGCCCGCCACCTTGTCCGGCGCCAGCGAGTTGAGCTTGCACAGCCGCGCATTTTCCTCGACGCCGCCCTTGGGCACCGCATCGGTGGAAAGGATCAGCGAGCTGGACGGCACGCCCTTGGATTGCGAGGCGCCGTGGTACTTGTCGCCGTTGCCGAGGGTCGCGTCGGCAGTGAGGAAGCGGTCGTGCGTCGAGGCCGCCACCGTGGTCAGCCACGGGCTGTTGTGGTTCACCGCCTGGCCCGGCCCGTCGTTGCCGGCCGCGGCCGCCACGAACACGCCGGCCGCCGAGGCGTTGAGGAAGGCGATCTCGACCGGGTCCATCAGGTCGTTCTGCGAGCCGCTGATGGAGAAGTTGATGACGTCCACGCCGTCGGCCACGGCCTGGTCGATGGCCGCCACCGAGTCGCCCGTCCAGCAGTTGGTCGCGTAGGCCAGCTGGCTCTTGTCCAGCCAGGTCCAGCAGACCTTGTACTCGGCCAGGCGGGCCCGCGGCGCCATGCCGGAGACCGGGCCGACGTCGACGCCGTGCACCGGCGCGTACGACTGCGAGTTGCCGCCGGCGGTGGAGCTGGTGTGGCTGCCATGCCCGGCCACGTCGCGCGGCGCGCCGGGGAACTCGTACCAGGCCGGCGGGTTGCCCGAAGCCTTGAAGGAGGCATCGAAGGCGCGGGCGCCGATCACCTTGTTGTTGCAGCCGGTGGCCGGGTCGAAGCCCGGTGCGCCGATGCAGGCACCGCTCCAGCCCGAGGGCGGCGGGCCGTAGGCCGGCGTGCCGCCGGTCTTGACCGGCCGGCCGTTGGCGTCGACCTGGTCGTAGAACGACGAGTTCTCCGGCTGGAAGCCGGTGTCGACCATGCCGATGATCACGTCCTCGCCGAGGATCTTGGTGCCCTTGCGGTCCTGCGACCAGATGCCGCCGGGCAGGTCCATGCCCAGGAAGTGCGGCGTGTGGTTCGTGACCGGCTCGCGCCGGGTGTCCAGCGTCACCGAGAGCACGCCCGGGGTGCGGGCCAGCTGGCGCGCCTGGGCCTCGGTCAGGACGGCGGCGAAGCCGTTGAAGGTGTAGTGGTAGCGGTGCAGGACGCGAGTCGGGCTGCGGAGCTTCGCCATCACCGCCTGTTGCTGCTTGTCGAGGTGGGCGACGTAGGCTTGCACCTTGGGCGAGTTCGCGCGCAGGCGCTCGCCCTCGGGGACCTGCGTGGCGGCCAGGCCGGTCACGCCGCCGCGGTAGGAGGCGGCGGGCGGGTCGGAAAGCTGGACGATGTAGGAGCGCGCCGGGGAGCCCGCGGCGTGTGCCGCGCCGGCCGCCAGGGCCAGCAGGCAAGCGAGTTCGACCGGACCTCTCGTGAAGGGTGAAGCCATGTGTCTATACCTCGTCGTTGGATCAGGCGACAAACAAGGCCCGCAGGCGCAGCCCGGATGGGGCTGCCGCGGGATCACGGCGTGCACAGGGCGGCTGGCCGGCGTCTGCCCGAAGGCCAGTCGAGACCGTTTGCGTTTCGGCCGTCCCGGACCGTAGCGCTTAGGGCCGAAGCGGGGTAGGGACATCGCCCGGGGGTGCCACACTTTCCCCCTAAGTCGAAGGCTCGGCGCGGCGCTTGCCCGCCGGGCGGAAAGGAGAACGTCCGATGAGGTGTGATGGACGATGGCGGCTCGGCCGCCTGGCGCTGCCGCTGATGCTGACGGGCTGTGCGGTCGCGCAGACGCCCGCGCCGGCGCAACCGTCTGGGGCCTCGGCGCCCAAGCAGGACACCGCCGGCCTGTACCGCAGCATCCGCGAGATGGTCGGCGAAGCAGCGTGCACGGCCAACGAGCAGTGCCGTACCCTGCCCATCGGCCACAAGGCCTGCGGTGGACCGGAGGGCTATCTCGTATGGTCCAGCGCGGGTGCGTCGGAGGGCAAGCTCCGCGCGCTGGTCGACAGCTACAACCAGGCCCGCAAGCGGGAGGTGCAGCAGTCGGGCCGGGTGTCGGACTGCTCGATGGTGGCCGACCCCGGGGCGCGCTGCGAGGCGGGGCGTTGCGTGCCTGCCGGCCGCTCGCCGGCGGTCATGTAGCCAGAAAAAACGCCACCCGGAGGTGGCGTCTTTCATGGGGCTGGCGCAGGGTCAGCCGTTCTCGTGGCGCCGGTCGAACGGCAGGTCGAGCTGGCTCAGGTCCTTGCGGGTCTCGACCAGCACCAGCGGGCCTTCGTCGATCACCACCAGCGGCGGCCGCTCGCGCGGCACGTGCACCGGCTTGGGTTCGGCGGCGATGGCCTCCTGCGCCGTGCGGATCTTCTCCGCGTCGGAATTCACCCACGTCAGGCCGGCGGTCTCGGCGATGTGCTGCAGCTCGTCCATCGCCAGCACATAAGGCACCACCACCGGCGGGGCGGGTGGTGGCGGCGCGGCCTCGGCAGGCGCCTCGGCCACGACGGGCTCGACGGCTTGTTCCGCGGGCCACTGCGGCGCAGCCTCGGCTGGCTCGCGGCGCTCGCGACGCTCACGCGGCTCGCGGCGTTCGCGCGGCTCCCGACCCTCACGCGGCTCACGCGCTTCGCGGGGCTCGCGCTGCTCCCGCTCTTCGGCAGCGGCCTCGCCGGCCCCGGCTTCGGCAACCGCCTCTTCGGCCGCCTCGCCGGCCGGCAGTTCCTCGCCTTCGCCTTCGGGACGCTGGCCTTCGCGGCCTTCCTCGCGGCCGCCACGGCCACGACGACGGCGGCGACGGCGGCCTTCGCCTTCGCCGCGATCACCTTCCGGTCGCTCGCCTTCCCCGGCCGGGGCAGCGCCCTCGCCAGCCAGGCCTTCAGTCAGTTCGGCCTCGACCACCGGCTCGCGTTCGGGGCGGGGGCGGCGGCCACCGGCCTCCTCGCCGCGCGCCGCGGGCAAGGGGTGCGTGGACTCGAAGGCATCCGCCTCGGACGTCGCCGGGGCGGCCGTGCCGCGGCGGCTGTCGCGCCGCTCGCCTCGGCCGCCTTCGCGACGGCCCTCCGGCCGGCCTTCCGGGCGCCCTTCCTGGCGCTCCGGCCGGTCCTGGCGACCCTCGGCGCGCTCGCCGCGACCTTCGCCACGACCGCCTTGCCGCCCTTCGGCCTTGCCGCCTTCGCGGCCGCCCTCCCGGCCCGCTTCCCGGCCGCCGCGCTCGCCACCGCGCTCGCCGCGTTCACCTCGGCGACCGCCCTTGCGGTCGCCACGGCCTTCGCGGCCGCCTTCGCGCGGACCGCCCTCGCGGCCCGCCTTGGCCGCCGGCTCGGCAACCGGCGCCACGGGAGTGGCGGCCGGCGCCGCCGCGGGAGCAGCCTCGCCGCCGCCGAACACGCGCTTGAGCCAGCCGAAGAAGCCACCGCCGGCCGGCGCGGCCGCGGGCGTACGGGCCCACTGCGGCTGCGGCTCGGGGGTGGGTGCGGCGGCGGCAGGAGCGGGCGCAGGCGCGGGCGGCGGAGCCACCGGCGCAGGCTGGTCGGGCAGCACGCCCTTGATCACCGGCTCCTGCTTGGGCTTGGCGCGCTCGCTGGCGTCCTTGCGGCGCGAGATCGAGACCTCGTCGTCCGGCTCCTCGATCATCGTGTA
>CAMLGG010000302.1 GCA_946479475.1 uncultured Ideonella sp. | reverse complement strand
CGGCGGGTGCCGGCGAAGTGGTGGGCGTGGGCATGGGCGTCGGCGCGGTCGAGCCGGCCTGGCCCGCCTGTCCGGCCGTGCGGCCTAGCAGGGCCTGCCCACTGCCCTGGGCGCCTGCGCCGGCCTGGCCGGCCGGGTTGCCCGCGGAACCGGCGGCGTTCCCAGTGCCGTGGGCCGCGCCTTGCGTTTGCTGCGCGGCGTTCTGCGCCTGCTGCGCGGCACGCTGGGCGCGAAGGCTCTGCTGCGCCGTGCCGGCCGCCTGGCCGCCCACGTCGAGGCTGTGCGGGCCGAAGGAGCCGGCCAGGCCGCCGCTGCCGCCGAAGGCCCCGCCGCCGGCGAGGCCGCCGCCGAGCAGGCCGGCGTGGGCGGTCGAGGACAGGACAGCCGCCCCGACGGCGGCAACGATCAGGGCGATGGGGGTGAGTCGGGTCTTCATCTCGGGTCCTTTCGTGGAGGTTCAGAGGGACGTCTCGTGCCCTCTTGCCTCGACAACGAGCTCCCCGCCCGGCTTCTTCCCGCGTTTACAAAGCCTTTCAGTTGGCCGCAGGCCGTCCCGGCAGCGTGCCTCGGGCCTGGACCGCATCCGGCGCCGTGCGGCTCGATTCGGCCACCAGGCCCCAGCCGAAGACCGGGTCGCGCCCGCTGGCCCCGAGGTCCACCGCCTGCCGCGCCAGCGCCTGGACCACCAGCCTCGCGGCAGCCGGATCGGGCTCGTCCAGCTGCGAGGCGAGCAGGCCCGCCACCCACGGAGCGGCGAACGAAGTCCCCCGCACGCTGGCATAGGGCGAGCCGCCCGGGCTCGCCGCCGCCAGGTCCATGCCCGGCGCGGCGAACTGCACCTGCGGGCCTTGCGCCGCCTCGGGCAGCACGCGGCGGCGGGCATTCACCGCCGTCACGCCGACCGCCTCCGCATACGAAGCCGGGTACAGCGGCGGCGCGGCCGGGCCGTCGTTGCCCACGGCGGCAACGATGACGTGGCCCCTTCTAGCGAGGGCGAGCACCGCCTGCTCCAGCCAGCGGTTGGCCGGCCCGACCAGGCTCACGTTGACGACGGCCACGCGCTCCTTCGCCATCCAGCCCAGCGCCTGCGCGATGCGCTCGGCGGAGCCGCCCACCGGCTCGCCGCAATAGACATCGGCGGCGAACAGCGTGGCGCCCGGCAAGGCGCCCGCGAAAGGCCGGTCCTGCCCCACCAGCAGCGAGGCCACCGCGGTACCGTGCGGATCGGCGACGGTGCGACCCTCGCAGCCCCAGCGCCGGATGGCCACGTTGCGCAAGGCCGGATGCGCGGCCTCCACGCCGCCGTCTATCAGGCCCACGCGGTGCGTCGCGCCTGGTCCCGCGGGCTGCGACGATGAAGAGCCGCCCGCGGAGGCGGCGCGGCCAGCCACTTCACCGCTCGCGGTGTAGACATGGTTGAAGTCGACCACCAGCTCCGGATCGATCCGGCGCAGCTGCTGCAAGGCCTGGGCGGTCGACTGGCCTCGCGGCGCCTGCAGCACGACGCCGCGGAGCTCTTCCAAACCTTCCGGCGCTTCCTCGCGCAGCCGCGTGAAGCCGGCTGCTTCAGCCGAGGCCAGCAAGGCAGGCGAAGGCCCGAGCAGCAGCAGCTCGCCGCGCACGATGGGCTCGCCCGCCGGATCGGCCTCCAGCACGTCGGCGTGCTCGCGCAGCAGCGTGCGGACCAGGCCGCCGCGCAAGTTCTGCAATCGCTCCTCGGCCAGCCGCTCGGTGCGCTCCAGCGGCTGCTGCACGATGGGCAGCGCCGGCAGGTTGATCCCGCCGCCAGGCAGGCGCAGCTGCGCCTGGGCGGGCGCAGAAAGGACGAGACAGGCGTTCAGCGCCCAGAAGATTCGAGACAGCCACTTCACGACACCAGCATAACGACGGCGACCGGGAAGAAAATCCCGCCGCCCGACGTTGTCGTCACGAGCCATGACCGATGCCACCGAACTGCGCGACGAGATCGCCGCCCTGCTGCCGCGCCTGCGCCGCTTCGGCCGCCAGCTGACCGGGCACCGCGAGGATGCGGACGACCTGGTGCAGCTGGCCGTCGAGCGAGCCCTGAGCCGCAGCGCGCAGTGGCAGGCCGGCACCCGCCTGGACAGCTGGCTCTTCCGCATCATGCAGAACGCCTGGATCGACGAGGTGCGCGCGCGCCGGCGCCACGCCGACGTGGTCGTGGTCGACGACGAGGCCGCGGCCGAGGTCGGTGCCGGCGAAAGCGATGCGCCGCTGGAGGCGATCGCGGTGCGCAAGGCCGTCGCCCGCCTGAGCGAGGAGCAGCGCGCAGCCGTCGCGCTCGTCCTGGTCGAAGGGCTGCCCTACAAGGAAGCGGCCGAGGTCCTGGGCATCCCCATCGGCACCCTGACCAGCCGCCTGGCGCGCGCCCGCGAGGCCCTGCAATCGCAGCTGTCGCCCCGCTGAACAACGTATCGAGAAAGAGACCGGAGATGGACCCGACCCCCGCGATCACCGACGAACAGCTGATGGCCTACGCCGACGGCGAACTCGATGCGCCCATGCGCGAGGTCGTCGAGGCGGCCCTCGCTGCGGACCCGGCGCTCGTGACCCGCCTGGCCGAACACGAGGCCATGCGCGAAGGCCTGCGCCGCGCCTTCGCGAGCGAGCTGGAGGAGCCCGTGCCCGCGCGCCTGCTCGATGCGCTGAAGCCGGAGCCCCGTGCGCCGGCCCCGGTCGTCTCGCTCGCCTCGCATCGCAAGGCCGCGGCGGCGCGCGAGCGCGAGGCGGCCAACGATGCCGGATGGGGCTGGGCGCGCTGGGGCGGATGGGCGGCCAGCGTGGCCGCGGCCCTCTTCATCGGCCACGTGTACTGGCCCGGCGGCAGCACGGCAACGCCCGAAGGTTTTGCCCTGCAAGGCGACGGCCGGTTCGTCGCGAAGGGCAGCGTGGAGACGGCCCTGAACACCCAGACCGCGGCCACGCGGCCGCTGGGCGCCAGCGTGTCCGTGCCCCTGAGCTTCATCGACCAGTCGGGCCGCTATTGCCGCAGCTTCACCACTTCGTCGCATGCCGGCCTGGCCTGCCGCGAAGACAAGGACTGGGCCGTCCAGATGCTCGTCCAGGCCGCCCCGGCCGCCGCAGGCAACGGCAACGCACGCCAGGCGGCGACCGCCCTGCCTCCCGCGCTGCTGGCCGAGATCGACCAGCGCATCGCCGGCCCGGCCCTGGACGCCGCCGGCGAGCAGCAGGCCCTGCAGCGCGGCTGGAGGCGCTGAGCACGTCCCTCGTTCAGGGCTTCTTGCGGCACCCCGTTTGCCGGGGCGCCCGCTCAGCCCGGCAAGAGCATCCCTGACGCCAAAGCGGCGTTGGCCATTGCATGCAACCGCAATGGAAGACCGCCGCACCTACCGACGGCGAACCGCGCCTGCCGCCGCGGCGTGCCGGCGCATCGGGCCCATGAAGCCCGCCGCGCCCCTTCGGATCCTCTTGTCATCCCTCCCGAGGAGAATCAGATGCAACGACGTTTCTTCGTCACGCGCCCGCCCATGGCCGCCGTCCTGGCGGTCGCCCTGGCCGGCGTCTTCGGCGCCCCCGCGGCCATGGCCGCCACGGCGTACACGGTGCATGCCCTGGTCTCGGACGGCAGCGTGCCGGCCGACCACACCGACCCCAATCTCAAGAACCCCTGGGGCATCGCCTTCAACCCGGTGGGCTTCGTCTGGGTGGCCAACAACCACACCGGCACCTCGACGCTGTACGACGGCGCGGGCGTGCCGCAATCCCTGGTCGTCAACGTGCCGCCGGCCAGCGGAACGGACCCCGGCGAGCCCACCGGCATCGTCTTCAGCGGCTCCGGCGACTTCGTGGTCGCCAAGGACGGCAAGGAAGGTCCCAGCCGCTTCATCTTCTGCACCGAGGACGGCACCCTCTCCGGCTGGTCGCCCGGGGTCGACGTCAACAACGCGATCATCGCCGTGACCACGCCGGGCGCGAGCTACCGCGGCATGGCGATCGCGGCCACCCCGCACGGCAACATGCTGTTCGCGGCGGACTTCGTCAACGGCCGCATCGACGCCTTCGACGGCCACTTCCAGCCGGTCGCCACCGACGGCGGCTTCGCCAACCCGCTGCTGCACGTCGACTACGCGCCGTTCAACATCCAGGCCTTCGGCGACTTCCTCTACGTGGCCTACGCCAAGCGCGACAAGGCCGGCGAGGACGAGCAGCCCGGCAAGACCAAGGGCTTCATCGACGTCTTCGACTTCGACGGCCACTTCGTGCGCCGCCTGATCAAGCACCGCGGCCTGAACGCGCCCTGGGGCATGGCGATGGCGCCGGCCGACTTCGGCGACTTCGGCAACGCCCTCCTGGTCGGCAGCTTCGGCAACGGGACGATCGCCGCCTACAACCCGAAGACCGGCCGCTTCCTCGGCTACCTGAAGGACGCCAACGGCGAGAAGCTGCACATCGACGGCCTGTGGGGCATGGCCTTCGGCAACGGCGTGAACGGGCAGGACAAGAACAAGCTGTACTTCGCGGCCGGCGTCGGCGACGAGGAAGGCGGCCTGTACGGCAGCGTGTCGGCCGGACCATGACTCGCGGGTTGCACTGACCGCCTCGGCGGAGCGGCCGGCCAGGGCGCCGGCTCGGTTATGGTGCGGCTCGGCTCAGCTCATGGGATCCGCGCATGCACCGTCACCTTCGCACCGCCGTGCTGGCCCTCGCCTGTGCGTGGGCGCCGGCCTTCGCAGCCGACGCGCCGCCGCCGGGCTGGCCGGCCGCCATCGCCCTGAAGGTCGACGCCACCGACCTGGACAGGCGCATCGTGCGGGTGGAGCAGACGCTGCCGGTGCCCCAGCCGGCCCCTGCGACCGTCGCCCTGCGTTATGCGCGCTACCTGCCCGGAGGCCACGGGCCCTATGGCGATGCCACCCGGCTGGCCGGCCTGACGATGGAGGCCGGCGGTCGGCGCCTGGCCTGGCGGCGCGAGTCGGCCGACCCGTACACCATCGTCGTCGACCTGCCCGCCGGCGCCGCCGAGCTCTCGCTGTCCTTCCAGTACCTCGCCCCGGTGCGCGGCAGCGCAGACCGCGCGAGCATCGGCCGCAACCTGCTCGGCATCGAGTGGGAGACCGTGCTGCTCTACCCGGCCGGGCCGTCGGTCGATGCGCTGCGCGTCGTGCCCAGGCTGAAGCTGCCGGCGCGGTGGCAGCAGGCCAGCGCCTTGCGAGGGCCGGCGGGCGAGCCGGTGCAGCCGGGCCCGGATGGATGGGTCGCCTTCGGCGAAGTGTCGGTCGAGACGCTGGTCGACTCGCCGCTGTTCGCCGGCCGGCATTTGAAACAGGTCCCGCTCGATGCGCCCGGCGCGGCGCGGCCGGTGGTGCTGAGCGTCTTCGCCGACGAGGCCTCGGACCTCGAAGCCGCCAAGGCGCAGCTCGACGCCCACCGCGCCCTGGTCACGCAGGCCGATCGCCTCTTCGGCGGCTCGCGGCACTTCCGCCACTACGACCTGATGCTGGCGCTGTCGGACGAGTTCGGCGGCATGGGCCTGGAGCACCACGAGTCGAGCGAGAACGCCCTGCGGACCGACTACTTCAAGGACTGGGACGAGGCGATCCGCGGCCGCGAACTGCTCGCCCACGAGTACGTGCATTCGTGGAACGGCAAGCACGCGCGGCCCGCCGGACTGGCGCAGGCCGACTACCAGCGGCCGACCGGCAACTCGCTGCTGTGGGTCTACGAAGGCCTGACCGAGTACTGGGGCCGCCTGCTCGCGGCGCGCGCCGGCCTGAGCACGCCCGAGCAGGTGCGCGACCGCCTGGCCAACATCGTCGCCGACCTCGGCGCGCGCCAGGGCCGGCTGTGGCGGCCCCTGCAGGACACGGTGAACGACCCCGCGCTCGGCCCCGGCTGGTCGCGCGAATGGGAGTCGTGGCAGCGCCATTCCGACTACTACGACGAAGCCGCGCTCGTCTGGCTCGAGGCCGACCTGTCGATCCGCGCGGCCAGCGGCGGGCGGCGCTCGCTGGACGACCTCGCGCGCCGGTTCTTCGGCGGCAGCACCGCGACGCGCGCCGACGGCTCGATCGCGGCGCGCCCGTTCAGCGA